>DAOMOP010000027.1:0-30658 GCA_035444405.1 Rhodocyclaceae bacterium
TCGGATATCTCAAGCCGCGCTGCGTAGCAACGACGCCGCTGGGTGAGCGCTTACTGTGCGGCAGCAGACAGACGGGCGGGATGTCCGGCCTCACGATGGTGGCATCCGAGCCGACAGGCGCGCGGGATTCATCGAGGACGCGAGCTATCCTCGACAGTCCTTGCACGCCCGAGGCGAAGTGAGGTGCATGACCAACGCAATCCGCCACGGCATCACTTCCCGCTTCATCAGATCAAGGAGTAATGCCATGAGAACAATGCACAGATTGGCCGTCGGTACGGTCGCAGCCGCGATGCTGCTCGGCCTCGCCGGGTGTGCCGGCATGTCGGAGCGGGACAAGAGCACGGCCGTCGGCGCGGGTGTCGGCGCGGTCGGCGGTGCTGTGCTCACCGGGGGCAGCGCGGTTGGCACCGTCGGTGGCGCCGCGGTCGGCGGCATCATCGGCCATGAGGTCGGCAAGTAAGACCGTCTTGCACGCACAGGGCGCGGGCCTTCAGGCTTGCGCCGCGTGCGCTGTCAATCAGGCCCCAGCTTGTGCTCCAGCACGTAGCGCGTGATCTCCGCGTTGGACTGCATGCCCAGCTTTTCCAGGATGCGGGCGCGGTAGGTGCTGATCGTCTTCACGCTCAGATGCAGCTGTTCGCCGATCCGGGTGAGTGAAGCCCCCTTGCTCAGCAGCAGCATCACGGACATCTCACGCGGAGACAGCGTCTCGTGCGGCGGGCGCCTCGTCTCATTGATCGTGCCTTCGATCAATCGCTCAGCCAGTGCCGGGCTGATGTAACGCCCCCCGCCCACGACGGTGCGAATCGCGCTCAGGATCTGCGTGGGCGGACTGTCCTTGTTCAGATAGCCCGACGCGCCTGCCTGCAGCGCCGGCACGGCGAACTCTTCCTCGGCGAACATGCTGAAGATCAGCACCGGCAGGCCGGGGCGGACCAGCTTGACACGCTTGAGCACTTCGAGCCCGTTCATATCGGGCAGGGTGATGTCGAGCAGGACGACGTCCGCCTCGGCCGAATCCACCAGGGCAAGCAGTTCGCCACCTGTTGCGGCCTCGGCCGCGACCTCGAAATCCTCGGTTGCGACGAAGAACTGGCGTAGGCCGCTGCGCACCACGGCGTGGTCGTCGACGATGACAACGCTGACCATGTTCAATCCTCCTCCTGAATCGCCGTCGTGGCGCCTGCGTCGAGCGGAAGGCGCAGCATCAACCGGGTTCCCGTCCTTGGTGTGCCGGTGAGTGTCAGCTCGCCGCCAAGGTGCTGCGCACGTTCGCGCATGCCGATGAGTCCGAAAGAGTCGTGCTTGCGCAGGCTGTCCTTGGGCAGTCCCTTGCCGTCGTCGCGCATCCGCAGGATCAGGTTCCCCTTGCGCTTGATCATGGTGATGCTCACCTTCTTCGCTCCTGAGTGCTTGGCAACGTTGGTCAGGCCTTCCTGGACGATGCGGAACACCGCGGTACTGGCCCCGGCCGACAGGCGGACATGGTCCGGCAGTTTCAGTTCGACCTCGATGCCGGTCATGCGCGAGAACCGATCGGCATGCCACCGGATCGTCGCGAGCAGGCCGAGGGCGTCGAGCATGGCCGGGCGCAGGTGGGTGGAGATGCGCTTGACCGTTTGCAGGGCCGCATCCACCTGCTGGACCATGCCCTGCAACTGCGTCGCCGTCGGCGAGACGCTCGTCAGCTTGTCGATCATCGTCACCAGGCCGAGCTTGAGCATGGTCAGCGTGCCGCCGAGTTCGTCGTGCACCTCGCGCGCGATCCGGGTGTTTTGTTCCTCGCGCACGGATTCGAGGTGGGCTGCGAGGCGTTTCAGGCGCTGGGATGCTTCGAGCTGTGCCGTCGCCAGTTCCTTGCGCCGGGTGATGTTTTCATGCACCACGACCAGGCGGACCGGTCCGTCGTCGGCAAAGCGCGAGATGCGAACTTCAAACCAGCGCTCCTGGGTCGGCGTGCTGCATTCGTACTCCAGCACGAACGATTTCCGCCGCCCGGCCAGGACATCACGTATGCCGTTTGCCACCGCGAGGGCGCTTCCCCGCATACGCCGTGCCGAGGCGTCGCACACGGCGAGATAGTTGGCACCTTCGCTGACCTCGCCGGGGTCGCCGCCGTTGGCGGCCGCAAACACCCGCCATTCCCTGTTGACCGCGACAATGCTGGCGGTCTCGTTGAGCACACACAGTGCGGAAGGCAGTGCATCGATCGTTGCGCGGAAAAATCGCTCCGACTCGGACAGGGCAAGGGCGCTCGCACCCACTTCGGCGGTGCGTTCGGCGACCTCTTCTTCAAGCACTTCATTCTTGTGCAGCAGGGCGGTCTCGGCCTCCTTGCGTGCGGTGATCTCGCGTGCGAAACCCACGGTGCCGAGCAGATTGCCATGCTGGTCGAGCACGGGCGCCTTGTAGGTCTCTGACCAGGCGGACTTGCCTTTGTTGTAGGTCTCCTCCTCGAGCATGATCTGCCGGCGTGAAGCGAGGACCTCCCGGTCAGTGGCTCGATAGGCCTCGGCCAAGGCTGCCGGGACGAGGTCGAAATCCGTCTTGCCGACAAACTCTTCGGCGCGATCGCCGCCGAATGATTTGACAAACGCACTGTTTACGGCCAGAAAGCGGCCCTCGGTGTCCTTGAGCCACACCATGAACGGGAAGTTGTCGAGGAGCGCCCGCTGGTAGCGCTCCTTCTCCTGCAGCGCCTGCTCCAGCAGTTTGCGTTCGCTGATGTCTTCGAGCGCGATCCGCAGCACCCGCTTTCCTTCCTTCTCCAGGTGGCGATGGCCGCCCAGGCGCGCCCAGAACGCGTCGCCACCACTGCGTCGTAGTTTCAGCTCACAGGTCTGCCGGTCGGCATGCTGCAGATCGTTGTGGAGAAATCGGTGCCAGGTGTCGGCTGCATCGCCGTGAAGGAACTGGCTGAAACGACGATGGAGCAACTTGCGGCGATCCTGCCCGAGCAGGGCGGCAGCCGGCAGATTGAGTTCGGAAATGCGGCCCTTCTCGTCGAGCAAGAGGTAGGCGGTCGGCGCGTGCTCGAACAGGCTGATATACCGATCGCGCGATTCCTTCAATTCACGCTCGATGTCGTGCAGGGCTTCGGCCTTCGCATGGAGTTCGACCTGATGCTCCTGCAACTGTTGTTCAAGCGCATCGGAGGCACCTTGCAGCGGGGCGGCGCCTTGTTGCCCCGCCGGCTCTGGTCCGCATGCTGCATCGGGGGCGGGCAGATTCGGGTGTGTGCAATCGGGCTTCATGATCGGGAAACAACTCCATCAGGCAATCCGGCGCGGAGCGGTGTCGCAGGCCGATGTCGCACCGAGATTCGGTGACCTTATGCCGAACGGGACGGACACCGTTGAGCGTACTGCAATTGCTGCCGAAAGGGTATGCGTCCAGTCAAGCGATTGATCGATGTAAGAAAAAACCTACCTCAGCCATCCAATGATCTGACTTCCGTTCAGCCAATTGCCGACAGACCTGGATTGATCAGATCTGCATAATTGGCGGGCGCAATCAATGAGACACGACTGCGCAGGAACAGGCACCAGGACAGAGGCCCGGCCGGATCTCATGACGCCTCGGAAAGTGGCGCGAGAGGTCGGGGCGACGGGGTGTCGCTGAGGTGCGAGACCAAGTTACGAGAACGAGTGGCCGAAGAGTCACCGCGTGGAGGAGACAGCCTTGCAGGACTCACTAGACAGGCTCATCGCAACACGACAGCAGCGGGGGCCGGCACAGGCGCTGATCGCTGTCGATTCATCGCGCCCGGGTATCTACCTGCGGGCACCCGTGGTCACGAAGAAATCGGGCCGAAGACGTGCAGGTGCCGGGCGCGAGCCCGCGACCGTGCTGCTCGGGCCCTTTTCCAGTGAAGCCGAGGCGCGTTTCATTCAGACCAGTGCGCAGGCCTTCGGCCTGGTGGTCGAGCGTATGGATGGGTTGCCATTCGGATCACGCCATGGGCGCGGCGCGCGCGCGAGGATAGGAATTTTCCGACACGGATCGACTTCTTTTCCGGCACCGATCTGGCGTTGAACTGACAGACATCTGATCAGTTGGGCAGGCAACATGCAGGCTGCCTTCAATGGGGGGTGCGGCCGCTGCAAAACGGATGTCATTGAGCAGCGACGGACTCCGCCTTTTTGTAACCCTGAGGAACACACGATGAACTCGATGAACTCGATTACGCCCTTGCACGAAAAGATTTCCGCAGTCGTCACTGCCAATGGCGATACCTTCAACGCCATCGTCCATATTGCGCTGAACACGTCCGAGCAACTGTTCGCGCTCAATATGAACGCGCTGCGGTCGTACAAGACTGGCATCGAGGTGCCGAAGAGCGGCAACCCGCTCGAGCAACTGACAGCGCAGTCCGTTTCGCCGGCGCGTTCGCTGGAATTTGCCAGCGACTATCTGCGCAACTTCAGCGGCATCTGCATCAAGTCGCAGGTCGAGATCGGACAGATCACGGTCGAGCGCACCAACGAACTCGCCGAGTCCATCGGCGCGCTGCTCGACAGCATGGCCAAATCCGGCCCTACGGGCAGTGTCGAAGCGGTCGAGCAGATCAAGTCGAGCCTGAACAGCGCCACCGAAGCTTACGAACGCATGGTCAATGCCGGCGCCGAGATTGCCGAGCGAGCTCTGGCGGTTGCAGACGACGCCGTGCAGCCGATGATTGCGGCGGCCAGCACGACCGAGAAGAAGGCCATGAAGAAGGCCGCATAAGCAAGCATTTGCGCACCGTTCAAGTCGTTTTGTATTGCAGGCCCCTGAGATTCAGGGGCTTTTTTTTTGTCGAATGCGCCCGGCCCGGGCGCACTCGACAGGTTGGTGAATTGGTCCGGCTCTCTCGGTCCCCCGCTCGCTGAGCCCGCGGCAGAGGAGTCTAGATCCGCCCCATCAGGAACAGGATCAGCACGATCAGCAACACCACGCCGAGCAGCCCGCTAGGCGCGTAACCCCAGCTCCGGCTATGCGGCCAGCTTGGAAGTGCGCCGACCAGGAACAGGATCAGCACGATCAGCAGGATGGTTCCCAGTGACATTTCAAGTCTCCTCGCAGTAAGTGAGCGCCTGGAGCAGAGAGCCAGGCACAGGGTCAGGCACCAATGTCGCGCTTTGTGGCGTCGTGCGTTCCAGCCTTGGATCGGACGGGATGCGCAGCGCTCATGGCGTTCGCTGCGCGTCACCCTGTCCTTGATCTGAATGATAGCGAGGCGTGATCTGCGGTCTGTTGGCTAGCGCACAGACGAATGCGGCCACGAAGAAGAGCATTCATACCCAGCTTATCCCCTTCGAATACCCGCCCGGATTTGCCCTGTCGGCGGGGCGGCCGACTCTCAACAGGAGGAATCATGAGTAAGGAACTGAGTTTCAAGCACGGCGCCGTGGTGGACATGCGCAACCAGGTGGTGCGGGATCTGAAGGAACTCGTCGCCGATTCGGAGAGTTTGCTGAAAGAGGTGGTCAGCGCCAGCAGCGACGACTTCGCTGCGGTGCGCACACGCGTCGACGAGCGTCTGGGCGAGGCCGGCGCGCGGCTCGACAAGGCGCGCGTTGCGGCCGGCAGGAGGATGGGCGAGGCCGCCGACATGACGCAGGAGTATGTCGTCCACAACCCCTGGAAAGTCCTCGGCGCGGCAGCGCTGGCCGGGCTCGTCATCGGCTCGATGTTGCGGGGCCGGTGATTCACGAATCCGTCGCGGCTTGCCGCGACCGGAATGAAGCAGCTTCAAGAAGTCCTGCGTCATCAAACTTTGGAGATCTCGATCATGAAACAGTTTGGCAAGTATCTTTCCGCGCTCTTCCTCTCGCTCACGCTGATCACCGCAGTGGGCTGTGCGTCGTCGTCGAAACAGGCCGGTATGGGCGAGTATGTGGACGACACCGTGATCACGGCCAAGGTCAAGGCGGCCATCTTCGAGCACCCCAGCCTCAAGTCGGCTGAAATCAACGTCGAGACCTTCAAGGGCGTCGTTCAGCTCAGTGGCTTCGTCAATTCGCAGGCCGACATCAACACCGCGGTCGGGCTGGCGCGTGGCGTCAGTGGCGTGACGTCGGTCAAGAATGACATGCGCCTGAAGTAAGCGATGTCTTTCCCGCGGCCACTGCTCAAGCAGATCATCGACGGTAGCCGCGGGGTCTTTCTTTCGATCTTTCCTGCGTTGCGCACCCTGACAGGGGGTCACGACGCCGCCGAGTTGCCATTGCGCGCGGAGTTGTTCAGCAGCGAGCAGATGGTTCAGCACGGCAAGGCCCTGGCCGCCACCCACGAACTCGCGACGGGCCCTCGTCCCGACCAACTGCTGACCCGGCTCGCGGCCAACGAACATGCACTTGTCGAAGCCTCGCGGCGCCTCACCACCGCCGTCACCGAGAACCGCCGCATCACGCCGGCGGGCGAATGGCTGCTCGACAACTTCTACCTCATCGAGGAACAGATCCGCACCGCACGGCGACACCTGCCGCGCGGCTACAGTGTCGGCCTTCCGCGCCTGGCCAATGGGCCATCGGCCGGGCAGCCGCGCGTGTACGACCTCATGCTCGAGATCGTGTCGCACGGCGACGGCCGGGTCGATGCCGAGGAGCTGCGCCGATTCATCGCCGCGTACCAGACCGTCAGTGCCCTGAAGCTGGGTGAGCTGTGGGCCATTCCGATCATGCTGCGCCTCGCGCTGGTCGAGAGCCTGCGCCGCACCAGCGTGCGGGTGGCCGATGCCTGCGCCGAGCGCGATCTGGCCGACGCCTGGGCCGACCGCGTGATCGAGGCCGCCGACACCGACCCCAAGAGCCTGATCCTGGTGCTGGCGGACCTGGCGCGCTCGAGCCCGCCCATGAGCTGCACCTTCGTCGCCGGACTGGTGCGTCGCTTCCAGCATCGCGGTCCCGCGCTCGCCTTGCCATTGTCGTGGATCGAGCAGCAGCTTGCCGAACACGGCATGACGATCGAGCAGTCGATCCAGGCCGAGAACCAGCAGCAGGCCGCCGACCAGGTGTCGATCAGCAACAGCATCGGCAGCCTGCGCCTGTTGAGCGCGCTGGACTGGCGCGCCTTCGTCGAGACCATGAGCGTGGTCGAGCACGCGCTGTGCGAAGACCCCGCCAGGATGTACGCGGGGATGGATTTTGCGACCCGTGACCGTTACCGGCACGTGGTCGAGGCGATTTCGAAGAAGAGCGCCTGCAGCGAGGGCGAAGTGGCGCACCAGGCGGTGGCGCTCGCGCGCGACAGCGCACCGGGCGGTGAGAGTTCAGCTCGCGCAGATCATGTCGGCTTTTACCTCATCGACAAGGGGCGGCCAGTGCTCGAGCGCACGGTCGCCTATCGTCGCTCCTGGTGCGCGGTGCTGCGGGCAAGGGCGGCGCGTTGTCCGTTGACCCTCTACCTTGGCGCCATCGCGCTGCTGAGCGTCGCCGTCGCCGGCGCGCTGATTGGTCAGTTGCACGCAGGCGTCGCCTCGGCGGGAAAGCTTGCGTGGTTGCCGCCGGCGGCAGCCCTCCTGGCGCTGCTGGCCGCGAGCCGGCTAGGCGCCGCCCTGGTGAATTGGCTGGCCACGCTGCTGGCGACCCCGCACCCGCTGCCGCGCATGGACTTCGCCGCCGGGATTCCGCCGCAGTGGCGCACGCTGGTGGTGGTGCCGACCATGCTCACCAGCGCGGACAATGTCGATGAGCTGGTCGAGGCGCTGGAAGTGCGCTTCCTGGCCAATCGCGACGACAGCCTGCATTTCGGTCTGCTCACCGATCTGCTCGACGCCCGCCAGGAGAAGCTGCCCGAAGATGCCGCGCTGGTCGAACGCGCGCACCTCGCGATCAAGGCGCTCAACCGCAAATATGGCGCTGGCCGGACAGACGCCGAAGGCGACATCTTCTTCCTCTTTCATCGCCCCCGGCGCTGGAATCCGAAGGAAGGCGTGTGGATGGGGCATGAGCGCAAGCGCGGCAAGCTCGCCGAACTCAACGCGCTGCTGCGCTGCATTCCTGCCGCCCCCGGCACCGGCTTTGCGTGCGTGATTGGCGATACCGCCGCACTGTCCGGGGTGAAGTTCGTCATCACCCTCGACACCGACACCCAGTTGCCGCGCGATGCGGCGCGTGCGCTGGTGGCCGCCATGGCGCACCCGCTCAACCGCCCGCAGCACGATCGGGTCACGCGCCGCGTCGTTGCCGGCTACGGCATCCTGCAGCCCGCGGTGGCGATCAGCCTGCCCGGCGCCAGCCGCTCCCGCTATGCCCGCCTCAATGGCGGCGAGCCAGGCATCGACCCGTATACGCGGGCGGTGTCGGACGTGTATCAGGACCTCTTCGGCGAAGGCTCCTTCGTCGGCAAGGGCATCTACGACGTCGAGGCGTTCGAGCATTGCCTCGGCGATCGTTTTCCGCCGGATCGCATCCTCAGCCACGACCTGCTCGAGGGCTGCTATGTGCGCTCCGGGCTGCTCAGCGACGTGTCGCTCTACGAGGACCATCCGGCGCGCTACAGCACCGATGTGAGCCGCCGCCACCGCTGGATTCGCGGCGACTGGCAGCTCATCGCATGGCTGCGGTCACGGGTGCCGGTGCAGTGCGCCGATCCCGCGGCAGGCGAGGGTGCCCAAGGCCAGGCTGCCGAAAAACAGGCCCCCCGAGTCCCGGCCTCCCACTTCCAGGCCACCCAATCCCAGGCCTCCTGTCTCGAGCCCAACCCGCTGTCTGCGCTGTCGCGCTGGAAGCTGTTCGACAACCTGCGCCGCAGCCTCGTCCCCGCGGCACTGGTGCTGCTGCTGGTGCTGGGCTGGATCGTTCCCGGCGTGGCATGGGCGTGGACGCTGTCGGTGATTGCCATCGTGCTGTTGCCGTCGGTGCTCGCGACGCTGCACGAGTTCGTGCGCAAGCCGCAGGAGGTGACCTGGCGGCAGCACCTCAGCGCGACACGAATCGCGGCGGCGCGCCGTGGCGGCCAGGTGGTGTTCGAGCTGGCCTGCCTGCCGTACGAAGCCTGGTTCAGCCTGGATGCGATCGTGCGCAGCGTGTGGCGCATGGCGATGTCGCACCGCGGGCTGCTGGAGTGGAACCCCTCCAGCGAGGCCGAACGTGCCTCCGCCCAGCGCGGCGCCCATGGCTTCGCCAGCGTGCTGCGCGCGATGTGGATGGGGCCGGCGCTCGCCATTGCCACGGTGACGCTGCTTGCGCTCACCCATCCGGCCGCGCTCGGTGTGGCGCTGCCCGTGCTGCTGCTGTGGTTCGCGTCGCCTGCGATCGCGTGGTGGATCAGTCAGCCGCTCGCGCGCCCGGTGGTGGCGCTCTCGCTCGAGCAGCTCCGGTTCCTGCGCGTGTTGTCGCGTCGGACCTGGGCCTTCTTCGACACTTTCGTCGGCCCGCTGGACCACTGGCTGCCGCCGGACAATTTCCAGGAATATCGTGTCGCGCTGGTCGCCCACCGCACCTCGCCGACCAACATCGGCATGGCGCTGCTGGCGAACCTGTCCGCCTACGACTTCGGCTATCTCACCGCCGGTGGCGTCGTGCAGCGCACGGCAGACACCCTGCACACCCTGGCCGGCCTGGAGCGCCACCGTGGGCATTTCTACAACTGGTACGACACGCGCACGCTGCAGCCGCTGCCGCCGCTCTATGTGTCCACGGTGGACAGCGGCAACCTCGCTGGCCACCTCATCACCTTGCAGGCAGGGCTGCGCGCGCTCGGCAACGACCCGATCGTGCCGGCACGGCTCATCGAGGGCGTGCGCGATACCTTCGCCATCGTCGAGGCGGAGCCCGGCATTGCGCCGGATCGCCTAGCGGCGTTCGCCCGGGCGCTGGCGGACGCCGCCGGTTCGTCCACCGCAGCATCCTCTGCTTCCCTCGCGGCGCTGCGCGCACGTCTGGCGACCCTGGCGGGGCTCGCGGAGGCGCTTGTCCCCGCCCAGGGCGAGGGCGCAGGGGGCGAGAACAGACAGGGCGAGCACGCGCGGGGTGACGGTGCACGGGGCGACAGCGCGCTGCTGCGGGAGGCGCGCACGCCCGAGGGCGCCTGGGGCGAATGGCCCCAGGCGCTTGCGCGCCAGTGTCGTGCGGCGCTGGATGAGGTCGATTTCCTCGCCCCCTGGCTGAGCCTGGCGCAGCCCCCGGCGGGGCTGGAGGCGGAGCTTGCCGGCGAGCCTGGCGACGAGTTTGCCCACGAATTTGCCGACCCTCTCGCCCGTATCGGCCCGGACGCGCCGATTCCGACCCTGCTGGAACTGGCGAGCGTGGACGTGCGCTGCGCACCGCTCATTGCCGATCGCCTGGCGGTGGCAGCGTCCGCAGCCACCGCTGCAACCGCCGCTCAGCACGCGTGGCTGAGCGAGCTGCAGCACCACCTCGCCACCGCCGGCGCGCGTGCGCGCGAGCGCCTGGCGATGATCGACAGGCTGGCCGTGCACGCCGGCGAGCTGGGGCACATGGATTTCGGCTTCCTGTACGACCACTCCCGCCACCTGTTCACCATCGGCTACAACGTCGCGGAGCAGCGTGTCGACGCGAGCTATTACGACCTGCTGGCGTCCGAAGCACGCCTGAGCACCTTCGTCGCCATCGCCCAGGGCCAGATCCCGCAGGAGAGCTGGTTCGCCCTCGGCCGCCTGCTGACCCGCACCGCGGGCGAGCCGGTGCTGCTGTCGTGGAGTGGGTCGATGTTCGAGTACCTGATGCCGCTGCTGGTGATGCCGACCTACGACGACACCCTGCTCGACCAGACCTGCAGGGCGGCGGTGGCGCGCCAGATCGAGTATGGCCGCCAGCGCGGCGTGCCCTGGGGTATCTCGGAGTCCGGCTACAACACGGTCGACCTGCACCTCAACTACCAGTACCGCGCCTTCGGCGTGCCCGGGCTGGGACTCAAGCGCGGCCTCGCCGACGATCTGGTGGTCGCACCCTACGCCTCGGCGCTCGCGCTGATGGTGGCGCCGGAAGAGGCGTGTTCCAACCTGCAGCGCCTGGCCGCGGCGGGTTTCATGGGCCGCTTCGGCCTGTTCGAAGCCATCGACTACACGCCGGCACGCCAGCGCCGCGGGCAGGAATCCGTGGTGGTGCGCTCGTTCATGGCGCACCACCAGGGCATGACGCTGCTCGCGCTCGCCCACCTCCTGCTGGCGCGCCCGATGCAGCGCCGCTTCGAGGCCGATCGCGAGTTCCAGTCGGTGCTGCTGCTGCTGCAGGAACGCATCCCGCGCGCGACCGAACTGTTTCCACACACCGCCCAGCTCGCCGAGATGCACTCGGCCGCGCCCGGCGAGGAGCCGCCGATCCGCTTCTTCGACACGCCGCATACGCCGATGCCCGAGGTCCAGCTGCTGTCCAACGGGCGCTATCACGTCATGCTCAGCAACGCCGGTGGCGGCTACAGCCGGTGGAAGGAGCTCGCGGTCACGCGCTGGCGCGAAGACGGCACCTGCGACAACCGTGGCGCGTTCTGCTACCTGCGCGAGCTGAGCAGCGGGCAGGTGTGGTCGACCACCTGGCAGCCCACGCTGAAGCCGCCAGCCGCGTACGAAGCGATCTTTTCCGAAGGTCGCGCCGAGTTTCGCCGCCACGACGTGCTCGGTGACGGGCCGTCGAGGGCGGACGGCGGCAGGGCGGACGAGATCGAGACCTACACCGAGATCGTGGTCTCGCCCGAGGACGACATCGAGCTGCGCCGGGTGCGCCTCACCAATCGCTCCGGCCAGCGCCGGCAGATCGAGCTCACCAGCTACGCCGAGGTGGTGATCGCACCGCCGGCCACCGACGCCCTGCATCCGGCGTTCAGCAACCTGTTCGTGCAGACCGAGATCGTGCGCGCCCGCCAGGCGATCCTGTGCACCCGCCGGCCGCGCTCGCGCGACGAGCAGGCGCCGTGGATGTTCCACCTGATGGCGGTGCGCCCGCAGGCGTCCGGGGTGGTGTCCGGGGTGGCGACCGAGCTTGGGTCGCAGGTTGGACCCGAGGCCGGGCCGGGCACGGTGTCGTACGAGACCGATCGCGCCCGCTTCGTCGGTCGCAACGCAAGCACCGCGGATCCGCTGGCGATGCGCGCCGCCGGGCCGCTGTCCGACAGCGAGGGCTCGGTGCTCGACCCGATCGTCGCCATCCGCTGCACCGTCACGCTCGAGGCCGACCAGACGGCCGTGATCGACATCGTCACCGGCGTCGCCGAGCGGCGCGAGCTGGCGGAGTGCCTGATCGACAAGTACCAGGACCGCCATCTGGCCGACCGCGTCTTCGAGCTGTCGTGGACGCACAGCCAGGTCGTGCTGCGCCAGCTCGACCTGAGCGACGCCGACGCCCAGCTTCATGCGCGGCTCGCGAGCGCGGTGCTCTACGCCAACGCGGCGCGCCGGGCCGATGCCAGCGTGCTGGTGCGCAACCATCGCGGCCAGTCCGGGCTGTGGGGCTACGCGATCTCGGGCGACCTGCCGATCGTGCTGCTGCAGATCGCCGATGTAGCCAATCTCGACCTCGTCCGCCAACTGGTGCAGGCCCATGCCTACTGGCGGCTCAAGGGGGTGGCGGTGGACCTGGTGATCTGGAACGAGGAGCACGCCGGCTACCGCCAGCGCCTGCAGGACGAGATCATGGGTTTGATCGCGTCGGGCGTGGGCGCGAGCGTGATCGACCGACCCGGCGGCATCTTCGTGCGCATGGCCGAGCAGATCGCCAGCGAGGACCGTGTCCTGCTGCAGTCGGTGGCGCGGGTCGTGCTTTCCGACGCTCGCGGCACCCTCGCCGAACAGCTCGACCAGCCGGTGCCGGCCCGGCCGCGCGAGCCGGCCTTTCAGCCCAGGCGCGGCGAAGCGCTGGCGGTTCCGCCCGCTAGCGTGGCGAACGGTGTTGCGCTGCGCACGGACCTGATCCTGTGCAACGGGCTCGGCGGTTTCACGGCCGATGGCCGCGAGTATGTGATCACACTCGCACCCGGGCAGGTCACGCCCGCGCCGTGGGTGAACGTGCTGGCCAATGCGTCTTTCGGCACCGTGCTGTCGGAGAGCGGGGCGGCCTACACCTGGGGCGAGAACGCGCACGAGTTCCGCCTGACGCCGTGGGACAACGACCCGGTCGGCGATGCGGGTGGCGAGGCGCTCTATCTGCGCGACGAAGACAGCGGCGCAAGCTGGTCACCGACGCCGCAGCCGATGCGCGCCGATGCCACCTATGTCATCCGCCACGGCTTTGGCTACAGCGTGTTCGAGACGCGGGTGCATGGCATCGTCTCCGAGCTGTGGGTCTATGTCGCCACCGATGCCGCGATCAAGTTCTCGGTGCTGAAGCTGCGCAACGAATCCGGCCGGCCGCGCCGGCTGTCGGCGACGGCCTGTGTCGACTGGGTGCTGGGTGACCTGCGGCCGAAGTCGGCCATGCATGTCAGCACCGCGATCGACCCCGACAGCGGTGTGCTGCTGGCGCGCAACCCCTTCAACGCCGAGTTTGCCGGGTGCGTGGCCTTCCTCGACGTCGATGATCCGACGCGCAGGGTGAGCGGCGACCGCGCCGAATTCCTCGGCCGCAACGGCAGCATCCGTGATCCGGCGGCGCTGCGGCGCGCGCGCCTGTCGGGCATGGTGGGGGCGGGGCTGGACCCCTGTGGAGCGATCCAGGTCACGGTCGAGCTGGCGGTTGGGCAGGCGCGCGAGATCGTGTTCCGCCTCGGCGTCGGCCGCAACGCCGACGAGGCCGGCGCGCTCGTGCGGCGTTTTCGCGGAGCGGAAGCCGCGCGCACGGCGCTCGAGGCGGTGTGGCAGCACTGGAACCACAGCCTCGGCGCGGTGCAGGTCGAGACCCCCGAGCCCGCGCTCGATGTGCTCGCCAACGGCTGGCTGATGTACCAGACCCTGGCGTGCCGGATGTGGGCGCGCAGCGGCTACTACCAGTCGGGCGGCGCCTTCGGTTTTCGCGATCAGCTGCAGGACGCGATGGCGCTGGTCCACGCCGAACCCGCGCTGGTGCGCGCGCACCTGCTGCTGTGCGCGAGTCGCCAGTTCCAGGAGGGCGACGTGCAGCACTGGTGGCACCCGCCCGCCGGCCGCGGCGTGCGCACCCAGTGTTCGGACGACTACCTGTGGCTGCCGCTGGCGGTGTGTCGCTACGTGCGCACCACGGGCGACACCGGGGTGCTCGACGAGCGCCAGCCCTTCCTCGAGGGCCGGCCGGTGCTGCCCGAGGAGGATTCCTACTACGACCTGCCCCTGCGCTCGAGTGACGAAGCCAGCCTCTACGAGCACTGCGTGCGCGCCATCCGCCACGGCCTGCGCTTCGGCGAGCGCGGCCTGCCCCTGATGGGCTCGGGCGACTGGAACGACGGCATGAACCTGGTCGGCATCGAGGGCCGGGGCGAGAGCGTGTGGCTGGGCTTCTTCCTGTGCGAGGTGCTGGGGTGCTTCGCCGGGCTGGCTGAAACCCGCGGCGACCACGATTTCGCGGGCTTGTGCCGCGGCGAGGCCACGGCGCTGCGCGAGCGCATCGAACAGCACGCCTGGGACGGCGACTGGTACCGCCGCGCGTGGTTCGACGACGGCACGGTGCTGGGCTCGGCGCAGGGCGTGGAATGCCGCATCGACTCGATCTCGCAGAGCTGGTCGGTGCTCGCCGGCGTCGCCGACGAGGCGCGCTCGCGGCGGGCGATGCAGGCGCTCGATACGCACCTCGTGCGGCGCGCCGACGGCCTCGTCCAGTTGCTCGAGCCGCCCTTCGACAGCGCCAGCCACAATGGCGCCAGCCTCGACCCCGGCTACATCCGCGGCTACGTCCCGGGCGTGCGCGAGAACGGCGGCCAATACACCCATGGTGCG
Organism: Rhodocyclaceae bacterium; assembly: GCA_035444405.1. GTDB lineage: Bacteria > Pseudomonadota > Gammaproteobacteria > Burkholderiales > Rhodocyclaceae > DAOMOP01. The sequence continues at coordinate 14,789 of DAOMOP010000027.1, forward strand.
ATCTGGGCGGCGATGGCCTTTGCCGCCCTCGGCGACGGCGAGCGGGCGTGGGAGCTGCTGCGCATCATCAATCCGGTGAACCACGCGCATTCGCCCCGGGCGATCGACATCTACAAGGCGGAGCCCTACGTCGTTGCCGCGGATGTCTATGCGCGCGCACCGCACACCGGGCGCGGCGGCTGGAGCTGGTACACCGGCTCGGCGGGCTGGATGTACCGCTTGATGGTGGAGTCGCTGCTGGGCTTGCGCGTGGAAGGCGATCGGCTGTGGCTGGTGCCGAACCTGCCGGCCGAGTGGCCGCAGTTCAGGCTTCACTACCGTTATCGGGAAACCGTGTACCACATCCTCATCGTGCAGCACCCCGCCCGCGGCGATGCGGCGGGCGGTCTTCAGCGGGTGAGGCTCGATGGGGAGGAACTGGCTGACCGCACGATGACGCTGGTGGACGATCGGCGCGAGCATCGGGTCGAGGTGGATTTCTGGCGCAAGGCCGAGGCCGCGGGCCTGGGCGGCGGGGTGTGAGCGCAGCGCGCCGGGCGCGGTGATGCAGGGGTGGGCACGCAGAGGGCGTGCGCCCGATTCAACGGGGGGTGATCAGCGGAACGCTGTCGTTGGCGTGCTTCTTGGCCTGCTTGGCGGCTTTCTTTTCCTTCGGGTCGAGGGCGGGCTGTTTCTTGGCTTCCTTGTTGCTTTTTCGGATCTTGTTCATGGTCGTGCTCCTGATGCGGATCGGCGAATACCGTCCCTCTTCACTATAGGCCGATCGCGGACACAAAACCGGCATCTGCAAAAGATAGCTTCACCGGCGCGCCCCACTGCGGCTCGAGTCGATTCAGATTGCCGACGACGCGCGTTCGAGTCTTGCCACGTCCTCGGCCAGTGCCAGGGCATGGCGGGCGCGCTCCAGCGCAAGCATCGACTGATGCCGTGCCGCCGCACGAAACTCGGGATGGTCGAGCCCGGCCAGGGCGTGCAGGGTCTTCTGCAGCCGGATACAGACCGCGAGCGTGCCGGCGCCGGATTCGGAAATCGGCGAGAAGGCATCGTCGAACAGATCGTCGACCGCCAGCGCCGGAACGAAGACGTGGGGGTAGAAGATCTCGCTATCATCGTCACGGGGCTCGGCCAGGATGGCGAGCACGCGCACCAGGGCGGCCAGCGTGGCGATCGCCGTACCGGGGTCGTTGATGGCGGGGGAGAGGGCCTTCGATGCGATCTCCGACAACACGATGAGACCGAAGCGCGGGTCCTGGTCGAACGAACGCCGCACACCGACATTGAAGGCGTCGCGCACGGCCTGAAGCGCGGCGTCATCCGGCGTGAAATCGAGCCATGCAATCGGCCTTGCCGTATCGACGAAGGCGCCCGGCAGGGCATCGACGTGGATCTCGCCGCCGGCCACCGCCGCCACACGCTCGAGCGCCTCGACGTCGATGTGCTGCACGTAGCCGATCTTCGCGCTTGTGACCTGCGCGACCGTCGGCGCCCGTCCGGCCCGCATGCGCGCGCCGATGCAGGGGTGCTTCCAGCGTGCGCGCATGGCATGGACGGCCGCGGCTTCGACCCGGTCGATGGCGTCCCCCACTCGGCCGAACCGCGCGAGCAGATCGATCCAGCGCAGCAGGGTGATGACGATGACGGCGATGACGCCGATCGTGCCGACGAACAGCACCACGCGCCCGCTGTCGCCATAGACGCCGGCGTTGAGCGCGATGATGCCGACCAGACTGAACAGAAAACTGCCGATGAAGGTGGCGAGCGCGTTCTGCGCGCTGCTGTCCTGGATCAGCAGTTCGGCGACCCGCGGCGTGGTGGCGCTCGACGCGGTGGCGTAGGCCGACACCATGGTCGCGAGCGAGAAGGTGGTCACCGCCAGCATGCTCGAGGCCAGGATCTGCAGCACGTTGCCGACCGAGGCCGCGCCGATCTTGCCCGACCAGTCGGCGGGAATCAGGGGTGCGAGGGCAATGCCGATGATGGCGGTGAAGATGCCGGCCACGGCAAAGATGCTCGCCCGCACCCAGAGGCGGCGGGCGAGTTCGGTGATCAACCAGCGCAGATTTGGCACACTCGACGTCCCGGTGTATTTCAGGCTGACCCTGAGATACGGGGATTATGGCGCCTGTAGTGTCGCTTCTGCTGCTTCGGGCTGAGCTTTGGCGTGCGCCGTGCCGATCAGAGGCGGCGGCGTCCGCCGATCACCTGGAGCAGGATGACGATGACCGCGATCACCAGCAGGACGTGGATGAAACCACCGATGGTGGTCGAGGTGACCAATCCGAGCAGCCACAGGACGAGCAATATGACGGCGATGGTGTAGAGCATGGAGTCCTCCGTTATCGATTGTGCAGGGCTCACTATCGACGCCATTGCGGCGGGCGTCGGTATCCTGTCGCACATAAGCGGCGGAGGGGGCTTTCGCAAGGTGGGGCGCGCGAGCGCGCGCAGGCCCGGTTTCAGTGGGGCGTGTCGAGCAGGGTGGCGCAGGGCGTGTTCGCCCATTTCTGCTGCCACTGGGCGAGCCAGCCGGGCACCTCGGCAGCCGGCATGGGCCGGGCGATACCGTAGCCCTGCGCCAATTCGCAACCCAGCTCGAGCAACAGGTCGCCATGGGCGCTTGTTTCCACGCCTTCGGCAATGACCTCGCGGTGGAAGGCTTGGACCAGCCCGATCACGCCTTCCACGATCGCGCGGTCGTCGGCATCGGCGAGCATCCCGGAGACGAAGCTCTGGTCGATCTTGAGGAGGTCGGCAGGAAGGTGCTTGAGGTAGGTCAGAGAGGAGTATCCGGTGCCGAAATCATCGAGCGCGAAGCTCACGCCCAGCGCGTGACAGGCCTGCATGATGTCGGACACCTGGGCGATGTTCTGCAGCGCGCTGGTTTCCAGCACCTCGAGCTGGAGCAGCCGGTGCTCGAGTTCAGGGTGGGCAGCGAGCATCGCCGTGAGGCGAGAGACGAAATTGGCCTGTTGCAGGTGATGCGCGGCGATGTTGACGCTGACCGCCATGTCTCGTCCGCTGGCGTGCCAGGCGCTCATTTGCGCCAGCGCCGTCCTGACGACCCATTCGCCGATCTCCACGCTCAGCGGATGGTTTTCGGTGATCGGCAGGAAGTCGGCGGGCAGCAGCAGCCCGCGCTCGGGATGGTGCCAGCGGATGAGCGCCTCGAGTCCGATCACCGCCCCCGTGCGCATGTTGATCTTGGGCTGGTAGTGCAGCACCAATTCGCGCTGCATCAGGGCGCGTTGCATGCGCGCGATGCTCTCGTGGCGGCTCTGCTGCTCCACGTCGTGGTGCACATCGAATACGTGATACCGGTTACGGCCGGCCTGCTTGGCCTGGTACATGGCGTGATCGGCATGACGCAGCAGTTGTTCGGCGTCTGACGCGTCCTCCGGATAGATTGTCACGCCGATGCTGGCAGAGACTTGCAGCGCGGCACCGACCGGGGCGGCCGGTGCCGACGCGGACTGCAGCAGGCGGATGAGCACGGGTGTGGCGTCCTGCGCCTGCTCGAGGTCGACCAGCACGGCGACAAACTCGTCGCCACCGATACGGGCCAGCGTGTCGCCCTCGCGCAGCGCAAGCTTCATGCGGTTTGCAAGGATGACCAGCAGGTCGTCACCCACGCTGTGCCCGTATTGGTCGTTGACCTCCTTGAACCCGTCGAGGTCGAGGTAGGCCACGGCGAGCGAGCGTCCGCGGCGCTGACACTGGGCCATGGCGTGCTGCAGGCGGTCGGCGAGCAGCACGCGGTTGGGGAGCTTGGTGAGCAGGTCGTAATGCGCGATGTGTTCGAGCTGCTGCTGTTGCGCCTTGAGCGTGGTGATGTCGGTCACGACCGCGTTGCAACTGAGTCCGTCCGGGGCCAGGGTGGCCTCGATGCTGACGATGCGTGGCGGTTCATGATTGCCAGCCAGGCGCAACTCACGGGCTGGCACGGGCCGAGTGTCGGCGGGCCGAGCGTCGAACACCTGGCTCAGAAAGTCATTCAGGCCGGGCAGATCGTGGGGCGCGACGAAGGCACCCAGCCGCCCCTGGGTGAGGCGCATACACTCGAGGCCGAGCAGCTTCGCAGCGGCGAGGTTGGTCTGCAGGATCTTGCCGATGCAATCGAGGGTGAAGTAGGCCAGCGGAGAAAAGTCGTAGAGGTCGCTGTAGCGCTTGAGCGCGGCTTCGGCCTGCGCGCGCGCGTTGCGCAAGTCCTCGTTCTGCATCTCGAGCTCGATCTGATGCACCTGCAGCTCATGCAGCAGGCGCTCGTTGTCGTGGGCGCTCTGCGCTGCAGTGGCCGCCTCGCCGGTGCGTGCCAGGCGTTCAAGCCGCCGCACGGCGGCCAGCCGCAGACGCACCTCGGGGTCGCTATTTCTTGGTTTCGGCAAGTCGCAGCTCCAGAATGCCCTGTGCCTTGGTCAGCACGGCCTCGAGGGTCCGGGAACGATCGAGCTCTTCGCCCTGCTCGGCAAAACGGGCTTGCAGCGCCGCGAGTGCCTCGCGCAGCGTGTCTGCCTGGGTCTTGGCCAGGGTGATGTCGAGGAAGGTGATCACCACACCATCGATCCGGTTGTCCTGGGTGCGGTAAGGCATGGTGCGCACCGCAAACCAGCGCCCGTCACGCGCTGGGACGCGGCATTCGTGAAAGATCAGCGAGCGCAGCACCTCGCGTGCGTCGTCGGCCAGCCGGGGGTAGTCCAGTTCGGTGACGAGGTCGGTGATCGGGCGGCCGGCATCGCCCGGAATGAGCTTGATGATGGTCGTGGTCTGGTCGGTGAAGCGGCGCACCCTGAGCTCGTCGTCGAGGAACAGGGTGGCGATGTCGGTGCTGTTGAGCAGGTTCTTCATATCGTCGCTGGCCTGCGACAGCTCGTCCACCTTGGCCTGCAGCTCGTGGTTGACCGTCTGCAGCTCCTCGTTCATCGACTGCATTTCCTCCTTGGAGGTGGTCAGCTCCTCGTTGGTGCTCTGCAGCTCTTCGTTGGTGCTCTGCAGCTCCTCGTTCGCGGCCTTGAGCTCCTCCTGCGAGCTCTGCATTTCTTCGCGGGTGATGTGCAGCTCGTCGCGGCACTGCTTGAGCTCCTCTTCCGCGGCGCTGAGCCGGGCGCGATGCGTGCTCAGGTGATCGGTCGCGGGCGGGGCGGGCGTCGCGTCGGGCGCCGTGACGTCCTTGAACACGACCAGCACCATGTCGCGTGCGGCACCCGGTGTGCTCATCGGCTGCAGGGTGACATCGACGTACTGTGTGCCGCCATTGGTCCCGACCCGCATTGACTTGAGGCAGACGGCGGCCTTCTGGCGCAGCGCCTTGCCGAAGGCCGAATGCACCGCGCCGCTCAGGCCCTCGCGCGCCATGGCGAAGATGTTCAGGTTGGCCTTGCCGGCGGCCGGTTCGAGGTACTTGCCGGTCTTTCCACTGATGTAGGCGATGTCTCCGCGGTCGTTGGTCAGCACTGCGGGCGGGCAGTGGTGCAGCAACAGTTGGGCCTCCGTGAGCGACTGCAGGTTGGGGGCCGACAGCGATGAGGTCTCGCTGGCCGTGGTAGTGCCTTGGGCAACCTTGATGGATCCGCGCGCGCGGCCAAAAGCCGACGGAAAGTCGGCGAGCTCGGTGCGAGCGTCCTGATCCCGGCGCTGGTACAGCCGGGTGCGTCCAGGCAGGGGAGTGAACAGATCGGTGGCGTCGCCGATCGTTTCCGCGCTGCCGAGCATCAGCACGCCGCCGGGCTTCAAGCTGTAATGGAACAGGGGCAGCAGCTTCTTCTGCAGCTCGGTCTCGAGGTAGATCAGCAGGTTGCGGCAGCTCAGCAGGTCGAGCCGGGTGAAGGGGGGATCCATCACCAGGTTCTGCGGCGCGAAGATGACCATCTCGCGGATCTCGTTGCTCACCCGATAGCCGTGCTCGTCCTGCACGAAGTAGCGCTTCAGGCGTTCCTCGCCGACATCGGCGGCGATGTTGGCGGGATAGTTGCCGGTGCGCGCCTTGTCGATGGCGTCATGGTCCAGGTCGGTGGCGAAGATCTGCAGGCCGTAGTGTGCCGGGGGCGTCAGGTCCTGCAGCACCTCGCGGAACACGATGGCGAGCGAGTAGGCCTCCTCGCCGGTGGAGCAGCCGGCCGTCCATGCCCGCAGCACGCTGCCCTCGGGGTGGGTGGCGAGCAGCGCCGGCAGAACTTCGGTGCGCAACTGCTTCCAGACCTCGGGGTCGCGGAAGAAGCGGGTGACGCCGATGAGCAGTTCCCTGAACAGGAGCTCGGCTTCCTGCGGGTTGTCGCGCAGGTAGCGCACGTAGTCGCCGATGTGGGCGAGCTGGTGCAGGCCCATGCGGCGCTCGATGCGGCGGTATAGCGTGCTCTTCTTGTAGAGCGAGAAATCGTGGCCGGTGCGGGCACGCAGCAGCACCAGAACCTTCTCCAGGCCACTCGGGGCAGTGTCTGCCGACTGGGGGTGGAGCGGCTCGCTCAGGGTGGCCAGGTGCTGGAGATAACTGATGATGCGGTCCGGTAATGCTCCCGCGCTCGCCACCACATCCGCCTGGCCGTCATCGACCGCGCTGCGCGGCATGCCGTCGAACTTGGCCGTGGCGGGGGTCTGGACGAACACCGCGCCCGCCTTCTCCTTGATCGCGCGCAGGCCCAGCATGCCGTCCGAGCCCATGCCCGACAGGATCACGCCGATGCTCAGCGCCTGCTGGTCGTCGGCGAGCGCGCGGAAGAAGAAGTCGATCGGCAGGCGCAGGCCGCGCGGGGCAGCGGGTTCGAGCAGGTAGAGCACGCCATGCAGGATCGACAGGTCGCGGTTGGGCGGGATCACGTAGACATGGTCGGGCGCGACCTGCATGCCGTCTTCGGCCTGGGTGACCGGGATGGCGGTGGCGCGCTGCAGCAGCTCCACGATCATGCCCTTGTAGGTCGGATCCAAATGCTGGACGACGACGAAGGCGAGGCCGGAGGTGGGCGGCATGTTGCCCAGGAACTGCTCCAGGGCCTCGAGTCCGCCCGCCGATGCGCCGATGCCGACGATCGGGAAGGACGTTGCAGGCGTGTCGCCGCTTGCCCCGGCGCCCGGCGTGGCGGTGGGCGAGGGCGTTGACTGGGTGCGCGGATTACTGCGCGGACGCTTGGGCGGTGCGATCATTGACTGCCTGGTGTGCGGGATCCGTGTGGCGGCGATCATGGTCCGCCGTTTGCCCGCACGGGAAGATGTCGAGCACCGCCATCTGGAGTTCATGGCCGCTCTCATCGGCAACGGCCTGGATGCGGACCGGCCGCTCCGGGTGATGGACGGTGGCGAGCAGCACGAGCTCGCAGCTTCGTCTGCAGCGGCCGCGCAGCTTCTCTTCGAGAAAGTCATTGAACACGGGCAGGAACTCGGGCTTGACGAACGCGGCGAAGCGGTGAGGCCGTGTCTGCGAGCGCTGGATGTCGAGCAGGATTGCCCCGGCCAGGTTGAACTCGAGGATCACACCCTGTGCATCGAGCGTGAAATAGGGAATGGGTGCGAAGTCGTAGATGTCGGCGTACTTGCGATGCAGCGCATCGGCCTCGTCGTAGGCCTGGCGCAGGGCCTCGTTGCTCATCTCGAGCTCGATCTGGTGCACTTCGAGTTCGTGCAGCAGCCGTGCTTGCTGCCATGCGGCGTCCGGGTCTGCCCTGGAGTCCGTGTTCGATGCCGTGCTCGAGGCCGTGTTCGAGGCCGCGACCCGGTCGGCCTTTTCCTTCTCCAGCCGTGCTTCGGCCCGCTTGCGCAGGGTGGCCGGATTGGGCCGTGCGCGGTCGTTGGGCAGGATCACCTGCGGGAGATGAAACAGTCGTTCGTACTCTGCGCGGACGACGCCGTAGCACTCGCACGCGCGCGCCTCGAGGCCGGGGCGGTCGGTGACCGTGATCTGCCCGCGACGGTACTGGATGAGCCCGGCGGCCTGCAGCTTGCCCGCCGCCTCGGTGACCGCCTCGCGGCGCACGCCGAGCATGTTGGCGATCAGCTCCTGGGTCATGTTCAACTGGTTGTCGGGCAACTGGTCCAGGCTCAGCAGCAGCCAGCGGCACAACTGCTGATCAACCGAGTGATGCCGGTTGCACACCACGCTCTGCGCCATCTGCGTCATCAGCGCCTGCGTGTAACACAGCGCCAGGCGCAACAGGTGGCCGTGCTGGTTGAGCTCCCAGGCCATCACCTCGGCGCGCAGCCGCCATGCCGTGCCTGCGCACTGGACCACCGCCTTGTGCGTGGAGGTGCGGCCGCCGAGCACGAGCGGAATGCCGACCAGGCCATCCTTGCCGGTCATGGCCAGCTCGGCGGTGGAGCCGTCCTCGGTCGTGAACACCAGCGAGACGATGCAGGAGGTGGGGAAGTAGACGAAGCCGAGCAGGTCTCCCGGCTCGTAGAGCACATGACCGAGCGGCAGGGTGACCTGCTCGAGGTCGTCCATCAGCCGCGCGCGCTCATTCACCGGGAGGGCGGCGAGGATACGGTTCTCGACGCTGGCGGGCGGCAAAGGCTCGCTCATCGATGTCTCCTTAGTTGTCGCGCAATGGACGTGCTGGGCGGCGTCCCAGGCCCGGGGTGCGCTCGCGCACAGAGGTGCATGCAGCCAGAATGCAATACTAGTCCATAAAAGACGAAAGACCCCTCGGCAACGCGCCCGCAGGGCATGCCGGAGCCTAAGATGGTGGCAGTGCGCGGATCGCAACGAATACGGAAAGCCCGCTTGCCGAGCGCGCTGCCAACGACGATGAACGCGGCTGATTGAGCCGAACTTGCAGGAGCGCATCGATATGAGATCACGATCCCGTCACCTGGAACGACACCGTACCGATCGCATCGGCTGGCTGCGGGCAAGCGTGCTCGGGGCCAATGACGGCATTGTCTCCACCGCCAGCCTGCTGGTCGGCGTTGCCGCAGCCGGGCCGAGCAAGGAGAGTGTGCTGGTGGCGGGGGTGGCCGGGCTGGTCGCCGGCGCGATGTCGATGGCCGCGGGCGAATACGTGTCCGTGCATTCGCAGGCCGACACCGAGAAGGCCGATCTGGCGCGCGAGCGCGACGAACTCGATGCGGAACCTGCGGCTGAACGCCGCGAGCTGGCCGCGATCTATGTCGCGCGCGGACTGCAGCCCGAACTGGCGCAGCAGGTTGCCGCGCAACTGATGGCGCGCACGCGCGCGACGAGCTCGGCATCACCGATACGCTCGGTGCGCGCCCGGTCCAGGCCGCGCTGGCCTCTGCCGCCAGCTTTGCGGTCGGCGCGGCGCTGCCGCTGGGCGTGAGCGTCGCGACCCCGATGCAGGGTCTGATTCTCTGGGTGTCCGGGACCTCGCTGGCCTTCCTTGCCGTGCTCGGCGCTGCGGCGGCGCATGCGGGCGGCGCAGGGAAGGTCGCCGGCGCGTGGCGCGTGTGCTTCTGGGGCGCACTGGCGATGGCGATGACCGCGGGCGTCGGCGCCCTGTTCGGCGCCGTCGTCTGACCCACGTTGGCGATACGGCAGATCGATATCTCCGCGCTGAAGGGTTCGGCCGGCCTCGGCAAGCAGGCTCCGCATCATCCACTCGGGGGTAGGTCTGCCGCCCCTCAACCCGGCAGTGTGCGCAGCCAGCTGCGCAGGATCTCGGTCACCTGTTCGGGCTGCTCGAGTGGCGAAAGATGGCCGCAGTGCTCGATGATCTCCAGTTTCGCGCCGGGTATCGCCGCGACCAGTTCCTCGTGCACTGCGGGTGGCGTGATCACGTCCTCGCGGCCGCAGATCACCAGTGTCGGACACTTGATGCGGGCGAGGCCGGGGCGGCTGTCGATGCGGCCGATGATGGCACGCTCCTGACGCACGAAGACCTCTTTCCCGAGCCCGTTTGCGGAGGACTGGAACATGCCGCCGACCTCGGGCGTGCGCGCATGGTCGGGGTGCGCCATGCGCGTCAGCAGGGTTTCGATGACCGCCTGGAAATCCGTCTCGGCGAGCGTGATGAGCTTTTCGCGCGCGGCGGTGGCTTCGCGTGTGTCCGGCTGCGCGCTGGTGCTCATGAGGACCAGTGCGCGGACGCGTTCCGGGGCCTGACGCATGATCTCCAGGGCGACGTAGCCGCCCATCGACAGGCCGACGAGCACGAACCGTCCGTCCGGCGCCGCGGCGAGGGTATCAGCGGCAAGCTGGCCGATCGTGTCGGCGCCGGTAAGGTCTGCGATCGTGATGCCGGCAACGTCTGCCAGCGCGTCCGCCTGTTGCTCGAACAGGCTCGCATCGTTGAGCAGGCCCGGCAGGAGCATCAGTTTGGCGTTTGTCATGGTGGGGTCTCCTTCAGCGGTGAACTCGGATCCAGCAAGCACGCGGCGAGCGTCCGGCAACTCGGCGCATCGGGACTGCTCCGGACGAGCTTAGCAACCTGCCGCGGGGCGTGGAACTGGTGTGTGCTCCCGCCGTGGCCCGCAGGCGGTCGGGCGCCGGCTAAACGCCCCACACGACAGGCGCGCCGTCCGCGCGCGAGCGCTCGAGAAGCTCGAGCATTGGCTGCGCACGCTGGCTGAAGCCGACCTGTTCGTCGTCCTCGCCGGTCTCTTCCTCGGCCGCGTTGTCGACCGCTGTGCGCGACTCGCTCCTGTCGGCCGCAATCGCCCTTCTGACGCTGTCGATGGCGGCCGGAAGCTGCTCCACGGTGATGATCCCGGTGGCCTCGTCCGGGGCCTTGCCGATGCAGCGCAGGAACTCCTTCGCGGCATTCTCGAACATCAGCACGTCGTTGCTGGCACTGGATTTGAACGTGATCAACATGGTGGCTTGCCTCATGCAAGGGGCGCCCCCGCCCGTTTTCGGCGGGCGGGGGCGCAGGGTCTCGATGTGCCCTCAGTGGGTCGGCGCATCCCTGTGCGGCTGCGTACCGTAGTACGAATGGATCGTGCTTGACCAGGCAGGGTCTGCCATGTTCGGCCACTTGCCCTTGTCGAAGCCGGGGGCCTCGCCGAGGCGCTCCTTGTCGACGTTGAGCACGAAGCGCTTGTGCTCGGTGTCGAGCTTCAAGGCACTCCATGGCACGGCGAACAGCTTCTCGCCCATCCCCAGAAATCCACCGAAGGACAGCACGGCGTAGGCGACACGGCCGCTCTGGACATCGAGCATGATCTCCTTGATGTCGCCCACGTTCTCGTCGTTGTGGTTGACGACCTCGTTTCCGATCAAGGTGTCCGCGCCCATCAGGTGAGGACCCGGTCCTGTTTCCATGTCAGGCCCCGGGGTGACCCGGACGTTGGCCTTGTACATCCCGTAGTTGTCGCGTTCTTCGTAGTTCATTGTCAGCTCCTTGCAGTGTGTGGGTTCACTTGCTCTTCTTCACTGCGTCCTTGACGTCTTCCTTCAGGTCGCCATAGTCGGCCTGGACCTCGCCGACCACCTGGTCGACCTTGCCCTCTGCCTCCAGGCTTTCATTGCCGACCACCTTGCCGGTGACTTCCTTCACCTTGCCGGTGGCTTCCTTGATCCGGCCCTTGACTTGATCCTTGTTCATGCTGGTCTCCTTCACACGTCGTTGGCGATCCGCTGCCGCTGCCGGGACGAAGCCCGGCAGCGGGTTCATGCAGGATGAGCGCAGCCACCCGGGCAGTCTGTACGGCAGGGCACATAGGTGCCAGCACGTCCTGCCGGGCTTGTTCTCGGCCTTTGCGTGCGCCGTCGCACAGATCCATGCGTGCAGAAGGACTACTAATTGACAAAACATGAGCCGTGCTTCGGGTCGTCGTCCGGAGCCCACACCGAGTCAATTGCGGAACCAGCAGCAGAGGAGCGCCATGGCGAACCTGGCGGTATTCGATCCGCGTCACAACCAGATTCTGGCGGCGCTCCCGGGGCGCGACTACACGCGGCTGGAGCACGACCTCGAGCGTGTCGCGCTGGTACCCGGTGCGCTTCTCCATGCAGCAGGCGACCCCCTGAAGTTCGTGTACTTCCCCACCACCGCGATCATCGCGCTGATCCTTGCCAATGACAGCGGCGCGTCGGCCGAGCTGGCGATGATCGGCAGGGATGGCCTGGTCGGCATTCCACTGGTGCTCGGAGGCGTGAATACGCGCTTTGCGATCATGGTGCAGAGCGGCGGCGAGGCCTGCCGCCTGAGTGCGGAGCTGATGTGCCGGGAGCGGGACGAAGGTGGCAATCTGCAGCGTCTGTCGCTGCGTTATGCGCAGGCGCTGATGACGCAGATGGCCTACAGCATCGTCTGCAATCGCCACCATCTGGTCGATCGACAGCTCTGTCGCTGGTTGCTGTCCAGCCTGGACCTGTTGCCCGGCAACCAGGTCGATGTCACCCAGGAGATGATCGCGCGCATGCTGGGGGTGCGCCGCGAGGCGGTCACCGAGGCAGCGGGCAAGCTGCAGTCCGCCGGGCTCATCCAGTACCGCCGCGGACACATCACGGTGAATGACCGCGCCGGCCTCGAGGCGCGCGCCTGCGAGTGCTACCGCGCGGTGCGCGAGGAATACGAGCACCTGTTCGGTGCTCAGGCCGCCTCGAAGTGTTCCAGCATCAACTGCACGCTCGAGACGCCGCGGAACTCGTTGATCCCCAGCCGGTAGGCCGCGTGGATCTGTTCCGGGGCACCTGCGGCATGGTTGAACTGGATGGCCTCGTAGCGTGAGGCGTTGCGGCACAGCTCGAGCTTGAGGTGCTTGTCCTTGAGCAGACGCTGGCGTTCGACGCGGAACACGTCGTCGAACAGCGGCGCCGGAAAGCCCTGGCCCCAGATCTCGTTGTCGAGCAGGCGCACGGCGTCGAGCGCGAAGTAGCCCGATTCCAGGCTGCCGTCGGTGTCGATGCGATGCTCGAGCTGGGCGGGGTCGAGCAGCTCGCTGACCACCTCCTCGAACGCGGCGTCGAAGCGGGCGAGTTCCGATTCGCGGATGGTCAGGCCGGCCGCCATGGCGTGGCCGCCGAAGCGCACGATGAGCTCGGGGTGGCGCTTGGTGACGAGGTCGAGCGCGTCGCGCAGGTGCAGGCCGGCAATCGAGCGCCCGGAACCCTTCAGCTCGCCGTCGTTGGCGCGCGCGAAGGCGATCGTCGGGCGGTGCAGGCGCTCCTTGATGCGGCCGGCGACGATGCCGATCACCCCCTGGTGCCAGTCGGGCTCGAACAGGGCCACGGTGGCGCGGTTGCCGGCGCTCACTTGGCCATTGATGCCGGCGAGCCGTGTCAGCGCCTCTTCCTGCATGCCGGCCTCGATGCTGCGGCGCTCGCGGTTGAGCTTGTCGAGCGCCTGGGCGATGTTCATTGCGCGCCCGGCGTCGTCGGTGATCAGGCATTCGATGCCCAGGCTCATGTCCGACAAGCGCCCTGCCGCGTTCAGGCGCGGGCCGATCATGAAGCCGAGGTCGGTGGTGCTGGCGCGCGCCGGCTCGCGGCCGGCGAGCGAGAACAGGGCACGGATGCCGGGCTGCAGGCGCCCGGCGCGCATGCGCGCCAGGCCCTGGGCGACGAGGATGCGGTTGTTGCGGTCGAGCTTGACCACATCGGCGACGGTGCCGAGCGCGACCAGGTCGAGCAGGTCGGCGAGGTTGGGCTCCTTCGCGCCGGCAAACGCACCGCGCTCGCGCAGCTCGGCGCGCAGCGCGAGCATGGTGTAGAACATCGCGCCCACGCCGGCCAGCGCCTTGCTCGGGAAGTCGCAGCCAGGCTGGTTGGGGTTCACGATCACGTCGGCGTCGGGCAGCACGTCGCCGGGCAGGTGGTGGTCGGTGATGATCGTGGCCATGCCGTGCGCACGCGCGGCGGCGATGCCTTCGACGCTGGCGATGCCGTTGTCGACGGTGATCAGCACGTCGGGCTCGAGGCGGGCGGCGATCTCGACCATCGCCGGGGTGAGGCCGTAGCCCAGCGTCACGCGGTCGGGTACCAGGTAATGCACGTCGGCGCCGAAGGCGCGCAGCGCGCGCACGCCCACCGCACAGGCGGTGGCGCCGTCGCAGTCGTAGTCGGCGACGATGACCATGCGCGCGCCGGCCTCGATCGCGTCGGCGAGCAGGATCGCGGCCTCGGCCGTGCCGGTGAGCGCTTCGGGTGGCAGCAGGTTCTTCAGGCTGGTGTCGAGCTCGTCGGCGCGGCTGATGCCACGCGCGGCGTAGAGGCGGGCGAGCAGGGGGTGCAGGCCGGCATCGGCGAGACGGCTGAAGGCTTGCTGCGGGACGCTGCGGGACTGGATGCGGGTCATCGGGTCTGGGACGGGTGCGAGGCAGGCGGGGTGTCGGGAGCTGTCATCGGCGCGGGGGCGAGCGACTTCAGCAAGGTCTCGAAAGGGTAGGGCTTGCGCCAGAACTTCCAGCGCGCGCTGGCGCGCAGTTCGAGCTGCAAGGTGCCACGATCGCCAGGTGCGGTGAGGTGCAGCGTATCGACTCGGCCGCGCTGAAGGGCCTCGGCGAGCGGCGCGAACCAGTCGCGCTCGAGCGCTTCGAGGCCGCGGCGCCAGGCGTCGAGGTCGAGCTGCTGGGCGGGTTTGCGCAGGCTGTCGAGCACCACCAGCGTGTCCCGGGCAAAGGCCGCTGCAGTGTCCGGCAGGCCGACCGACACCGCGGCCGCACGGGCCAGGCCGATGCTGATCGGGTCGGTGGCCTGCACCTGGCGTGCAGGTGCCCGTGGCGCGCCCTCGAGCACGCCCGCGCCCCAGAACCAGACGCTGTTGACTGCGCGGCGGCCGGCTTCTTCGCGCGCACGGCTGCGCGCATGGTTGTGCAGCACGATCTGCGCCTCGTTCATCGTGCGTTGCCACAGCCGGGCATCCTCGCCCTCGGGCAGGAAGTGCTTTACCGGTCGCCCGGTCACATCATCGATCGGGTAGAGCGTGACGGCGGTCGGCTGGTGCAGGCGCAGATACCAGCGCGTCGGCGTGCAGGCTTCGAAGTGGCCCAGATCGGCGAAGATCTCGTTCAGCGCCGCGACCAGTTCGGCGCTTTCCTCGATCTCGAGCTCCTCATCCGGAAAGGCCTGCAGCAGCAGGTGTTCGCGCGCAAATGAGAGATTGACCGGGTCCGCGCACAGCCAGTGGCTGCCGGGCTCGGGTGCCGGCGCATCGGCCTCGCCCAGGCGGCGCAGCGTGGCCATCGGCAGGGTGTCACCGTGCAGGCCGAATAGGCGCGCGAGCTGGCGGTCGTAAGGCTCGAAGGCGGTCACCTGCCGCCGCCCGCGGCCGAGCAGGGCCGCGAGTCCGTCGAGCGCAAGCCCCGAGGCCGGTCCGAGCAGGGTTGCGACAGGCCATAGCAGGCCGGGAATCAGGAGCTGGATCTGCATCGGGAACGTATCGTCGGAAGCGGGCGAGTCTAGCACGCGCGTCCGCACTGACCGCTTGTGCGAATCCCCGCCGAAGCAGGTGCGGTCGCTTGACAGATCGAGCCCGGAGGGATTCAATTGATTCATATCCTGCAATCAGGTGATCAATATGTCCGCCATCAAGCCAGTCCCTTCCCCGCGTGAGCCCGCGGTCGCCTACGCCGGTCGCGGCGTGTCGGGCGGGGCCAGCATCGAGCACTATCTGCATGCGGTTTCCGCCCTCGAGCGCGACCACATGGTGCGCGAAGGCTTCGAGCCCGGCTCGCTCGATGCCTTTGCTCACCGCTTCGGTCGCAGCGGGCGCAGCCTGGCGCAGCTGCTGGGCGTGGCGCCCGCGACCTACGATCGGCGCGTGCGCGAGGGCAAGCCGCTGTCGCAGGACGACTCCGACCGCGTCGCCCGCCTCATCGATGTCGAGCGCGCGGCCACGCGCGTGTTCGGCGACGCCTCGGTTGCGCGCGAATGGCTCGCTGCGCCGATACCGGTGCTCGGTGGTGCGGTCCCGATCGAGCTGATCGCGACCACGCCCGGACACCAGGCGGTCATGAACGCCCTGCGCCGCATCATGGCGGGTACCGCCG
>DAOMOP010000028.1:0-30212 GCA_035444405.1 Rhodocyclaceae bacterium
GAGTGGTGCCTGACACTGCCGCTGGCGCAGGCGATCCGCCACCAGCACCCGGGCTTGGCGGTGCTGGAACAGCCGCAGTTCCCCGAGTTCGGGCGCTCTCAGGGCGAGAAGATGCGCGAAGTGGCGCGCTGGCTCGACGGCGTGCTCGCGACGGCGCCGTTCGTCGCCGCCGGACGCTTCACGATTGCCGACATCACCGCATTC
This sequence comes from Rhodocyclaceae bacterium, assembly GCA_035444405.1. Taxonomy (GTDB): domain Bacteria; phylum Pseudomonadota; class Gammaproteobacteria; order Burkholderiales; family Rhodocyclaceae; genus DAOMOP01. Next base: position 205 of record DAOMOP010000028.1, read on the forward strand.
TGCGCGCTCGAGTTCGCGCGCGGCCTGATGAAGTTTCGCCCCGGCGACGAGGGCATGCCCCACTTGCAGGCCTACCGCGACCGCATCGCCGGGCGACCGAGCGCCGCGATCTGACACGCCGCCATGCCCGAACGCTGCGGCCGGTCCCGAGGCGTGACCCGGCGACTGCGCTGCGCGCCGCTTCGGCCTCGACCGTGCGACCCATGCTGCGAATTCTCTACCACGATCCCTACCTGATCGCGGTCGACAAGCCCTCCGGGCTGCTCGTCCATCGCTCCGAGCTCGACCGCCACGAGACGCGTTTCGCGCTGCAGATGCTGCGCGACCAGATCGGCCGGCACGTGTTTCCCGTGCACCGGCTCGACAAGGGCACCTCCGGCGTCCTGGTGTTCGCGCTCGACCGCGACACCGCAGCCTCGCTCGCCACCGCGTTCGAGACGCGCTCGGTCGCCAAGCGCTACCTCGCGGTGGTGCGCGGGCATCCCCCCGAGCACGGCGTGATCGACCATGCCTTGTCACGCCGCTACGACGCCGTCGAAAGCCGCCGCGCGAGCGCGCTCGAGCCCAGTCAGGAGGCGGTGACGCGTTTCACGCGCATTGCCACCGTCGAGCTGCCCTACCGCGTCGATCGCTACCCGAGCAGCCGCTACGCGCTGCTCGCGCTGTCGCCGCAAAGCGGCCGTCGCCACCAGCTGCGCCGCCACCTGAAGCACGTGTCGCATCCGATCATCGGCGACGCCACCTTCGGCAAGGGCCGCCACAACCGGCTGTTCGCCGAGCTCTTCGGCGTCGGGCGGCTGCTGCTCGCGTGCACCGGACTACGCTTCGCACACCCGCACAGCGGCGCGCCTCTCGAGCTGGTGTGCGAGCCGGCCGCGGACTTCATGCGCGTCGTCGAGGCACTCGGCTGGGCGCCCGTGCCGCGGGTGGCGCTCGCCGCCCCCGCCTCGCCGCCCGATGGCGGGTAGCGCGCTTTCGATCGGCGCCGATTCGTAGCACAATGGTCGGCCCGAACAATCAGTCCCGGCTGCACGCAATGAGTCCCCTCCTCCAGGTACGCGCCCAGGGCCAGCAGATCTGGCTCGACAACCTCTCCCGCACGCTGCTCAACGACGGCCATCTCGCACGCCTGATCGACGACGATGGTGTCGCCGGCGTCACCACCAATCCGTCGATCTTCCACAAGGCGATTGCCGACGGGCGCTACTACGAGGACGATCTCGCCGCCCTGCGCGCCGTGCCTCTGGACGCGGAGAGGCGCTATGAACGCCTGGTGATTCCCGACGTGCAGCGCGCCTGCGACCTGCTCGAGCCGACCTACGAACAGAGCGCCGGTCGCGCCGGCTACGTGAGCCTCGAGGTTTCGCCGGAACTGGCCCACGACGCGGACGCGACCGTCGCTGCCGGGCTGCGCCTGCACGATGCGGTCGGGCGCGACAATCTCCTCGTCAAGGTGCCTGCCACGACGGCGGGCCTGCAGGCCATCGAGCAGTTGATCGCCCACGGCGTCAGCGTCAACGTCACGCTGATGTTCTCGCTCGCCCATGCCGATGCGGTCGCCGAGGCCTATTTGCGCGGCCTTCAGGCCCTGCACGCGGACGGTGGCGACCTTGCTGCGGTCACGTCGGTCGCGAGCCTGTTCCTGAGCCGGGTCGATACGCTGGTCGACCGCCAGCTCGACGAACATGGCGACGCAGCGCGAAGCTTGCAGGGCAAGACGGCCGTCTCGATGGCGAAGCTGGCCTACCAGCGCTACCTCGAACGCATCGAAGCGCCCGGCTTCGAAGCGCTGCGGGCCCGGGGCGCACGCCCGCAGATGATGCTGTGGGCGAGCACCGGCACCAAGAACCCCGCCTACAGCGACCTGCTCTACGTCGAGCCGCTGATCGGCCCCGACACGGTCAATACGCTCCCGGACGCGACGCTCGCGGCGCTGCGCGATCACGGCCAGGTCGCGCGCACGCTGGACACCGGCATCGAAGCGGCACGCGCGCAGCTTGCCGCTCTGGCCAAGATCGGCATCGATGTCGACGCGGTCGGCGAGCGCCTGCAGAGCGAAGGTCTGGATCAGTTCCGCACGGCTTTCGCCGAGTTGCTCAAACTCACCGCGTGAGCGCGGCGCGGCTCCGCCCAAGACGGCGCCGCGCAATCCTCGGCGGGCGGCTGCAGCCGAATCGCCCGCAGCCGCGGGCTGCACCCGGCGTCCACGACGGCGCTACCGCATCAGGCCGTCAGCGCGGCCGCTTCGTTGCGGATCAGCGCCCGCCGGGTGACGCCGCGCTGCTCGCCGGCATTGCCGAGCAGCTCCTTCATGTCGAGGATCAGCACGATCTGGCCGTTGGCGAGCGTCGTGACGCCGGCAACGCCCTTGGGGCGGAAGTCGTCGAGCGACTTGATCACGGCATCCTCACGGCCGGCGAAGGTGTCCACCGCGAGAATGAACGACAGCTCGGCCGCCTGCATCAGCACGCCATACTGCGGCGTGCGCTCGAGGGGCCAGCCGAGCAGCCCGGCGAGCGGCAGCACCGGCAGCACTTCGCCGCGAATCACCATCGTCGCGCGGCCGCCGACTTCCTGAATCGCATCCGCGCTGATCGGCAGGATCTCGCGCACCATCGACAGCGGCACCGCAAACGGCTGTTCGCCGAGCCGCACCAGCAGCACCGGCAGGATCGCCAGCGTCAGCGGCAGGCTGATCACGAAGGTCGTGCCCTTGTTGGGCTGCGAGCGGATGTCGATGCTGCCGTTGAGCTTCTGGATGTTGGTGCGCACGACGTCCATGCCGACGCCGCGACCGGACACGTCCGAGATCTGGGCGGCCATCGAGAAACCCGGCAGGAACACCAGGTTGTAGCTCTGGCGCTCGTCCATCGAGTTCGCCTCTTCGTCGGTGATCAGCCCGCGCTCCACCGCCTTCGCGCGCAGGCGCTCGGCATTCATGCCGCGCCCGTCGTCGGCCACGGTGATGACGATGTGATCGCCTTCCTGCTGCGCCTCGAGACGTACCTCGGACTTTGCCGGCTTGCCGCAGGCGAGCCGTTCGGCCGGATCCTCGACGCCGTGGTCGACGGCGTTGCGGATCAGGTGGATGATCGGATCGCCGAGATCCTCGATCATCGTCTTGTCGATCTCGGTGTCCTCGCCCTTGAGCACGAGCTCGACGTCCTTGCCGAGGTTGCGCGCGAGGTCGCGCGCGATGCGCGGATACTTCTGGAATAGCCGGCCGATCGGCTGCATGCGCGTCTTCATGACGGCGTTCTGCAGATCGGAGACCAGCAGATCGAGCTGGCTCACCGCCAGATCGAGCGCATGCAGCGTCTCGCTGTCGTTGCGGCCGCTCAGGATCTCGCTGCGCAGCGCATTCAGACGATTCTTGGTCAGGCCGATCTCGCCCGACAGGTTCAGCACCTGGTCGAGGCGCGCGGTGTCGACGCGGATCGAGGTGTCGCGCTGACGCTCGAGCTCGCGCCGCCCGGTCGGCCCGCTCGCGCCGGGCCGGTCGGTCGCGCGGCGCCCCAGCGCATCGGTGATCACCTGCTCGGCGCTCTTGCGCGCGACGACCGGGGCAGCCTGCGGCGGCGCCTTGGGCTCGACTTGCTCGATCACCTTGGTCGGCACCGGCAATCCGGCGGCGACGTGATGCAGGAGCTCCCAATCGGGCTCCCCCGCCGCCTTCGCCGGCGACGCAGTGGCGGCGGGCGCGGCCGCAGCTGCGCCCGCCGCGCCGCCCACGAGCTCGCCTGCGATCGCGCTCTTCAGCCGGCCGATCAAGGAATCGTCGGCCGCCGGCGGCTGGGCGGCCTGTTCCAGCGAGCCGAACATCGTGCGCACGGTCGCGGTCGCCTCCATGATCACATCCATCACTTCGGGCTGCAGCTCGAGCTCGCCGTTGCGCAGCTTGTCGAACAGGTTCTCGGTCAGGTGGCACAGCGTCACGAGCTCGGTGGCGTTGAGAAAGCCGGCACCGCCCTTGATGGTGTGGAAACCGCGGAAGATTTCGTTCAGCAGGCCGCGGTCCCCCGGCGCCCGTTCGAGATCGACCAGCTTGTTATCGACGCCCGAGAGCAGGTCCCCGGCCTCGATCAGGAAATCCTGGAGGAGATCTTCCATTCCGGCGAAATCACTCATGTTCTTCTCGCTTTCCTATACGTTTCTGGTCTTGCCCGCGTTGCCGCGCGCACTGCGCGACCCACCCGATCGCATTCGCACGGAGCCTGGCAGCCGCTCAGAATCCGAGGCTGTCGAGCAGATCGTCGACCTGCTCCTGCGAGGTGACGATGTCGTCGCGCCCGCTCGTGCTCACCACCGGACCGTTCATGAGCCCGCCGCCGGCCTTCTGGACGCGCTTGTCGGCCGGCGTGACCTCGAGCAGGATCTGCAGCAGCTCGGTTTCGAGCGTTTGCGCAAGATCGACCACCTTTTTGATGACCTGCCCGGTGAGATCCTGGAAATCCTGGGCCATCATGATTTCCATCAACTGCTCGTTGGTCGCCTGGCCGTTGGTCCTGACACGGCCGAGAAACTGCCTGGTCTGGCCGGCGAGCGCCTTGAATTCGTCGACGGACAGCTGATTGGCGAACAGCTTGTCCCATTTGTCCTCGAGCTCGCCGGCGCCGGCGAGCATGCTGTCCTGCAGCGGCTTGGCGATGTCGGTCGCATTGAGCACGCGGCTGGCGGCCTGCTCGGTCATCACGGCGATGTAGTTGAGCCGCTGGCGTGCATCCGGAATCGCCTGCACCGCCTCGTTGAGGACGTCATCGCGGCCGAGCGCACGCAGCGTGTCGTGCACCTGGCGGGTCATCTGGCCGATGCGGTTGAAAACGTTCTCGGAGGTCGTCGCGGCGGACGCCGCACCATCGCCGACCGCTGCGGCGTGCACGACGGGTGTGGCCGCCGCGGGCGGCTTCCCGCCGCCGTGGTCGAACTCCGAGGCGATCTGGTCGAACAAGGCCTGCAGCGCGTCGTCGTCGCCGTCGGCGCCGTCGCCGTTGTCGGCGACGACGGCGACCGGGGCCGGCTCGGCCCGCGGTGCCTGGGCGCCCGATGCGATGCTGTCAAACAAGGCCTGGAGATCCTCGGAATCCCCGCTTTCATCGATTCTCTGCTTCTTCGTCATTGCTTACGCTCCTGCTCGATCGCGTTATCGACGCACACCGGCGATCGATCACTTGCCCAGCTTCTCGAACACCTTCTGCAGCTTCTCGGCCAGCGTGGCGGCCGTAAACGGCTTGACCACGTAGCCGCTCGCGCCGGCCTGCGCCGCCGCAATGATGTTTTCCTTCTTCGCCTCCGCGGTGACCATCAGCACCGGCAGATGCCGCAGCTGCGGCGACTGGCGGATGCGCTGCAACAGCGTCAGCCCGTCCATGTTGGGCATGTTCCAGTCGGTGACGACGAAGTCGAAACCGCCGGCCTCGAGCTTCTGCAGGGCGACCGCACCGTCCTCGGCCTCATCGACATTGGTGAAGCCGAGCTCCTTGAGCAGATTGCGCACGATGCGCCGCATCGTCGAAAAGTCATCGACGACGAGAAACTTCATTTTCGGGTCTGGCATTCTGTTCTCCGTAATTACCTGACGGCCAGGCTCATCCGTCAGCGCCCCCTGAGGAGCAGGGGTCGCAATGTTTCGGCCAGCACGTCGCCGTCGAATTTTGCCACGTAGGCATCGACACCCACCTGCTTGCCCATGGCGCGATTGGCTTCCGACGACAGTGACGAATGCATGACGACGGGAATGCCCTCGAAGCGCCCGTCGGACTTGATCTTGCGGGTCAGCACGTAGCCATCCATCTCGGGCATCTCGGCATCGACCAGGATCACGTCGACCTCCTCGCTGACATGCTGGCCGATGTTGCGTGCATGGGTCGCCATGCCGTCGAGCCGGCTCCAGGCCTCGGCGCCATTGACGGCGTACTTGTGCTTGACGCCGAGCTTGTCGAGCACTTCGGTGATCTTGCGCCGCGCAACCGCGGAGTCGTCGACGAAAAACACGTTCAGCTCGTGTCCGCCGGCGATCGGCGGAATGGCCCCGACGATTGCATCGCCGAAAGTGTTGGCGAGAACCGTCTCGACATCGAGAATCGACACCAGCTTGCCGTCGGGCAGCTCGGTGATGGCGGTGATGTAGCCGTTGGCGCTGCTCGAGACGTTGTCGGGTGCGCGCACCCGATCCCACTCCACTCGCACGATGCGGTCGACCCCCTCGACGAGGAAGCCGAGCGTGCGCTTGCTGTACTCGGTAACCATCATCGAGCCGCCCAGCTTGTCGCCGGGTTGGGACAATCCGAGGATCTTCGCCAGTGACAGCACCGGGATCACGTTGCCGCGCAGCGAGATCAGCCCCTCGACGCCCTTGGGCATGTTCGGCGCCCGGGTGATGAACGGGGTATCCGACACCTCGCGCACCTTGAAGACGTTGATGCCGAAATTTTCGCCGGTGCCGAGCGAAAACAGCAGGATCTCCATGCGGTTCGAGCCAGCCAGACCAGTGCGCGCATCGACGGATTCGAGCAGGGCGTTCTCACGAGCATTCACGATTGCCATGGTCATTCTCTCAAGGATTCTGCGCGGCTTCGGCGCCGGGCTTGATCAGCCGGCGCAAGGTCTCGGCGAGCCGCTGCGGTTCGAACTTGGGCACGTATTCGTCGACGCCGACGGATTTTCCGAGCTGCTGGTTCGACATCCCCGACAGTGACGAATGCATGATCACCGGGATGCCGCCGAAGCGGCTGTCGGACTTGATCGACTTGGTCAGGATGTAGCCGTCCATCTCGGGCATCTCGACGTCGGTCAATACGAGACAGACCAGATCCTTGACGTCGCGATGCATGGCCTGCGCGTGACGGGCGATCTTCTGCAGCTCCTCCCAGGCCATGCGGCCGTTGATCGCGCCCTGATAAGGCACGCCGAGAATGTCGAGGGTGCGCTCGATCTGCCGCCGTGCGACCGACGAATCGTCGGCGAACACCACCATGCGATCCTCGTCGGCAATCGGTGCGATGCCCTTGAAGAGAAACTCCTCGTCGTAGCGGGTGGTTTCGGACAGCACTTTCTCGACGTCGAGCATCATCACCAGGCGGTTCTCGGGCAGTTCGGTCACCGCGGTCACGAGCCCGCCCATCTTGGCCGTCAGCATCTCGGGCGGGACGCGCATCTGCGACCAGTCGAGCCGCAGAATCGTGTCGACCGCCTCGACCAGGAATCCCTGCGTGTGGCCGTTGTACTCGGTCACGATCATGATGTTGCGTGCGGTACCGGAGTTGATGCCGACGTATTTGGCCAGGTCCACGACCGGCACCAGCGCCCCGCGCAGGCTGACCATGCCTTCGACACATTCGGGCATTTCGGGCGCCGCCGTGATCTCGGGCGTGCGCATGACCTCCCTGACCTTGAAAACGTTGATGCCGAAAGTCTCCTTGCGCCCGGTACGCTGATCGACGCCCAGCGAAAACAGCAGGATTTCGAGCTTGTTGGTACCGGCGAGGCGCGTTCGCGCCTCGATGTTGCTGAAGAGATCGGACATTGCATTCTCCGCATGTTGCGGTTGTATGGACGAAGACACCAGTTACCCTATCGGCGCGCGCGCCGGCATTCTTTAGCCCGCCGCCTCGCAAGCCGAAAGTCCGAGCCGCCGGAGCACATGCGCGGCAATACGATCGAGCGCGACGACCTCGCACGCGGCACCGATCGCGGCGGCCTCGCGCGGCATGCCGTACACGACGCAGCTGTCCTGGTCCTGCGCGATCGTCCACGCACCCTGGCGGCGCATCTGCAGCAGGCCGTCGGCACCGTCCTTGCCCATGCCGGTCAGCAGCACACCGACGGCCGCGGTTCCGCACAGCGCCGCCACCGAGCGAAACAGCACATCCACGGACGGTCGGTGACGATTGACCGGCTCGTCGTGCAGCAGCCGCGTCTGCAGGCCGGCGCTGGCGCGATGCACGGCCAGATGCGAATGACCCGGTGCGACGTAGGCGCAGCCGCGCTGCAGCGGCTCGCCGTCGGCAGCCTCCTTGACGGTCAGCGCGCACATGCCGTCGAGCCGGCGCGCGAAGGCCGGCGTGAACATCTCCGGCATGTGCTGCACGATCAGCACCGGCGGCATGCCGGCCGGCAGTCCCTGCAGCACCACCTTGACCGCCTCGGTGCCACCGGTCGATGCGCCGATGCAGACGAGCTGCGCCGACACGGACGAAAGCAACGCGGGCCCGGTCATGCGCTCAGGCCTTGCCGACCGGTTCGTAGACGGTGCGACCGAGCGGACGGAACAGATCGGCCGCATGCAGAAAGCTCTCGGAGTGCCCCGCGAACAGGGCCCCGTCACTGCGCAGCAACGGCACGAAGCGCCTGAGGATTCCGTACTGGGTCGGTTTGTCGAAATAGATCATGACGTTGCGACAGAAGATCGCATCGAAGGGCCCCTGCACCGACCAGTGCTGATCGAGCAGGTTGATGCGACGGAAGGCGATCAATCGCTGCAGCTCGGGACGGACGCGATAGCTGCCGTCGGCCGTCGACGGGTCGCGCACGAAGAACTGCTGCAGCTGCGAGGCGGGGATCTTCGCGACGCGGTCGGCGGCATAGACCGCCTTGCGCGCATGATCGAGGACGGTGGTATTGACGTCGCTCGCGAGGATGCTCACCGGAGGCGACAGCGTGCGGAAGGCCTCGCACGCGGTGATCGCGAGCGAATAGGCCTCTTCGCCGGTCGACGCCGCGCAGCACCAGATGTTGACCGGCCGCGACGTGCCGATTCTCTTCAGCCGCTCGGCAAGCAGATCGAAGTGGTGCGATTCGCGAAAGAACGAGGTCAGATTCGTGGTCAGCGAGTTGACGAAGGCCTCCCATTCGCCCTGGTCACGTTCGAGTCGGGCGAGATACTGCGCGAAACTGCGATCGCCGGTGACGCGCAGACGCCGCGTCAGACGGCTGTAGACCATGTCCTGCTTGGCCGGCGCGAGCGCAATTCCGGCATGGTCGTAGATGAGCTTGCGGATGCGTTCGAAATCGGTCTCCGAGAAATCGAACTCGCGCTCGCGCGGCTGGACCGCGACCTGCAGCGGCGCGAGTGCCGATGCGAGATCGCGCGTGACGAGTCCACTGCGTGCCGCACCCGCCGAGGCGGCGTTTTCCCGCTTCATTCCCCAATCCTCTCCCAGTCCACTTCCATCGCGCTGCGTGCCCCCGCGGCACGCCTGATCTTGGGCACCGGCGTGCCCAGCCTTCGCCGTGCCGCCGGCAAGGGCGAGATTCTCGCCGTTTGGCGCCGCGATCGCAAAGGCCGCTCGTCGATGACGGGCGCGTCGGCCACATGCGTGGCGCCCGGACGCGCTTCGACCTCCCGAAGCGCTTCGACGGCGCGACGCTGTTCGGCGACGCGCGCGAACAGCTCGACCGACGCGGCGAGCGTCGCGGCGAGCCGTTCGCCTCGCCTGATCGTCATCCCGACCCGCCGCAGCGATTCGACCAGCACCCCATCTTCGCGCCATGCAGTGCGATCGCCACGCGCATCGCGCAAGCCCTGCAACAGCGCCCCGAACGCATCGACCTGCGCCTGCGCGTTCGCGACCAGTTCCGCCGCACCGTCGAGCACCGCGTTTACGGCGGCGCCGAAGGTGTCGGCATGTTCGTGCACCGCGGCCGCGTCTTCTGCGCGGTCCGCTCGGCCGATGCGCAGCGTGCCGGGTTCGACGACCTTGTCGAGGATGTCTCGCAACGTCGTGAGCGGCCGGTCCGTGGCGATGCGGATGCACCACTGCCCGTCCTCGCGCTCCTCGGCCCGCTCGACGCGAACGACGCGCCCGAGCCCGTGGAGCTGCTCGAGCATGTCGTCGAGCAAGACCTCGCTGCATACGACGCGCGACACCGCAAATCGCAGCTCGAGCTCGATGTCGCCGCCCGGATGCACCGCCGTGCGCTCGTCCGCGCACAGGCGAGCCAGCTCGATGCGCGCCGTCTCGACGATGCCGCTCGCGTGGCGTGTGCCGTCGCGACAGTCGGCGAGCCCGGCACGCAACGCGAAGATGCCGCTCAGCGCCGCTTTGTCGATCTCGCGGTCGGGCCGCAAGCTGCCGTCCCGAAGGCGCTCCACGCCGCGCTCGAAGACGCCGGCAAGCGCCGCCACCGCTTCGAAGCCGAGCATGCAGGCCGCGCCGCTGATCGAATGCAGACAACGATGCAGCTCCACGGCCGCGCCCCGATCCGGTGCACGGCACGCCCCTGCCGACAACAGGTGCTCGGCTCGCACCAGAAGCTCTTCGCATTCGGCGAAGAACAGATCGTGAATCCGCGCCATGTTCGTGGCCATCGCTGTACCTGGAACGCACCGCCGCGCGGACGGCCGAAACGTTCGCATCCGGCCGCCACGTGCCGGCCACCCGTCACCACACGGCCCACCTGCCGCATCGCCTGCGGCCCCATGTACCCGTTATCGTCCACGACCCCCACAACTTGAGCGGCGCCCCGGAAGCGGCCGCACCTGCCCGCCCGGTACGCCCGCCGCGAATGCTCCGCGCCTAAGGCCGGGCCGGCTGCACCGACGAGTTCGCGCCGATACCCTGCTGCAGCGCTTCGCCGTCCACCGGCGTCACCATATCGACTTCGACCAGCCCCGCCGTCGCGCCGGTGCGTAGCGCCTCCTCGGTCTCCTTGTTCATCACGATGATGCTGATGCGGCGGTTGGCCGCGTCCCGCGGATCCCCGGGTATGAGCGGAATGGTGTCGGCCAGCCCGACAACCCGAACGACCTTGTCCGCTTGCATGCCGCCGGCGATCAGCTCGCGCCGGGAGGCGTTGGCCCGATTCGCCGACAGCTCCCAGTTCGAGAACCCGCCTTCGCCACCCACGAACGGCGCCGCATCGGTGTGACCCGACAGGCTCAGTCGATTGGGCACGTCGTTCAGGGCGCGGCCGATCGCGTGCAGCAGCTCGCGCGTATACGGGCGCAGCTCGGCACTGGCCGTGCTGAACATCGGGCGATTCTGCTCGTCGACGATCTGGATGCGCAGCCCCTCGGAGGTGATGTCCATCAGGATCTGGTTCTTGAAGCTGCGCAGCAGCGGATCGGCCTCGATGATCGCCTCGATGCGTCCTTTGAGGTCGATGAGCCGGCCGCGCTCGAGCAGTCGCGCCTCGTACTCCATCGCTTCGGGCTGGCGGCCTTTGGCGGCGTCGAGGTTGATGGTGCGCCGCCCCTCGATGTCGCCACGACGCACCTGGCCCAGCGAACGGGTCAGATCTTCGCCGCCGCCGGTGACCACGCTCGAGCTGTCACCGGCGCCGCTGCCGCCCTGCAACGACACCTTGAGCGGATTCTGGAAGTAGTCGGCGATGCCCTCGAGGTCGCCCTGGGCGGTCGACCCGAGCAGCCACATCAGCAGAAAGAAGGCCATCATCGCGGTCACGAAGTCCGCATAGGCGATCTTCCAGGCGCCACCGTGGTGGCCGCCGCCGCCCTTCTTGATGCGCTTGACGATGATGGGCTGCTGGCTGTCGTCGCTCATCGCGCGCGCCCTCTGCGGGCCACCTGCTCAGCCACCATCCCGATGTCCGCACGGCTGCCCAAGCTCACCTCTCAGCCCTTGCGGCTCTTGATGTCCTGCTCGAGCTCGAGGAAGGTCGGGCGGTCGGTCGAGAGCAGCACCTTGCGGCCGAACTCTACGGCGACCTGCGGCGCATAACCGTTCATGCTGGCCAGCAGCACCACCTTGATGCACTGGTAGATCTTGCCGCTCTCCTCGACGCGCTGCTCGAGCTGCCCGGCAAGCGGCTGCACGAAGCCGTAGGAAAGCAGGATGCCGAGGAAGGTGCCGACCAGCGCACCGCCGATCATCTTGCCGAGGACGGCCGGAGGCTCACCGACCGAACCCATCACGTTGACGACGCCCATCACGGCGACGACGATGCCGAAGGCCGGCAACGCGTCGCCCACCTTCGCGACCACGTGCGGAGCCGTGTGCGTCTCCTGGTGATGGGTCTCGATCTCCAGATCCATCAGGCTCTCGATCTCGAACGCGTTGAGGTTTCCGCCCACCATCATGCGTAGGTAGTCGGTCATGAACTCGACCGCGTGATGGTCCGCCATCACGTCGGGATACTTGGAAAAGATCGCGCTCGAGCCCGGCTCCTCGATGTCGTTCTCGATCGACATCAGCCCTTCCTTGCGCACCTTGGCGAGCACCTCGTACAGCAGCGCCAGCAGGTTCATGTACAGGGTCTTGTTATACGGCGAGCCCTTGAACGCCCGCGGTATCGCCCCCAGCGTCGCCTTGATCGCTTTGCCGCCGTTGCCCGCGACGAAGCCCCCGATCATCAGGCCGACGATGGCCACGTACTCGAGCGGCACCCACAGGGCCATCAGGCTCCCGTGCATCGCGTAGGTACCCAGCGATGCGAGGAGAACCACCACGTATCCAATGATCAAGAACACCGAACACCCCAATCGCCTTGACTGCGCAAGGCGGCGCTGCCTTTCTTCACTCCAGGCCGTGGATCAGTTATCGTCAGCGGCACCGGAAACTTGACGCAAAAAAAAGACCGTCTTCGAGACGGTCTCCTGGCCGCGACGCCTGTGCTTCAAACCATCGTCGGCTTGCGCACCCGCCGGACGGTCTTGGCAACGGCAGCCTTCTTCTTGCCCTTGCCCGCGCGTGACGGCATGTTGCACAGACCGCACACATAGTCGCTGGTCGGGTCGTAGGCATGGGCCACGAACTGCCCGCTGCACGTCGTGCAGGTGGCGAGGTGCAGCAGGTCGGCCTCGAAGAAGCGTACCAGCGTCCACGCGCGCGTGATGCTCAGCACCGGCTCGAGCTTCTCGGCCTCGATGTGATCGAGGTACAGATGATAGGCCTTGAGAATCGCGTCGAGCCCCTCGAGCCCCCCGCGCTGCTGGAAGTAGCCGTGAAAGGCCTTGAACAGCGACGCATGCACGTTCGGCTGCCACGCCATGAACCAATCGGTCGAGAACGGCAGCATGCCCTTCGGCGGCGACATGCCGCGCACTTCCTTGTAGATCTTCAGCAGGCGCTCACGGCTGAGCTTGGTCTCGGCCTCGAGCATCTGCATGCGCGCACCGAGACTCACCATCTCGACGGCGCGCTGGATGTCTTCAGCCTCGGCGATGACGCTCTTGTTCTTCATTCTGCAACTCCCCTCGTCCGGCCTGCGGGCGGCTTCCCCGCGGCAATGATGGCAGCATGGAGGCTCGCACTGGACGGGTCCCGGCTCTCGCCCGCCAACAGGCCGGCGAGCAGGCTGTCATCGAAACGGAAAGTCGGCAGCAGCATCTGGCTGCTGGCCATGCGCACCAGTCTGGTGCTCGAAAGCCCCTCGATCAGCACCGCGACTTCTTCGCTGATGCCGAGACGGAACATGGCCGTCGCGCGGTCGTCGCGCAGCATCTGCTGCGCGAGCATCAAATACGCGAGATTGAGCTCCTTGATCTCGGCCTGAAAGTCACAGCGCTTCATTTTCTTGTCGTTCCGGGGCAACCGGGTCGAACTTAATGGAACTTGTAAGAAAATGCAAACGAGCAAATCAAGCCCGTGTCAAAAAAACCACACCTGCACCGCGTTGTGATGCCGATTGCATCACCGCTCGGTTGCACACGGAACGTCGGTGTGGCGCTGCACCGCGGCCACCGCGTTGCGCCCGGCGTGCTTGGCACGGTAGGCGCCCTGATCGGCGAGCTTGACCAAGCCGTCGGCGTCGACCACCGAACGCGTCTTCTCGGCTGCGCCGATGCTGACCGTGAGCGGCACGGCCTGCCCGTCGATCTCCAGAACGAGCGCGCCGACCGCCCGGCGCAGCCGCTCGGCACAGGCCAGCGCGGCATCGAGACCGGAGCCCGGGCAAATCGCCAGGAACTCGTCGCCCCCCATCCTGCAGATCACGTCGTTGCCACGCAGCTCGCCACGCAGCGCTCTGGCGGCTGCAGCCAGCGCCTGGTCTCCGCCACCGTGCCCGAACGAGTCGTTGATCTCCTTGAGCCCGTCCAGATCGATCACCAGGCACGACAGCGGCCTCCCGCTGCGCTCGGCCTGCGCCCATTCCTGCTCGATGCGGTCGATCGCATAGCGGCGGTTGCGAAAGCCGGTGAGCATGTCGGTCAGCGCCGCCTCCTGGAGGCGGCGGTTGCTCACCGCGAGTTCGGTGGCAAAGCGCCTGAGCTCCTCGCGGTCGCGCTCGAGCTCGCGGCGCTGCCTGAGCTCGCGCAAGCCCGCGTGCAGGCGCGCGGCGAGCACGCGGCGGCCGGCTTGGCGGCCGACGAAATCGTCCACGCCGGCCTCGAAGGCCTCCACCAGATCCTGCTCGCTCTCCCCGTTGGTCACGAGAAGCACGTAGATCGGCGCACCGATGCGCATCTTGCGCAAGGCCCGCACACCCGCGAGGCCGGGCCCGTCGCCCAGCGCACAGCCGGCGACGACCATCTGCGGCTGCAGCTCCAGCGCCCGCTCCAGCAGGCGCGAACAGCATTCCGCCTCGAACACCTCGTGGCCCTGCCCACGCAGGAAGGCGGCAACGGCGGCGCGCGTCGGTTCGTCGTCGTCGGCAACCAGCGCACGCATCACAAAGGGCTCGGCCGGCGCGCCGCCATCTGCGTCGCCCGCCGCGCTCGCCGCACGCCGGGCCAGGGTCAATCCGACTGCCGCGCCCGGTGGCGCCGAACGATCTTCGGCAAGCGCGGGCTCGACCACGTCGTGGGCCGCAAGCTCGGGAAACGGCTCGCTCGCACGTGTGGCCAGTTGCAGCAGCTCGCCCCATTCACCCCACAGCGCATACATGCGGCGCGCATCGTCATGGACGTCATCGCGGTCGAGGCCGAGCCGCCCGCCGTCCTCGAGCAGCTGCGCGAGAAGCATCTGACGCGCGGACCGGCCGGCCACGCACAGCTGCGCAAACCTGCGCGACGCGACCAGCGAATCGAGCAGGATCTGCTGCCGGCTGCCCGCTTCGAACGACACCGAGCCTGGATCGTCATGGCATGCGACCAGCTCGATGAACGGCGCCGGCAGCCCCCAGTCCGACAGCATCGCCATGCCGAGGTCGGCATGGGTCATCGCGAAGGCGGCCTGCTCGAGCTCGGCCAGCGACCGCTCACCCGGGGCCGAGGCCTGCTCCAGCACTTCGCCGTATGCGTCCGGATAGAGCGTGGCCAGTGCGAGCTCACCGACACGCAGCAACAGGCCGAGACTGAACATTTCGTCGGCGGCGGCCGCGCGCGTGCGCTGCGCGAATGCCTGCATGCCCAGCGCGAGGGCGAGCGAGCTCGCCCAATACAGGTCATAATCGAACCCGCGGCAACCGCCGTCCCGATAATCCGACAGCAGCGAGAAGCCCAGCGCCATCGAGCGCACCGCCGGCAGCCCGAGCACCATCAGCGCTTCATTGACGGACAGCACCGGCCGGCGACTGAAGCCGATCAGCCCGTTGGCAGCCTTGAGCACCCTGCCGACGAAGGCCGGATCGCCCGAAATCACGCGCGCCAGCTCGGTAATCGAGACCTCTTCCTGCTGCATGAGCCGGATAATCGCCAGCGCGACCCCGCGCGGCGACGGCAACTCCCCCGACGCACGCAATTGCTCGAAACGGTTCAAGTCGATTGGTGACGCCATTCACGCATCCCGTCAAGGTGATCAGCCGAGCGGCCCGGTCGAAGCATGGTCGTCGAGACTTTATCACGCACGCCCCCGGCCGGGATCGGCACGCACAACGGTAAAATTGGTGTCGAATATGCAATATTTGGCAATATCAGTGCATTTTGCGCTGCACCACGCGCAAACCGCATGGGCCCGCGCGGCCGCTGCTAGAATCGGCCCGATATCCCTGTGCACCATCCACATGAATTTCTGCTCCAACTGCGCCGCGCCGCTCGCCTTTCGCATCCCGGCCGGAGACACGCTGCCACGCCACGTGTGTGACGCGTGCGGAACGATCCACTACCTGAATCCGAAAATCGTCGTCGGCGCCATTCCGGAATGGGAAGACCGCGTCCTGATGTGCCGCCGCGCCATCGAACCGCGCCTCGGGTACTGGACGCTGCCTGCCGGCTTCATGGAGAACGCCGAAACGACAGCCGCCGCGGCAGTCCGCGAAACACTCGAGGAGGCGTGCGCGCGCATCGAGGTCGACGGGCTGTTCACGCTGATCAATGTGCCGCACATCAGCCAGGTGCACATGGTCTATCGCGCGCGGCTGCTCGATCTCGACTTCGCGCCGGGCAGCGAGTCGCTCGAGGTGGCGCTGTTTCACGAGCGCGAGATTCCGTGGGACCGCATCGCGTTCCGCACCATCGCCCTGAGCCTGAGGCATTTTTTCGAGGATCGGCGCGCAGGCCGTTTCGGCTTCCATACCTGCGACCTCGAACCGCCGGCGGGGTGGACGAAAACATGATGGCCGGCCCACCCTCACCCGTCGTCTCGATACCTTGACCCAGACATCCCATCCGCCGTCCGCATCGCCTGCGACGCGCACGCCCGGCTCGCCGCTCGAGCTGTTCATCACCTTCTCGGCCCTCGCCTTGCAGGGTTTCGGCGGCGTGCTCGCGGTCGCGCAGCGCGAGCTCGTCGACCGCAAGCAGTGGCTCACCCGCGAGCAGTTCCTCGAGGCCTACTCGCTCGCCCAGCTGCTGCCCGGTCCGAACGTCGTCAATCTGTCGCTGATGCTCGGCGATCGCTTCTTCGGCTGGCGCGGCGCACTCGCCGCGCTCGCCGGCATGCTGGTCGCGCCGCTGGCGATCGTGATCGCGCTGGCGGCGAGCTACAACAGCCTCGCCGGCCAGCCGGCAGTGGTCGGCGCCCTGCGCGGCATGGGCGCGGTCGCGGCCGGCCTGATGCTGGCGATGGCGTGCAAGCTCGCCGTGCCGCTGCGCAACAACCCGATGGGGCTCATGCTGTGCGGCGCGCTCGCGCTGGCCACGGTCGTCCTCGTCGCCGTGCTTCAGGTGCCGCTGGTGTGGGTCGTGCCGGCGCTCGGCACACTCGGCTGGTGCCTTGCGCGCTGGTCGATCGGCCGCCAGATGCGGCGCGCGCGGCAGGCCGCCGGCGAGCTTGCTGCAGGGTCCGAGGCGCGCCGATGAGCGAGGCCTTCCTGCTGGGCGATCTGCCCGATTTCTTCGTACGCTTTCTGGCCCTGTCGCTGCTGTCGATCGGCGGCGCGATGGCCACCGCGCCCGAGATGCATCGCTATCTCGTCGGCGAGCGCGGCTGGCTCGAGGATCACGAGTTCACCACCGCCGTCGCGCTCGCGCAGGCCGCTCCGGGGCCGAACGTGCTGTTCGTGCCGGTGCTCGGCTACCAGGTGGCCGGACTGATCGGCGCGATGGCAGCGCTGGTCGGCATCCTGCTGCCCTCGACGCTGCTGTCACTGGGCGTCAGCCGCTGGGGCACGAAGCGCCGTGACACACCCGGCGTACGCGCCTTCACCGCCGGACTCGCGCCGATGACCGTGACACTGCTGTTCTGTGCCGGCTGGGTGCTCTCGCTGCCGTTCATCCGCGAGCCGGACCATCGCCTCGGCGGCCTCGGCCTGATCGCGCTGACCATGGTGGTGATGTTCACGACCCGCCTGGGGCCGATCTGGCTGATCCTCGTCGGCGGCGCGGTCGGCGCACTCGGGTGGGTATAGCGCTTCAGCCGGCCGCCGCCGCGGCCGGCGCCGCCGACGAGCGCGAAGCCGACACGGCCGCCACGACCGCGCACAGTAGCAGCAGCGCGACGAGCGCGAGCACGCCCGCGTAGGCCTGCGCATCCATCATCGGCCCGAACGCGAGCGGCGACAGCGCGAGCCCGGCGTCGAGCCCGGAATACACCAGCCCGTACACGCGCCCGTACGCCGACGCACCGAAGCGCGCCGCTGCGGCGCGTCGGACGAGGATGTCGCGTGAGGGCCCGGCCACGCCGGTGCAGAAACCGATGCCGCCCATCGCCGCGAGCACGGCCGCACGGCCGGCTTGGCGCGGCAGATCGTACTTGCGGGCACGGCAGGCTCGGCGGGCTGCAACACCGCGGCAGCCGGCCGGACCATGTCGTAGTGCGGCGACAGACCGCCGATGCCCGCGCCCGGCCGCGCGCCGATCGTCGCGCCGCAGCCGGATTCAGGCCGGCATGCGCAAGGCCTCGGCACCGCAAGCCAATGGGAACGGCGCTTCGGTTGTCGTGCTGCGGCGACACCCGAAGCGGCCCGATAGCGCGACGAGCACGCCACATCGACACGCTGCCGTCGCCTCCGCGAGACATCGCGGGTGCGGTCTCCGCGCCGGCCGGCTCGCACATCCGGGGCGTAATGCCTCCCGCCGGGCATCTGCGACAGCGCTGAATATCTCCTTTAATCAATAGCTTGCCAACAGCGGCAAGGCGCTCGAAAACCCCTCTGGCGGCACCTTGGCACGGGGTTTGCGAAACCGGCTACGGGTGCCATCCCAATCCTCATCCGCCCCGAGCAGGATGCAGGATCGAATCAACCACAAGCGCCGCAAGGCAGGAGGACGAGATGAATCCGAAACTTCGCATGACATTGATCGCTGCCGCAATCGCCTCGCTGATCGCCGGTCCGACCTGGGCCGCCGGTGACAAGGCCGAGCAGTCGGCCGACATGCCGCAAGCCGAGCAGAACCAGCCGATGGATGCGGCACCGTCGACAGAGGGGGATCCGGGCATGGCGAGCCCCGATCAGTCCGTCACCGAGCACCCGCTGTACTCGCACACTCCGCAGGAGCTGCAAGGCAGCGAAGTGCTCGACGTCGCCGGCGAATCGGTCGGCGAGGTCAAGAAAGTCGTACTCGGACCGGACGGTCAAAGCGCGTACGCAGTAGTCGAATCGGGCGGGCTGCTCGGCATCGCCACGACCGAGATCATCGTCGCCATCGACGAGCTGGAATCGGCAGAAGCCGGCAAGCTGCAAGCGAACGCGACCAAGGAAGAACTCGAAGCGCGCGGCGAGTACGCGCCGGAGCAATATGCCGAGCTCGAGCCGGACAAGCCGATCAGCGAATTCTCCGCGTTCGAGCCGGAACCGCGCGACGATGAGCCGGCTGCCGCCGAGCCTGGCGACGGCGACCCCGCCGCACAAACGCCCGAAACGCCACGGGCCCCGCAATAAACCGCTCTTTCAATGACGGAGACGGGACGCATGCGGCCGGCGGCCACGCGCCGCCGGACGCTGCGGCGCCTGGCACGACACGGCGAATCGTACGCGCCGGAGCAATCCGAAGCACGACTCCGGCCACTGGCTCGCGAGGCCTCGCCGTCGGAGCGAACACCAATAGGGGCAAGACCTACGACAAGTCGACAGGAGGTGCCACCATGAACAGACTTCACCACGGCCTTCTCATCCCGCTCGTGGCATTGGGGATTGCCGGCTGTGCCCCGGCCCTGGTCGGTGCCGGCGCTGCTGGCGGCTACTATGTCGCCAAAGACGAACGCACCGTCACCGAAATCGCATCCGATGCCGCGGTGACCACGCGCGTCAAAACAGCCTATGCACGCGATGAAGTCGTGAGCGCCTGGGACATCAACGTCGACACCTTCCGCGGCCACGTGACGCTGCACGGCACCGTGCCCAGTCGCGACGCGATCGACCGTGCGGTCCGGCTCGCGCGCGCCCAGAAGGGGGTCGAGAACGTCGTCGCCTACCTGGAGGTGGTTCCGCAGCGCTGATGCCGGCGCGGCGGCCACACGATGACCATGGACGCGACATCGACCCTGACGCGGCAGGTCTTGCGGCAACAAAGCCGCGCCTGGCTGGGTACCGGGGCAGTCAGCGAGGAGCTCCCGGGCACGCAGTTCCGGCCGGCCTTCAAGGACATCGCCACCGGCAAGACCTATCTCGCTCGCTATGCCGACGGCACACCCGCGCCGATGCATCTGCTCGACGGCCTACCCGATGAACTGGTCGTCAGGCGCGATACTGCCGGCCACGCCGCCGCGATCAAGGGCAGCATCGTCGCCGGATTCGTGCGCTGCGGGCGTTTCTACAGCCGCGAAGCGGTGGCAGCGCAGTTGGCGTGTTCATCCGAACATCACATCGGCCTGCAGCCCGATGCCCCCGATCGCCGACAATCGCACACGAACGAAGTCAACAAAGGAGCAATGCAATGCTTGGCTGGACACTGATCTTTCTGATAGTTGCCGTCATTGCCGGCATCCTCGGCTTCTCGGGCGTCGCTGGCACGGCGGCATGGATCGCGAAGGTGCTGTTCGTGATCTTCCTCGTGCTGCTCGTCGTTTCGCTGATCGGCGGCCGGGGCGCGCCGTGAGCCTCGTGCCGCAACGGCAGCCGCCTCGCCCGCAGGCCGGGCAGCACCCGATGCCCCCGACGAACCTGCCGATCCTGCGCAGGACGTGACTCAGTCCGTGCGCACCAGCGCCACCGGGTCACCGACGCGCAGGCCGAGGCGCTCGGCCGCGCTCGCGCGATTGACGGCGATCTCCGCCAGACCGAGGCTGTTCTCGTACCAGATGGTGGCGCCGGGCGCGACGTCCGAGAATACCCGCGCCCAGGCGATGCGCTGTCCGGCCACTTCGAGCGACGCGCCGCTCGGCACGTTCGCGGCACGCAGGCCGGTCATCGCATTGCCGTAATGGTCCACATAGACGATGCGGGCCAGATCGTCCGCGGCGAAGGCCACCTCCAGCCCGTCGCTGGGCTCGAGCCACTCGGCACCCAGCACACCGCCGGCGATGCCGGCCGCGATCGGCGCGAACAGGTCGCGCCCATGAAACGAAGTCGATAACGCGTCCGGGCGCCAGCGCACGCGCCACGTGCGCACGTGCTCGGCACGCGCTGCGACGATCGACAGCAGGCCATTGTCGGGCCCGACGAACCACTGCCCGTCGGCCTCGAGCACTGCGGCGGCGCGGTTGCTGCCGACGCCGGGATCGATCACCGCGAAGAACACGGAGCCTGCCGGAAAATGGCGATGCACCGCCGCCAGCAGGTGTGCCCCGGCCAGCGCGTCGAAGTTCGGCACGCTGTGCAACAGGTCGACGATGGCCGTCGCGGCCGGCGCGCCCTCCAGCAATCGCGCCTTGACCTGGCCGACGTAGACGTCGTCGGCGCCGAAATCGGTAAACAGCACGATCATGACCGCTACTCCCGACTGGATTGAATCTCCGATTGTACGCGGCGGGGATAGTTCGGCGACGGCGTCGCCGGCATCCCTGTCGCCCCGATGCTGGACGAATTGCGCGAGAACCGCGACGGCCGATCAGGTCGTGCTTCGGCCCCGGCGCGAATGCGCTCGACCACCGCCTCGTCGAGACTCAATGCACACCGGCCGGAAGGCCATGCGGCGCTCGTCCAGAGCCAGCGCCTGCTTGACCGTCCCACGACTTTACTCGCCCGCAGCGCGGCGTATGCTTGGCGATGGCATCGATCGAAGGAATCTCGCCCCAGGCATGCATCACCGCCGGCTCACCGGGATCCGACGCGACTGCGACGACACCCTGCCCAGGCGCTCCGATGAATCCACCGGCCCGAAAACTGACGGTCTTCTACGACGGCGCGTGTCCGCGCTGCATTCGCGATCGCGCCTGGTACGAAAGCCTGTCCGGGGCGACCGACGAGACCGTCGAATGGCTGGACATCACCGGCCGCGACGACGAATTGCGCAGGCTCGGCATCGAGCCGGAGGCGGCCCTGCGCGAGCTGCACGTGCGCGATGCCGACGGCGTGATCCATCGCGAGCTCGACGCCTATATCCTGCTCATGTCGCGGGTCCCCCGGCTGAAGCCGCTCGCCTGGCTGATCGGCCTGCCCGGCCTGCGTACGCTGCTGTCGCGACTCTACCGCGCCTGGGTGCTGCGACGTCTGCGCGCGGAGAACCGACTCTGACACACCCGTCCGGGCGCGCCTGGAGCCGTCACCGACAAGGCGCGCAGGCACCGGCTGGGACACTGGCTCGCGCGGCCGATTCGGGTATGCTTTGTCCCGTGTCAAGCCGCGAGGGAGTGAATCGATGTCCAGTGTCCGCCTGCTTGCGATGCCCGGCAGCGCCCGCCGCGAATCGTTCAACCGCCGCGTGCTCGCGATCATGATCGACGGTGCCCGTCGCGCCGGCGCCGACGTCACGCTGTTCGAACCCCGCGAGCACCCGATGCCGCTCTACGACGGCGACCTGGAAGCGGCCGAGGGCCTGCCGCCAGCAGCGGTGCGGCTGCAGCAGCTGTTCGCCGCGCACGATGGCCTGCTGCTCGCTTCGCCCGAATACAACGGCTTCTTCACGCCGCTCCTCAAGAACACGCTCGACTGGCTGTCGCGCCCGCTGCCGGACGGGTCGGGCCGCGCCGGTCTGATCCATGTCCGCGGCAAGCCTGCGGGCATCGCGTCGGCCTCGCCGGGGCGTCTCGGCGGCATCCGCTCGCTGCAGCACACGCGGCAATACCTTTCCAATCTCGGATTCCTGGTTCTGCCCGAACAGGTCGGTGTCCCGAACGCCGCAAAGGCATTCGCCGACGACGGCACCCTGCACGACGAGCAGTTGCAGTCCTCGATCGAAGGCATCGGCCGCGCCCTCGCGGATCTCGCCGCGCGCCTGAAGCCCTGATCGCGAAGCGCCCGCCCCTTCATCGATGACCGAAGCCGCCGACCGCCGGATGCCAGCATGAAACCACTGCGTCCCTTCACCATCGTGCTCACCGCCATCGCCATCGCAGCCTGCAGCAAGGTGACGATCGAGAACTACAACCGGCTCGAAGTCGGCATGCGCTACGACGAGGTCACGCGCTTGCTCGGCAAGCCGACGCGCTGCACCGACGTGCTGACGCTGCGTACCTGCACGTGGGGCGACGAGCGTCGCCTCATCAATGTCGGTTTCATCGCGGACCAGGTCGTTTTCTTCAACGCCGAGAACATCAAATAGCCGCTTCCCGATACGGCAGCTGGCTGCAGTCGCCGGCGCGATCGCGAAGCGACGCGCGCTGGCGCGCTCCGGACCCGGCGGCGCGGCATCGGGCCGGCGGCATCGCTCGACGAAAATACCGATTTCCTTATAACTCCTATCAAGACACATCCGTTTTCTTGATGCGCTGCGCTCCTACACTTCGGTGCAAGGATTTGCCGCCGCCGTCGCAACGCCGGTCGCGGCCGTCCCGAACAGCAATACCACCAAGAACGCCAACCGAAGAGAGGCCTCCGAGGCCATGGCACTGGAGACAAAGCACATGAGCGCAACCGCGACCACCGAAGCCGTCGCCGGCGAACAGCCACGGGATCGGCGCACAGCCGACGAACATTCCCCCGACTACATGCCGCCGCTGTCGCGGGCCATTCCGCTGGGCCTGCAGCACATCATGGCGATGTTCGTCGGCAACATCACCCCGCCCATCATCATCGCCGGCGTCATCGGCGCGACGATGGAAGAGCGCATCTTCCTGATCCAGGTCGCACTTTTCGTGGCCGGCATCTGCACGCTGATCCAGTCGATCGGCATCGGCCGGGTCGGCGCGCGGCTGCCGATCGTGCAGGGCACGAGCTTCGGCTTCCTGCCGGTCGCGCTGCCACTCGCGAAGGCCTTCGGCCTGCCGGCGGTGCTCGGCGCGTCGTTCGTCGCCGGCCTCGTGCAGGTCTTCCTCGGCGCATTTCTCGGCCGCGTGCGGCATCTCTTCTCACCGGTCGTCACCGGCATCGTCGTGCTGCTGATCGGGCTGATCCTGATGCCGGTCGGCCTGCGCTACGCGGCCGGCGGCGTTGGCGCGCCGGACTTTGCCGCGCCGCACCACCTGCTCCTCGCGCTGCTGGTGCTGGCCGTGACGGTCGCGTGCCATCAGTTCGGGCGCGGCTTCATCAAGCTCGCGTCGGTGCTGGTTGGATTGATGACCGGCTACGTCGTCGCGATCGCGCTCGGCTGGGTCGATTTCTCGAACGTCGCCACCGCCGCGTGGTTCTCGGTGCCGCAGCCGCTCGCCTTCGGCCTGGAGTTCTCGCCGACCGCGATCCTCGGCATGGTCATCATCATGTTCGTCGTCGGGCTCGAAACGATCGGCAACATCTCGGCGATCACGGTGAGCGGCGCCAAGCGCGCGGCGACCAACCGCGAGCTGTCGGGCGGCGTGATGGGCGACGGCGTAGCGACCTCGTTCGCGGCCATCTTCAACACACTGCCGAACACCGCCTACGCGCAGAACGTCGGGCTCGTCGCGCTGACCGGTGTCGTCAGCCGCCACGTCGTGACCATCGGCGGCATCATCCTGATCATTCTCGGCCTCTTTCCGAAGCTCTCGGCGGTCGCCTCGGCGATGCCGCCGGCGGTGCTCGGCGGCGCGGCGATCGTGATGTTCGGCATGATCGCGTCGGCCGGCGTCAAGATTCTGTCGGAGTCCGAGCTGAACCAGCGCTCGATGCTGATCCTCGCGGTGTCGCTGAGCCTCGGCGTTGGCCTGCCGCTGGTGCCGGAGATCAGCCAGGTGGTGCCCGACCAGATCGCGCTGCTACTGAAATCCGGCCTGATTCCGGCGGCCGTCGCGGCGCTGTTCCTCGACGCCGTGCTGCCCAAGCCGTCGCCCCGCGCGAGCAGAATCTGACGGCACAGATCGACACACCGCTCGGCCGCTGACGGCGGCCGAACCATCACGAATACGCCTCCTGCGTGTGTGACACGGGAAGCTCGCCGTCCGGCGACTTCCCGTTTTTTTTCTGCGCGGCGGCGCTACTTGACATTGCCGCCGCACTCGGCGAGCAGGCGGCGGATCCAGCGGTGCGCGGGCGAGTGGTGGTTGCGCTCATGCCACAGCTGGTAGAAGCGCATCGGCGGAAACTCGATCGGCGAGGGCAGGATCACGAGCGGCAGCAGGTCCGCGTAGAAGCGCGCGAAGTGGCGGCTGGTCGTGAAGATCAGATCGGTGTTCTGCAGCAGGTAGGGCGCCATCGTGAACGACTGCACGCTCACGCGCTCGTCGCGGTTCGCACGCAGCGTCGCCAGATGGCTGTCGATCACGCCGCGCTGGCTGATCGAGTACGGCATCGGCACGATGTGCGCGGCGCGCAGATAGTCGTCGCTCGTGAGGCCCTTGCGCGCGAGCGGATGGCGCGCCGAGACCAGGCACACGATCTCGTCCTCGAGCAGCATCGACAAGTGCATGCGCTCGGGCGGCTCGGGCCAGTTGCCGATCACGACGTCGAGCTCGCCCTCGGCGAGCGCGCGCTCGAAGTCGAAGTCCGGCCCCAGCGCGTGCAGCGCGAGGCGCGCCTGCGGCGCCTCGCGGCGGAAACGCTCGGCGACACTGGCCATGAACACCGGCGCGAGATAGTCGGGCGAGCCGACGTGGAACACCTGGCGCGTCGCATACGGGTCGAAGGACTCCGGCTCGCCGGTGAGCTTGTCGATCTCGGCGAGCGCGGTGCGCGCGTGCGTGAGCAGGTTGAGCGCCCGCTCGGTCGGCACCATGCCGCCCTTCTCGCGCACCAGCAGCGGGTCGCCGAAGATGTCGCGCAGCCGCCGCAGCGCCGCGCTGATGGCCGGCTGCGACTGATGCATGCGGATCGCCGTGCGCGAGACGCTGCGCTCGGACACCAGCATGCAGAACACGCGCAACAGGTAGGTGTCGAGCGGATCCTCGCCACGTCGGGTCGTCATCGTCGTCTCCTCGCACCACGTGCGCCGATTGTCGTCACCGGCCGTGAAACGACAATATCGAAATGCTTATGTCGGCTATCCGAATATATCCGTTTTCAACGCTCCATACGATTCTAGACTTGTCACAACCGAACAAGGACAAAGGAGACACGCACCATGGGCCGACTCACCACCCACGTCCTCGACACCGCACTGGGCAAGCCCGGTGCCGGCATCGCCGTGACCGTCTATCGCTTGGACGGCGAGCGTGCCGAAGTCGCGCGCGCCGTCACCAATGCCGACGGCCGCTGCGACCAGCCGCTGCTCGAGGGTCCGGCACTCGTGAAGGGGCGCTACGAGATCGTGTTTGGCGCCGGCGACTACTTCCGCGCCGCGCGGCTCGAGCTGCCCGAGCCGCCGTTCGTCGACGAGGTCGTGCTGCGCTTCGGCGTCGCCGCGCCGGACCAGCACTACCACGTGCCGCTGCTGGTGTCGCCGTGGAGCTATTCGACCTACCGCGGCAGCTGACGCGCAATACGCCCTCCGCCCCCACCCGAAACCGAGCAGACAAGACAATGGACGCGTATCTCATCGACTGGGCCAACCTGCTGCTGCGCTGGCTCCATCTGATCGCCGGCATCGCCTGGATCGGCGCCTCGTTCTACTTCGTGATGCTGGACACCTCGCTGAAGCCGCCCAAGAAGGCCGAGGACGCCAAACGCGGCGTGTTCGGCGAGCTGTGGGCCGTGCATGGCGGCGGCTTCTACTGCAGCCAGAAGTTCCTGACCGGCCCGAAGGGCGAAGCGCTCACGCACGACCTGCACTGGTCGAAGTGGGAGGCCTACACGACCTGGCTGTCGGGCATGGGGCTGATGGCGGTGATCTACTGGCTCGGCGCCTCGACCTACCTGGTCGATGCGAGCGTGCTGGCGCTCTCGCCGGCCGCCGCGGTCGCGCTCTCGGTCGCCTTCCTCGCCGCCGGCTGGATCGTGTATGACCAGCTGTGCCGCCGTCTGGTCGGGCGCGACACGCTGCTCGCCGCGCTGCTGTTCGTGTTCGTCGTCGTCTGCACGTGGCTGCTGCATCAGGTGTTCTCGGCGCGCGGCGCGTACATCCACGTCGGCGCGATGCTCGGCACGATGATGGTCGCCAACGTGTTCTTCCACATCATTCCCGGCCAGAAGAAGATGGTCGCGCAGATCCGCGCCGGCGAGGAGGTCGACCAGCGTCCCGGCCTGATCGGCAAGCAGCGCTCGGTGCACAACACCTACTTCACGCTGCCGGTGCTGTTCACGATGATCAGCAACCACTATCCGATGACCTACGCGAACCCGAACGGCTGGCTGATCCTGATCGTGATCATGCTCGCCGGCGTGCTGATCCGCCAGTTCTTCGTGCTGCGCCACCGCGGCGAATTCAAGCTGTGGCTGCCGGCCGCCGGCACGGCGCTGATCGCGGTGCTGGCCGTGCTGATCGCGCCGAAGCCGATCGACGCGAGCGGCGAGGCGGTCCCGTTCGCCCGCGTGCAGCAGATCGTGCATGAGCGCTGCACGACCTGTCACGCCGCCCAGCCCACTTGGGACGGCTTTGCGCAGCCGCCCAAGGGCATCGTGCTGGAGACACCCGAGCAGATCCTCGCAAACGCCGTGAAGAGCGTCGAGACCGTAACCAGCGGCTACATGCCACTCGGCAACCTGACCGCGATGAGCGACGAAGAGCGCCAGGTGGTCGCCGTGTGGTTTGCCCAGGGCGCACACGCCGGCGACTGATCGACACCGAGGCAAGACCGGGTCGTTCGCCCGCGACAGCGCGCGGACGCACCCGGCAGCACCCCCCATCCCAGGAGAGGAGACAATCTGAATGAAGAACAGCCTGAAGGCGCTCGTCGCCGGTACCGCCGTCGCCGCCACGCTTGCCGCAGTGCATTCGGCCCACGCGGCGACGTGGAGCGACACCTACGTCGGCTACCGCTACGGCACGCGCTTCACCGAACCCGCCAACCCGAACAAGATCGAAAAGCATGTGCTGCAATTTACCCACGCGAGCGGCTACGCGTTCGGCCAGAACTTCCTCAATCTCGACATCCTGCAGTCCGACCGCAAGGATCCGGCACGCGGCAGCGATAGTGGCGCGACCGAGGCCTATCTGACCTACCGACACCAGCTGCACCTGGGCACGATCTTCGATCGGACGCTGGCGTTCGGCCCGGTCAAGGAGGTTGCGCTTACGGCCGGCTTCGACCTCAACACCAAGAACACCGCCTTCGCGCCGCGCAAGCGCATGATCGTCGTCGGCCCGACACTGAAGTTCGACGTACCCGGCTTTCTCGACCTGAGCCTGCTCTATGCGCGCGAATGGAACCACTGCGGCCTGCCCGCCTGCGGACTGCCCGGCAACCGCAACAGCATCAGCTTCGACCCCTATCTGGTCGTCAGCGCGGCATGGGGCATCCCGTTCGAGGCCGCGTCCTTGCCGCTCAAGTTCCAGGGCTTCGTCAACTACAACACGGCAAAGGGACGCGACTACTTCAACGTCAAGACCAAACCCGAGACGCTGATGCGCACCTCGCTGATGCTCGACCTGGGCCAGATGGCCTGGGGTGGCAAGAACACGCTATGGGCCGGGATCGGCTACGAATACTGGCGCAACAAGTTCGGCAATCACGGCAAACCGGGCGTCGACACCCGTGCGCCGACCCTCCAGCTGGAGTGGCATTTCTGACTGCGGCGCCCCGCCGGGGCCCGCGTCGCAACCAACAAAGAACGACACGATGAGTACCGACATGAGCATTGCACACCCTACCGCCACCAGGCTACAGGCGCTTTCGGCCGCCGATCGCGCCGCGTTCGCCGCCCGCTTGGGCGGCATCTTCGAGCACTCGCCGTGGATCGCCGAACGGGCCTGGGCAGCGCGTCCGTTCGAGAGCGTCGCCGCGCTGCACCGGGCGATGCTCGCCGTGCTCGAGACCGCGAGCCCCGACGAGCAGCTCGGCGTGATCCGCGCCCACCCAGAGCTGGCCGGCAAGGAAGCCGCCGCGGGCACGTTGACGGCCGACTCCACCAGCGAGCAGCGCGGCGCCGGTCTCGATCGCTGCAGCGCCGATGAGCTCGCGAAGCTGCGCCGCCTCAACGCGGCCTACCACGAGCGCTTCGGCTTTCCGTTCGTGATGGCGGTCAAGGGCCGCAGCAAGTTCGAGATCATGGACGCGCTCGATGCACGGCTGGGGAACGACCGCGACACCGAATTCCGAACCTGCCTGGCCGAGATCGGCAAGATCGCGCGCTTCCGGCTCGACGCCATGTTCGCCGACTGACCCGGCAGGAAACCGTCCGTAGCGATTGCGGTCGGCTCATTTGACAACACCCCGAGAACACTGGAGCAACAATCATGAGCAGTCACAATTCCGGCGGCATCCGCGTCGCCGCCCCCGCCGAGCTGCCCGACTGGGCGCGCCGCGCCGTCGATCTGGCCAACCCGCGCATCGGCGCCAAGGCCTTGTACGCCTCGGACGACTTCTTCGCCGCCGTCTCGCGCATGCTCGACCCCGAGCCGGCGCAGTTCATCCCCGGCAAGTACGACGACAACGGCAAGTGGATGGACGGCTGGGAGACGCGTCGCAAGCGCACCACCGGCCACGACTGGTGCCTGATCCGGCTCGGGCGGCGCGGCACCGTGCGCGGCTTCGACGTCGACACCAGCCACTTCACCGGCAACTACGCGCCGGCGGTGTCGATCGAGGCGTGCGTGGCCGACTCGGACGAGCTCGCCGCGCTGAAGGACGCCGCCTGGACCGAGATCCTGCCGGCCACCTCGCTTTCGGGCAACCAGCATCACCTGCTCGAGGCACGCGGGGACGGCGCCTGGACGCACCTGCGTGTGAACATCTATCCGGACGGCGGCATCGCGCGACTGCGCGTCTATGGCCAGCCGGTCGGGGTGTTCGACGGTGTCGGCGCCGACACGCTGGTCGATCTGGTCGCGCTCGAGAACGGCGGCCGTGCGGTGGCGTGGAACGATGCGCACTTCGGCTCGGCGACCAATCTGATCCTGCCCGGGCGCGGGCTCAACATGGGCGACGGCTGGGAGACGCGCCGCCGCCGCGAGCCCGGCAACGACTGGTGCATCCTGCAGCTGGGCGCGCCCGGCACGATCGCGAAGATCGAGGTCGACACCGCCCACTTCAAGGGCAACTTCCCCGACCGCTGCTCGATCCAGGCCGCGCGCGTGGACGGCGGCACCGACGCGTCGCTGGTGACGCAGAGCATGTTCTGGCCGGTATTGCTGCCCGAGCAGCCGCTGTCGATGGATGCGATCCACGCCTTTGCCGACGAGATTCAACGGTTCGGCCCGGTCACGCATGTGCGCTTGAACATCATCCCCGACGGCGGCGTGTCGCGCCTGCGCCTGTGGGGCAAGGTGGCGCGATGAACACGACGATGACGCCGCCGGCGGCCACGCC
>DAOMOP010000029.1:0-30204 GCA_035444405.1 Rhodocyclaceae bacterium
TTATAAATTAATAGGTTACATGTGATATGTTACTCATGATCGACAACTACGACAGCTTCACCTACAACCTCGTGCAGTACTTCGGCGAGCTCGGTGCCAGGGTGAAGGTGTATCGCAACGACGAAATCACCCTCGCGCAGATCGCCGCGCTCGCCCCGGCGCAACTGGTGATCTCGCCCGGGCCGTGCACGCCGGCCGAGGCCGGCATCTCGGTCGCGGCGATCCGCGAGTTCGCCGGCAAGCTGCCGATCCTCGGCGTGTGTCTCGGCCACCAGAGCATCGGCGCGGCCTTCGGCGGGCGCATCGTGCATGCGCGGCGCCTGATGCACGGCAAGACCTCGCCGGTGCACCACGACGGCCGCGGCGTGTTCCGCGGCCTGCCCGACCCGGTGGTGTGCACGCGCTACCACTCGCTCGCGATCGAGCGCGAGACGCTGCCCGACTGCCTCGAGGTCACCGCGTGGACCGACGACGGCGAGATCATGGGCGTGCGTCACAAGAGTCTGCCCGTCGAAGGCGTGCAATTCCATCCCGAGTCGATCCTGACCGAGCACGGTCACGAACTGCTCGGCAATTTCCTCGCCCAAACCGAATCAGGAATCCGATCATGACCATTACCGCCCGCGACGCGCTGCAGCGCACGATCGAGCACCGCGAGATCTTCTACGACGAGATGCTGTCGCTGATGCGCCAGATCATGGCCGGCGAGCTGTCGCCGGTGATGACCGCGGCAATCCTGACCGGCCTGCGCGTCAAGAAGGAGACCATCGGCGAGATCGCCGCCGCCGCCGCGGTGATGCGCGAGCTCGCCACCAAGGTCGTCGTGCCGCCGCCGCACGAGCACTTTCTCGATGTCGTCGGCACCGGCGGCGACGGTGCCCACACCTTCAACATCTCGACCGCGACGATCTTCGTCGCCGCCGCGGCCGGCGCGCGCGTGGCCAAGCACGGCAACCGCAGCGTGTCGTCCAAGAGCGGCAGTGCCGACGTGCTCGAGGCGCTCGGCGTCAACCTGATGGTCACGCCCGAGCAGGTCGCCGAGTGCATCGCCGCGACCGGCATCGGCTTCATGTACGCGCCGAGCCACCACAGCGCGATGAAGAACGTCGCGCCGGTGCGCCGCGAGATGGGCGTGCGCACGATCTTCAACATCCTGGGGCCCCTCACCAATCCGGCCGGCGCGCCGAACACGCTGATGGGCGTGTTCCACCCCGACCTGGTCGGCATCCAGGCGCGCGTGATGCAGCGCCTCGGCGCGAATCACGTGATGGTCGTCTATGGTCTGGACGGCATGGACGAGGTGAGCCTGGGCGCGGCGACGATGGTCGGCGAGCTGAAGGACGGCGAGATCCTCGAGTATGAAATCCACCCCGAGGACTTCGACCTCGCGATGGCCGGCAGCCGCAACCTGCGCGTCGAGAACGTCGACGAGTCGATGGACACGCTGCTCGGCGCGCTCGAGAACAAGCCCGGTCCGGCGCGCGAGATCGTCATCCTCAACGCCGGTGTCGCGTTGTATACGGCGAACCTCGTCGACTCGATCGGCGCCGGCATCCTGCAGGCGCGCGAGCTGATCGCCGGGGGCGCCGCGCGCGCGAAGCTCGACGAGTTCGTGCGCTTCACCCGCAATCTCGCGCAGTGACGGATCGACGCCATGAGTGACATCCTGAACCGCATCCTGGCCGTCAAGCGGGACGAGGTCGCCCGCGGCCGGGCCGCCACGCCGCTCGCGGCGATGCGCGCGGCCGCCGTACGGCAGCCGCCCGCGCGCGACTTCGTCGGCGCGCTGCGCGCGAAGATCGCCGCCGGCCGGCCCGCGGTGATCGCCGAGATCAAGAAGGCGAGCCCGTCGAAGGGCGTGATCCGCGCGGATTTCCGCCCGGCCGACATCGCCGCTGCGTACGAGCGCGCCGGCGCGGCGTGCCTGTCGGTGCTGACCGACCGCGACTTCTTCCAGGGCGCGCCGGAGTACCTGCAGGCCGCGCGCGCGGCGTGCGCGCTGCCGGTGCTGCGCAAGGACTTCGTCGTCGATGCGTGGCAGGTCTTCGAGGCGCGTGCGATGGGGGCGGACGCGATCCTGCTGATCGCCGCCGCGCTCGATGCGGTGCAGATGCGCGAGCTCGAGGCGCTCGCCCACGCGCTCGGCATGGCGGTGCTGGTCGAGGTGCACGATGACTCGGAACTCGACGTCGCGCTCACCCTCGCCACCCCGCTGGTCGGCATCAACAACCGTAACCTGCGCACCTTCGAGGTCAGTCTGGAGACCACCTTCGACCTGCTCGCGCGCATTCCGGACGAACGCATCGTCGTCACCGAATCGGGAATCGTCGCCGCCGACGACGTCGCACGCATGCGCGCGCGCAACGTGCACGCCTTTCTCGTCGGCGAGGCCTTCATGCGCGTGGACGACCCCGGAGCCGGCCTGCGGGCGTTGTTCGGCTAGGTGCTGAGATGGCTGCCGAGGCCCCCACCCCACCGCGTACGCGCCGGCGGCGCTGGCTGCGGCGGCTGGCGGGCGGGCTCACGCTGCTCGTGCTGCTGCCGCTGGCGCTGGTCGCCTGGCTGCTGCTGACCGAGGCGGGGCTGCGCGCCGCCGCGCGCGCGGCCGAATGGGCGAGCGACGGGCGCATCGTCGTCGAGGCCCCCGAGGGGCGGTTGTGGGAGGCGGTGCGCATCGGCGCGCTGCGCGTCGACACGGCCGACCTGCGCCTGCGCATCGACGATTTCGCCTTCGCATGGCAGCCGGCGCGTCTCGCCGAACGCCACGTCGAGATCGACACGCTGGCCTTCGGTGCCGTTGCGTTCTCGGCACGGCCGTCCGGCGAAGCGGCCGCCGACGTCGCGCCGCCGCCGGCGGTCGAGCTGCCGCTGTCGTTCGCGGTACGGGCGCTCAGCGTGGGGCGGTTGAGCCTGTTCGAGTGGGTGGACGTGCCCGACCCGGACGCCCCCGCCGAGCCGTTCTTCGAGCTGCACGACTTCTCGACCGCGCTCGCCAGCGACCGCCGCATCCATCGCATCGACACGCTGGCGGTCTCGCTGCCGTTCGGCGAGCTGACGCTGACCGCCGACATCGACGGCGGCGAGCTGCCTTTCGCGCTGTCGGCACGCGGCACGCTGGTCGGGGCGTATGACGCGCGCGACTACGACATCGCCTACTCGGCCCGCGGCAATCTGCTCGAGCTCGAGCTGCTGATCGAGGCTCAGGGCATGGGCGTGAGCGGCGACGCGGCGCTCGTGCTGACACCGTTCGAGCACGTGCCGCTGCGCAGGCTGCGCGCCGCGATCGGCGAGATCGACCCGTCGGCCTACGTCGAGGGCGCGCCGCATGCGGCGCTGACGATCGCCGCCGAGCTCGAGTCCGAGTCGGTCGACGAATGGCGCCTCGCCGGTCCGCTACGCATCGACAATCGCGCCCCGGACACGCTCGACAACGGCGGCATCCCGCTCGTCAGTGCCGATGCCGCGCTGAGCTGGTCGCCCCAGGCGGCCGCGGCCGAGCGCCTCGAACTGGTGCTGCCGGGCGACGGCACGCTCACCGGCGCGCTCGACTGGCGCCCGGACCGCGAAGGCGCCTCGATCGGTCGCCTGACGGCCGCGCTCGAGCTCGCCGGCATCCGCATGCAGCGGCTCGACGCACGCCTGCCCGACGTGCGCGTCGATGGGCGCCTCGACGCCGAAGGCGATGAGGCCGAGCAGCACGCCCGCCTCGACATGCAGGTCGGAGATGCGCGCATCCGCGCCGACGGTGAATTCCGGATGGCCGGCGGCGAGGCCGGTGAGCCGGCGTTCTCGGCAGCCGGGACGCTGTCGGCGTTCAATCCCGCCGCCCTCGTGCCCGGCGCACCGCAGGCCGAGCTGAACCTGAGCTTCGATACGCACGGGGTGCTCGGCGAGCCGCTTGCGGCGACGTTCGAATGGGCGTTCGAACCGAGCCGGTTCGAAGGGTTGGCGCTCGACGGCCGCGGTGCGATCGCCGTCGAAGGCGAACGCCTCGCCGATGCCGACGTCCTCGTCACGCTCGCCGGCAACCGGCTCGCCGCGCGTGGTGCGTGGGGGCGTGTCGAGGATGCGCTGGCGATCGACATCGACGCGCCCGCGCTCGCTGCGCTCGGCCACGGGCTGGGCGGGCGTGCGCGTGTCGAGGCCACCGTGTCGGGCACGCGCCAGCTGCCGTCGGGCCGGTTCCAGCTGTTCGCCGAGCAGCTGCGCCTGCCCGGCGACCTGCGTCTGGACGGCCTCAATGCAAGCGGTCATCTGGAGGCCGGACTCGACGGGCCGGTCGATCTGTCGCTCGGCGCGAGCGGCCTCGGCAACGCCGACGGCGATACGTGGCTCGACAGTGCGGCACTCGTCATCGGCGGCCGACGCAGCGCGCACCGCATCGACCTCACCGCCGCCTCGCCCGATGACGACAGCCTGGAGCTGCGTCTGGACGGAGCGCTGCTCGAAGGCTCGACGGCGGCCGGCGACGGCGCGCGCTCGCGCGGCTGCAGACGGGCGGACGATTTCCGGTGGCGCTCACGGCGCCGGCCGGGTTGACCGTGTCGCGCGAGCGGATCGCCCTCGACGCGGCGCGGCTCGATGCCGGCGAGCGCGGGCTCATCCGCCTCGACGAGACGCTGTGGACGCCCGAGCGCATCGTCGCCCGCGGCGCACTGAGCGGCTTCGTCGTCGAGCTCGCGCAGCAGCCCGCCGACCGGCCTCGCCGTCCTTCGCGGCGCCAGCGCGAGCCGCTGACCTTCGGGGCCGAATGGGATCTGCAGCTGGGCGAGGCGGCCAACGGCCAGGTGCGCGTGGTGCGCGAGGCGGGCGACCTGACGCTCACCGGCGAGCTGACCACGCGCATCGGCCTCGAACATGTCGAGGCGCGCGTCAACGCGCTCGACAACCGGCTCGCCCTGGCCCTCGAGGTGCGCGGCAGCGAGCTCGGCACCATCAACGCGTCGGCCACCGCGCTGGCCGAGCGCAGGGCGGACGGCGGCTGGCGGCTCGCGCCGGATGCGCCGCTGCTCGGTTCGGCGCGGTTCGACATGCCGTCGATCGCGTGGCTCGCGCGTGCGCTGCAGGACGAAATTCTGCTCGGCGGCAGCCTGTCGGGGGATTTCTCGCTGTCCGGAACAGCGCAGAACCCGCTTGCTGCCGGGCAGATCGCCGGCAGCGAGCTGTCGCTGGCGCTGGTCGAGCAGGGGCTGCAGCTCACCGGCGGGGAGTTGCTCGCCGAGTTCGATCGCGACCGTTTGCGCCTGACGCAGCTCGAGTTCGTGTC
Source organism: Rhodocyclaceae bacterium (assembly GCA_035444405.1). GTDB lineage: Bacteria > Pseudomonadota > Gammaproteobacteria > Burkholderiales > Rhodocyclaceae > DAOMOP01. Next base: position 5,267 of record DAOMOP010000029.1, read on the forward strand.
CGAGAACCGCGTCCGGCCGCCCGATCCGCGCGTGCCGGTGACGCGCTACACGCGCTCGCCGGGCCGTCTGGTCGCCAGCGGCGAGATCGCGCTCGATTCCGGTGCCGGTGCGTTCGAGTTCGAAGCCGACCGGCTGCCCATCCTGCAGCGCAGCGATCGATGGCTGATCCTGTCCGGTGAGGGTCGTGCGGACAGCACCTGGACCAGTCTCGATCTCGTCGCCGAGTTCCGTGCCGATGCGGGCTACGTCGAGCTCGCCGACACGCCGCCGCCGACGCTGTCCGACGACGTCGTGATCGTCGGCGAGGAGGACGCTCCGCGCGCAGGCGGGTTGAAAATGTCCGCCGACGTCAAGGTGTCGCTCGGCGACGAGCTCTACCTGTCGGCGCTGGGGCTGGACACGCGGCTGACCGGCGAGCTGCGGCTGCGACTCGATGAAGGTGCTCCGCTGTCGGCGGTCGGCACGATCTCGACCGTCGGTGGCGTGTATCGCGGCTATGGCCAGAACCTCGCGATCGAGCGCGGGCTGATCAATTTTCAGGGAGCACTCGACAATCCGGGCCTGAACGTGGTTGCATTACGAAAGGGCCTGCCGGTCGAGGCGGGCATTTCGGTGCTCGGCAGCGCACGCCGTCCGCAGATCAAGCTGGTGTCGCAGCCCGACGTGCCGGATCCGGACAAACTGTCGTGGATCGTGCTCGGACGTGCGCCGACCGCGGGCGGCGGCGCCGATCTGGGCGTGCTGTTGCCGGCGGCGCAGGCCTTGCTCGGCGGCTCCGGCGGGGGCATGACCGAGCAGCTCTCGCGCAGCCTCGGCTTCGACGAGTTCGGCATCGGCAGCGGTGAGCTCGGCGCGACGACGCGCGCCCCGACCAGCCGTGTGGTCGGCGAAGGCTCGGTCGTGACCGGGGAGGGCAGCGTCAGCGGACAGGTGCTGACGCTCGGCAAGCGGTTGTCCAGCGATTTGTTCCTGTCTTTCGAGCAGAGCCTGGGCGGCGCCGCGAGCCTGGTCAAGCTCACCTACCAGCTCGGCAGTCGGGTGTCGGTCGTCGCGCGTGGCGGCAGCGACAACTCCGCCGATATTTATTACACGGTTTCGTTTCGCTGACGGGGAATGCTGATGCGCTCGCGCTGTCGATAGCAATGAGGAGACAATACAGGAGGTTTGCATGACAAAGGTCGGAAATGACACCCAGTTTGAAGTCGCCATTCTCGGGGGTGGTTGTTTCTGGTGTCTCGAGGCCGTCTACAAGGACGTCGAGGGGGTGGTGTCGGTCGTGCCCGGCTACGCAGGCGGGCGTGTCGAGTCGCCCACCTACCGTGAGGTCTGCGAGGGAGGGACCGGCCATGCCGAGGTGGTGCGCATCGAGTTCGACCCTGGCGTGATCACGTTTCGCGAGCTGCTCGAGATCTTCTTCGTGATCCATGATCCGACCTCGCTGAACCGCCAGGGCAACGACATCGGCACGCAGTACCGTTCGGCGATCTTCCCGACCAGCGAAGCCCAGTTGCACGACGCCCTGACGCTCATCGAGGAAATGGGCGAGGCGCGCGTGTTTCCGTCCGCGATCGTCACCAAGGTCGAGCGGGCCGATGCCTTCTGGCCCGCCGAGGACTACCATCACGACTATTTTGCGAAGAACTCGGACCTGCCGTACTGCCAGTACGTGGTCGCGCCGAAGATCGCGAAGTTCCGGGAAAAATTTGCCGGCCGGCGCAAGCGCAACAGGTAGAATCCTCCTTCAGCCATCCCTTGCCGCGGCGACCTCGGCCAAGGCGGGGCAATCCGATCATCGCCGGAGCCGCTCCGGTCCAACTGGGAGTACCCCGCATGACGCAGCAGACCCTTGCCAACGGCCTCGTGATCGAGGACCTCGAAACCGGCGCCGGCGCGACGGCCGAAAAAGGGCGCACGGTTTCGGTCCATTACACGGGCTGGCTGACGGATGGCCGCAAATTCGATTCGAGCAAGGATCGCAACGATCCGTTCCAGTTCCCGCTCGGCGCCGGTCACGTGATCCGCGGCTGGGACGAAGGCGTGCAGGGCATGCTCGAAGGCGGGCGCCGCAAGCTCACGATCCCGCCCGAACTCGGCTACGGCGCACGCGGGGCCGGCGGGGTGATTCCGCCCAACGCGACGCTGGTGTTCGAGGTGGAGCTGCTCAAGGTCTATTGATCGCCCGGCTGCCGCGCCCGATCACGGGGCGGCGAAGGCCACGCGAGGGGGCGGGGGATGAAACTCGATCAGGCGCAGCGGCAGATCCTGACCCTGCTGCAGAAGGACTCGACGCTCAGCACGCAGGCGCTGGCCGAGCAGGTGGGATTGTCGCCGTCGCCGTGCTGGCGCCGCGTGCGCGAGCTCGAGGCGGCCGGCCTGATCCGCGGCTATGTCGCCCTGCTCGATCGCAACAAGCTCGGGCTGTCGACCTGCGTGTGGGTGCGCGTCAAGCTCAAGAAGCACAGCGCCGAGGTGCTCGACCGTTTCGAAACAGTGGTCAAGGGCTGCGACGAGGTGGTCGAGTGCTACGAGCTGCTCGGCGAGACGGACTGCCTGCTCAAGCTCTATCTGCCGAGTCTTGAGGCGTTGTCGACCTTCATGCACAACTTCTTGCTGAAGCTGCCTGAGGTCGACGTCACCCATTCGAGCGTGGCGCTGCGCGAGATCAAGAACGAAACGGCGCTGCCGCTGTAAGCGCGGCAGCGCCGTGCCGGTGCGGCGGCGCTTACAGGCTCGCGACGAACACGACGACGACGCCGATCGGGGCGATGAAGCGGGTCACGACCGTCCATACCGTGTGCGCGGCCTCGCCGAGGCCGAGCTCGCGGCGCACCGATTCGCGGTCGAGGCACCAGGCGGCGAAGACGATCGCACCGAGACCGGTGAGTGGCAGCAGGTACTTGCTGGTCACGGTGTCGAGCAGGTCGAAGGCGTTCAGTCCCAGCACGGTCACCTCGCTCCAGGCGTTGAACGACAGCAGCGCGGCGATGCCCAGCGCCCACGTGCCGATGCCGGCAACGATCGTCGCGGCCTGACGGTTCAGCGGCGTGCGCTCTTCGAGCAGCTCGACGACCGGCTCGAGCAGCGAGATCGCCGACGTGATCGCGGCAAAGGTCAGCAGCAGGAAGAACATCACGCCGAGCAGCGTGCCGCCGGTGATGCTGCCGAATGCGATCGGCAGCGTGACGAAGATCAGTCCCGGGCCGGCGGCCGGATCGAGGCCGTTCGAGAACACGATCGGAAAGATCGCCAGGCCGGCGGCGAGCGCGATCACGGTGTCGAGGATCACGACCGTGCGCGCGGTGCCGAGCAGGTCCACGTCCTCGCCGAGGTACGAGCCGTAGGCCATCATCACCGCCATGCCGAGCGACAGGGTAAAGAACGCATGCCCGAGCGCGGCGATGAACACGTCGCCGCTCAACGCGCTCCAGTCGGGGCGGAACAGATAGGCCAGCGTGGCGCCGAACGAGCCGGTCGTCATGCCGTAGCCGACCATCACGAACAGCAGCACCGCCAGCGTCGGCATCAACAGCTTCGCCGTGCGCTCCAGCCCCGACGTGACACCCATCGCGACGATGCCGACGGTGAGGATCATGAATGCGGTGTGCCACAGCAGCAGCTTGCCCGGGTCGGCCAGCATGCCGCCGAACAACGCGCCGGCGCTGTCGCCGTCCAGGCCGCCGAAGGTGCCGGTTGCCGCGTCCTTGATGTAGGAAAGCGCCCAGCCGCCGATCACGCTGTAAAAGGACAGGATCAGGAAGGCCGCGAGGACGCCGCTGACGCCGACGAGTACCCAGGCGCGCGACTTGCCGTGCTGCTCGGCCAGCGCGCCCATCGTGGTGATCGGGTTCTTCTGTCCCCGGCGGCCGATCATCCATTCGGCGACGAGGATGGGCAGGCCGATCAGCGCGAGGCAGGCGAGATAGACGAGCACGAAGGCGCTGCCGCCGCTCTGCCCGACCATGTAGGGAAACTTCCAGATGTTTCCGAGCCCGACTGCCGACCCGGTGGCCGCCAGCACGAAGCCCGCGCGCGAGGACCAGTGCGAATGCTTGAAGGTGGTCGCCGACATGTCAGGCCTCCCGTCCGGTCGTGCCGACGGGCAGCGCACGCGCCGGCCATCGCGGCTGCGTCATGACGGTCTCGTTGCGCTGTGCGCGATGCCGGTGGTGTAGTCCGTCGTTGACGGATCGAATTTCGTGCATGGCTTGTCTCCTCTTGATGACGCGGTGCATGTCGCGGGTACGGTCTTGGAGACGCGAGCGGGTGCCGGCGCGGGGGCGCCGGGCAGCCACGAAGCCTGTCTCCAGATGCGTTGTTGTGCGCCGACGGGCGTGGTCCCGTGGCGTGAGTGGGGCATGTTAAGGAGGGCGCGGAGAAATGTTTCTGCGTTTTCGCCGCCTGAAAAGGCGTCCTGCGGAAAGAATCTTGCGGGGACCGCCTGTTCGCGGGTGAAGCATTGCATATGGAGATGCTGCGCTGCCGCAATCGCGTCGCCCGGCCCGGGTCGTCGCGGCGATTTCGCCTTGTCGGCGCGCCGTTCGATTGCTATCGATTAATTGTGGAACATACGCGACCGCCTCGCCATGCGCGGCGGACCGTCCGGGGCGCGACGCAGTGCGGCCGCGCTCCGGGAGGTCGGGAGTGTGTGCAGCAAGCCGCAGCGAGGCGGCTCGGGTATGTGTCGCGAAATTCCACTGCAGTGAAAAAATTTTTCGCGGGCGGCCCGAATCGGACCTCAAGCAGACGAGTTTTCGCTGCGACCTGAATTTACGATATCCCCGTTGTTCGTCGCCGCGAACACCTGACACAGCAACCAATAAAGGAGACAACGTCGGCACACCGGCCATCCGCACCCAGCGTGCGAAGAGGCGCGGTCTGCGACGCACACACCGCCATGTCGAAAGAACTTCCCACGGTAAGACTCGAAGACAAGTACACGCTCACCTGCGGCCGCGCCTACATGACCGGCATCCAGGCGCTGGTGCGCCTGCCGATCATGCAGCGCATGCGCGACGGGCAGGCGGGCCTGAACACCGCCGGCTACGTGACCGGATATCGCGGCTCGCCGCTCGGCGGTGTCGATCAGGAGTTCTGGCGGGCGAGGAAATATCTCGATCCGCTGAACATCCGCTTCCAGCCCGGTCTGAACGAGGACCTTGCCGCGACGGCGGTGTGGGGCACCCAGCAGGTCAATCTCGACCGCAATGCAGTCCATGACGGCGTATTCGCGATCTGGTACGGCAAGGGTCCCGGCGTCGATCGTACCGGCGACGTGTTCCGCCACGCCAACGCGGCCGGCACGTCCAGGCATGGCGGCGTGCTGGTGATTGCCGGCGACGACCATGCGGCCAAGAGCTCGACACTGCCGCACCAGACCGAGCACGTGTTCAAGGGCTTGATGATGCCGGTGCTCGCGCCGGCAGGCATCCAGGACTATCTCGAGTACGGGCTGCACGGCTTTGCGCTGTCGCGCTACTCGGGCTGCTGGGTCGCGTTCAAGGCGCTCACCGACACGGTCGAGACCTCCGCGTCGGTGGACGTCGATCCGTTCGCGGTCAACACCGTCATCCCCGCCGACTTCCCGCTGCCGCCGGACGGCTTGAACCTGCGCTGGCCGGATCCACCGCTGGTGCAGGAGGAGCGGCTGCTGCATCACAAGCTCTATGCGGCGCTCGCGTATTGCCGTGCCAACAATCTCAACAAGACGGTCATCGACAGCCCGAAGCCGCGGCTGGGCATCATCACCGCCGGCAAGAGCTACCTCGACGTGCGCCAGGCGCTCGACGACCTGGGCATCGACGAGCAGCTCGCCGCCGAGATCGGCCTGCGCGTCTACAAGGTCGGCATGGTGTGGCCGCTCGAGGCCGACGGCGTGCGTCACTTTGCCGAAGGGTTGGACGAGATCCTCGTCATCGAGGAAAAGCGCCAGTTCCTCGAGTACCAGTTGAAGGAAGAGCTCTACAACTGGCGTGAGGACGTGCGTCCGCGCGTGATCGGCAAGTTCGACGAGAAAGGCGAGTGGGCGCTGCCGCACTCGGAGTGGCTGCTGCCCGCGGCCGGCGAGCTCACCCCGGCGATGATCGCACGCGTGATCGCCGCGCGCATCGCGCGCTTTCACACCTCCGACCGCATCAAGGCGCGCCTCGCCTTCCTCGAGGCCAAGGAGGCCGCGCTCGCCAAGCCGCACCCGTCGATCCAGCGCGTGCCGCACTACTGCTCGGGCTGCCCGCACAACACCTCGACCCGCGTGCCCGAAGGCTCGCGTGCGATCGCCGGCATCGGCTGTCATTACATGGCCACCTGGCTGTCGCCCGACACGACGCAGACCTTCTGCCAGATGGGCGGCGAAGGCGTGCCGTGGGTGGGGCAGTCGCCGTTCACGAAGACCAGGCACGTGTTCGCGAACCTTGGTGACGGCACCTACATGCACTCGGGCATCCTGGCGATCCGTGCGGCCGTCGCGGCCAAGGTCAATATCACCTACAAGATCCTCTACAACGATGCCGTCGCGATGACCGGCGGCCAGCCGCACGACGGTCCGCTGACGGTGCCGATCATCGCCCGCCAGCTTGCCGCCGAGGGCGTCAACCACATCGTCGTCGTCACCGACGGGACGGCGCGCGCGTACGGTGTCGCCGACCTGCCGCACGGCGTGCCGATGCGCCACCGTGACGAGCTCGACGCGGTGCAGCGCGAGATGCGCGAAATCCCGGGTGTGTCGGCGATCATCTACGACCAGACCTGTGCGGCCGAGAAGCGCCGCCGCCGCAAGCGCGGCACCTTCCCCGATCCGGCCCGGCGCGTGGTGATCAACGATCTCGTCTGCGAAGGCTGCGGCGACTGCAGCGAAAAATCCAACTGCATGTCGGTGGTGCCGGTCGACACCGAGTTCGGCCGCAAGCGCGAGATCGACCAGTCGGCGTGCAACAAGGACTACTCGTGCCTGAAGGGCTTTTGCCCGAGCTTCGTCACCGTCGAGGGCGGCCGTCTGCGCAAGGGCAAGGCGACCCAGGTCGGCGCCGACGTGTTCGCCGCGCTGCCCGAGCCGCAGCTGCCCGATACTGCCGCGCCGTGGGGCATCCTCGTGACCGGCGTGGGCGGCACCGGCGTCGTGACCATCGGTGCGCTGCTCGGCATGGCCGCCCATCTCGAAGGCAAGGGCGTGTCGGTGCTCGACATGGCCGGCCTCGCGCAGAAGGGCGGTGCGGTATGGTCGCACGTGCGCATCGCCGACCGCCCCGACCAGCTCTTTGCCGCGCGCATCGCCGCGGGCGAGGCCAACGCCGTGATCGGCTGCGATCTGGTCGTCGCGGCGAGCGACGAGTCGCTCGCGAAGATGGGCGATGCGCGCACCCGCGTCGTCATCAACCGTGCCCAGACGATGACGAGCGAGTTCATCCGCGGCTTCGCCGCGCAGGCGCGTAGCGGTGACGTCGAGGCCAACCCCGACCCGCAGTTCCCGTCCGCGTCGATGGAGGGGCAGGTCATCGACGCGGTCGGCCGCGACAACGTCGACTTCCTCGACGCCACGCGGCTCGCGACCGCGTTGATGGGCGACTCGATCGCGACCAATCTGTTCATGCTCGGCTACGCCTGGCAGAAGGGGCTGGTGCCGCTGTCGCGCGAGGCGATCGTGCGTGCGATCGAGCTCAACGGTGCGGCGGTCGAGTCGAACAAGGCCGCCTTCCAGTGGGGGCGGCGTGCCGCCGTCGAGCCCGACGCGGTCGAGCAGGCGGCGCGCCCGGCACAGGGTGCGCCCGAGCATCACCGCCTGTCGACCACCTTGGACGAGGCCATCGCGCGGCGCAAGGCACAGCTGGTCGACTACCAGGACGCCGCCTACGCCGAGCGCTACGCCAAGCTCGTCGCGCGCGTGCGTGAGGCCGAGGCCAGGGTTGCGCCGGGCGTGACGCTGCTCACCGAGGCGGTCGCGCGCGGCTACCACAAGGTGCTCGCCTACAAGGACGAGTACGAGGTCGCACGCATGTACACGCAGACCGACTTCCTCGAGCGCGTCGACGCGCAGTTCGAAGGCGACTACAAGCTGGTCTTCCACCTCGCGCCGCCGCTCTTCGCGGACAAGGATCCGGTCACCGGCGAGCTGAAGAAGAAGGCCTACGGCCCGTGGATGCTCAAGGCGATGCAGCGCCTCGCGAAGTTCAAGCACCTGCGCGGCAGCCGGCTCGATCCGTTCGCGCGCACCGCCGACCGCAAGCTCGACCGGCGCATCATCGCCGACTACGAGGCGCTCATCGACGAGATCGTCGACGGACTCGAGGAAGCGAATTTCGAGACCGCCGTCGAGCTCGCTTCGCTGCCCGAGCAGATTCGCGGCTTCGGCCACATCCGCGAGCGCTACCACGCGCACGCCGAGCAACGCAAGGCGGCACTGCTCGAGGCGTTCCGGCGCAAGGAGCGCCCTGCCGCGCCGGCGCCCGAGGGCGCGCGCAAGGTGATCGCGGTGCTGGCGGGCTGACCGACAACCATTTCAATCCCGCCGGGCCCGCTTCGCGTGCGCCACAAGCGTTCGCGACGCGGTCCCGGCAACTTCTACACAAGTGAAGGAGACAAGCATGTCCGTATTTTCGATGCGCGATTTCGCCGACCACGAGCAAGTGGTCTTCTGCAGTGACGACAAGAGCGGCCTGAAGGCCATCATCGCCGTCCACAATTCCAACCTCGGGCCGGCGCTCGGCGGCTGCCGCATGTGGCCGTACGCCAGCGAGGAGGAGGCGGTGCGCGACGTGCTGCGCCTGTCGCGCGGCATGACCTACAAGTCGGCGATGGCCAACCTCAAGCTCGGCGGCGGCAAGTCGGTGATCATCGGCAATCCGCGCACGCACAAGACGCCCGAACTGCTGGCCGCCTTCGCCCGTGCGCTCGAACAGCTGAACGGGCGCTACATCGCCGCCGAGGACTCCGGCACCAGCGTCGCCGATATGAAGTACATGGCGCAGTTCACCCAGCACGTCGCCGGTATCGTCGACAAGCCCTCGGATGAAGGCACGCGCAGCGGTGATCCGTCGCCCGCCACCGCCTACGGCACCTTCATCGGCATCAAGGCTGCGGTCAAGGAAAAGCTCGGCCGCGATTCGCTCGAGGGTCTGCGCGTCGCCGTGCAGGGCGTGGGCAACGTCGGCTTCGACCTCGCCCGCCAGCTGAAGGAAGCGGGCGCGCAACTGTGGGTCACCGACATCCACCGCGAGCCGCTGCTGCAGGCCGGCAAGGAACTGGGCGCCACCGTGGTTGCGCCCGAGGAGATCTTCGGCCTCGACGTCGATGTCTTCGCCCCCTGCGCGCTCGGTGCCATCCTCAACGACACCACCATCCCGCAACTGAAGGCGAAGATCGTCGCCGGCGCTTCCAACAACCAGCTCGCCGAGCCGCGCCACGGCGTCGAGCTGATGAAGCGCGGCATCCTGTATGCGCCCGACTACGTCATCAACGCCGGCGGCATCATCGACGTCTATCACGAGCGCACCGGCTTCGATCGCGACGCCGTGATCCGGCACATCGAAGAGATCTACGACAACCTGATGGAGATCTTCGCGCGCGCGCGCCGCGAAGAGCGACCGACCGGCGAAGTCGCCGATGCGATCGCCGAGGAGCGCTTTGCCCGCTGAGTGACGAACCGCACGGGCCCGCTGCGGCCGTGGCGGCCGTGGCGGCCGGCCGCGGCGGGCTCGAGCTCAGGTCCGGAAACGGTCGACGATCTTCTTCAGCTCGGCCGCGACCTGCTGCAGGGTGCCGCTCGCCTGCGCCGATTCGCGCGCATCGGTGTTGTTGCGCTCGCTCATCTGGGCGATCTGCTCGACGCCCTGGGCGACGCTCGAGGCCGCCACGCTCTGCTCCCTGATCGCGTTGCTGATGCCGGTGACCGCATCGGATGTGGTCAGCGCACCGTCGTAGATGCGCTGTATCGCCTGTTCGGCCGCGGTGGCGAGTGCGACGCCGCTGTCGACCTGCGCGACGCCGGCGCTCATGCTCGCCACCGCCTCTTCGGTGCTGCGCTGGATTTGCTCGACCATGCGCGTGATCTCCTGGGTCGAGATCGAAGTGCGCTCGGCGAGCTTGCGCACTTCGTCGGCGACGACCGCGAATCCGCGTCCCTGCTCGCCGGCACGTGCGGCTTCGATCGCGGCGTTCAGGGCCAGCAGGTTGGTCTGTTCGGCGATGTCGTGGATGGTGTTGACGATGGTCGAAATCTCGCGCGACGAGGCGCCCAGTTGCGACACCCGCTCGGAGGCGGTGCGCACCGTTCCGGCGATGTGCTGCATCGCCCCGGCGGCCTTGCGGATGGTCTGCGCGCTGTCGCCGGACGCCTTGGCCGCGGTGGCCGACAACTCCTTTGCCTCGCCGGTGTTCGTGGCGATGAGGTCGATGCTCGCGCTCATCTCTTCGACCGCCGCGGCCATGCCGGTCGCGGCGTCGCTTTGCCGACCGGAGTTGTGGGCGACCTCGTCGGCGCGCACACGCAGGGCGTCTGCGTCGCGGGCCACCTGCTCGGCGGCGGTACGCACGCCGGTGATGGTGTGGTCGAGCTGCCTGACCATGCGGTCGAGAGCTGCCATCAGTTGGCCGATCTCGTCGCGTGATCGGACCTGCACCTTGACCGTCAGGTCGGCGTCGGCCACCCGGTCGGCCAGCGTCACCGCCTCGCGTAGCGGCGTGCTCACCCAGCGCCGCGTGGCCACGACGATGACCAGCGTCACGATCGGGACGAGCAGCAGCGTGACCAGCGCCATGCCGCGGCCGGCCTGTTTGCCTTCGCCGTTGAACTCGCTCAGATAACTGCCCGAGGCGACCAACCAGTCCCATGGCGCGTAGTGATTGAACACGACGATCTTGTCGCGCGGCGCATCCTCGCCGGGATTCTTCCACGCGTAGGTGACCACACCCTTTTTCGTGTCGAGCATCTCGGCGACGAACGGCCTTCCGTTCGCATCATCGACGTCGAGCAGCGACTCACCCTCCAGGGCCGGATGAATGGTGAGCTCGCCACGGTTGCGTCCCGCATCCATCGCGTACGGGTAGCCGGTGGCGCCGATCGGAATGCTCAGAATCGTCTTCTTGAGCTCCGCCAGGCCGGCGGTGAAGTCGAGCCCGACGAAGAACGCGCCGATCACCTCGCCGGTGGAATCCGTGATCGGAATGTAGTGGGTCATCACATCGCGCCCGAGCATCCGCGCCTTTCCGGTATAGGGCTCGCCGCGCAGCAGGTAAGGAACTGCGGGGTGATCCGCGCCCAAGGGGACGCCGCTGGCGCGCTTGCCGTTCGCGTCGGTGATCGAGGTCGAGGTGCGCGCGAAATCGTCGCCCGTGCGCGTGAGCACCGTCGCGAACACGCCGGCGCGTGCGGTGAAGCGGTCGGGAATGGTGTTGTCGTATTCGACGATCGGCATCACGCCGTGATAGAGGCGTCGCTCGTCCGGGTCGTAGCGAAACGGCTCCGGATAGAAGCCGGCGAAGGTGTTGCCGAGCCGCGCGACGGTGTTCATCAGGCTGCGATTGTAGACGTCGATCATTTCGATGATCACGTCGTTGGTGTCGCGCAGCGCGCCGATCGAGCGTTCCTCGAGCTTGTGCGTGAGGTACTGCGACAGGCCGAGGGTCGCGGCCAGCAGCAGCACGGTGATACAGCCGATCAGGACGAGGCCGAGCTTGAAGCCGACCGACGTGCGTCGCCCGAACATGGGTGATCTCCTCGATATTGTTGTTGTCGAGCCGCGCGGAGCGCGATGGGTGCCGCCGCCTTCGCGGGCCGTGTCGCGTCGGAGTGCTTTCGTGTTCCGGGCGTCGGACTCGGCGGCATCGCCTGTGCCGTGCAAGGCTTGCGCGTAATGCATGAAACAGCGCAGCTGCGGCGAAGACCGGCCATGTTCGGCGCTATGCCATGCGAAAAACATTGATCGACGTCAAGAATATGGCGCGTCGGCCGTTCGATGACAAACGAGTGTGACGGAGATCACGGCCGGCGACGGTTGAGGAGCGCTGCGAGCCGGTGTCCGGCGCTCGCGGGTGCATCGGACTTGACGAGCGTCGGCATGCCGGTCCGTCCGCGCGGGGCAGAACCGGAGGCCGGCCGGCGCGACGGGACAGGGGCAGTCCGGATGATGCGTCCATCTGTCGTGCCGGCGTCGACGCAAAAACGGGCGCCGAAGCGCCCGTCACGTTCAGACCGAGAGGAGAGACGATCAGAACGCGTGAAAGATGCCCAGCATCAGGTTGCGGCTGGTGTCGCCGGCCGCGGTGTTGGCGGCGCTGACAAATGACGGCGAGCGCACCGTCTGGCCATCGTCGTTGCTGATGTGGCCATAGCCGGCATAGGCGATGGTGCGCTTGGACAGCGCATGCGAGTAGACCAGGGCCCAGGCGTTCGCGTCGCTGTCGTCGGCGTCGGCGTTCAGGCGGCCATAGCCGACCGAGAACTTGCCGGCCGCGCCGACCGGAACGCTGCCACCGATATGCCAGACCTTGTCGGAGTGCTCTGCGGCCGTGGCGTTCTTGATGTGCTGGAACGAACCGGACAGCTTCACCATGCCGAAGTCGTACGAGCCGCCCAAGTACCATTCGCGCTTGTCCTCGTCACCGGCGACTTCCTCTTCGTGGCTGAAGATCAGGCCGACGGCGAGCGGGCCGTTCGCATAGTCCGCGCCGACGGCGAAAATGTCGCCCTTGCGCCGGTCGTCGAGCTGATTGACCTCGTTCAGACCGTAGATCGCATTGACGGTGACGCCGCTCATGTTCGGCGACTTGTAGTTGATCGAGTTGTTGATGCGTGCCGCGCCGCCGGCCACCATGCGCGAGCCGGATCGGGCCGCGAGCGCGAACTGCGGGCTGATCGGCACCGGCGTGATCGCGTCGTACTTGAAGACGTAGTAGCCCGGATGGTACTGGCGGCCGAGGCCGACGAAGCCGAAGCCGCCCTCGAGGCCGACGAACTGCTGGCGCGAGAAATTGGGCGCCGCGCCAAGACCGGCGTTCTGGTCGACCTCGATCCCGTACTCCAGCGTGAACACGGCCTTCAGGCCATTGCCGAGGTCTTCCGCGCCGCGAAAGCCGATACGGGAGCCTGCCCAGCCGCCACTCTGCACGCCGGTGAACTTCGCATCCCCGGTCTTGCCGTAGCCAAGGAACGCGTCGACGACGCCGTACACCGTGACGTTCGACTGCGCCATGGCCGGCGCACCGGCGAGACCGCCACAGACCAGAGCCACTGCAACAGCAATATGACGTTTCTGCATCGATTTCCCCCTTTTGGTGTCAGTTCGAAGTGGTAGTCCGGCTCGCCCGACACCGGTTTGACGAGCCATATGATCTGCCGGTCACGCGCCGGGCTCCTCCTGCAGCACCGGATCAAGGCACCAAACACCGCCGACGCTCGCGCGCACTGCGAGCCGTTGGGCCGATTGCCGCCACTTGTGCTCGAGATGGCCGCTGCACCTTCTCCCGGGGCGCATGTCGACCGAACCTCCCTGCTCTCTCGTCGGGGCCAGAGGACGGCGGCGCGAGCATGCGACCTCGCGATGCCGTCAGTCCAACCTGGCAAGTGTGCCAATCGTGGACAACAAACTGTTAGAAGTCAAACAAAAGAATCTGCGGAAGACGTATGGCAGCGGAAAACTTGATCAGCGGCAAAATACGGACGCGCTTGGGCCGGCGTGAGCGAGCCGTCGTTCGCAGAATGCTGCGGCGCAAGGTTCAATCCGTCGAGCGCACCAGTCCCACGATTTCCTCGCCATATGCATCGAGCTTGCGATCGCCGATGCCCGAGACGCCCGCGAGCTCGGTGAGGCTGGTCGGGCGTGCAATGGCGATCTCGCGCAGCGTCGCGTCGTGGAAGATCACATAGGCCGGGACGTTGCGCGCCTTCGCGGTCGCAGCTCGCCAGGCGCGCAGGCGGTCGAAAAGCGTGGTCGGCACGCCCCCGGGGATGTCGAGGGGGGTGCTGCGCCGCCTTTCGCGGCGGCTGCGTTCGCGGGGCATGCGCAGCAGGAAATCCTGCTCGCCGCGCAGCAGCGGGCGCGCCTGGTCGGTCAGCGCGAGCGCGTTGTAGCGCTCGAAGTCGACGCTGACGAACTCGCGTGCGACGAGCTGACGGAACACTGTGCGCCAGCGTTTTTCGTCGAGATCGGCCCCGATCCCGAACGTGGTCAGTCGATCGTGGCCGCGCTCGCGCACCTTGTCGGTGAGCTCGCCGCGCAGCACGTCGATCAGGTGACCAGCGCCGTAGCGCTGGCCGGTGCGATACACGCAGGACAGCGCCTTGCGCGCGGCCTCGGTGGCGTCCCAGGTCTGCGGCGGATTCAGGCAATTGTCGCAATTGCCGCACGGCTCGGCGCGCTCGCCGAAATACGCGAGCAGATGCTGACGGCGGCAGGTCGTCGCCTCGACCAGTCCGACCAGCACGTCGAGCCGATTGCGCGCGAGGCGCTTGAATTCGTCCGAAGCGTCCGATTCGTCGATCATGCGCCGCTGCTGCACGACGTCCTGGGCGCCCCATGCCATCCAGGCCTGCGCCGGCAGCCCGTCGCGTCCGGCGCGGCCGGTTTCCTGGTAATAGCCTTCGATCGAGCGCGGCAGGTCGAGGTGCGCGACGAAGCGTACGTCGGGCTTGTCGATGCCCATGCCGAAGGCGATGGTCGCAACCATCACGATGCCGTCCTCGCGCAGGAAGCGCATCTGGTGCTCTGCGCGCATTTCGGCAGGCAGGCCGGCGTGATAGGGGAGGGCGGTGAGCCCCTGGTCCTGCAGCCACGCCGCGGTCTCTTCGACCTTGCGTCGCGACAGGCAATACACGATGCCGGCTTCGCGCGGGTATTCGTCGCGAATGAAGGCGAGCAGCTGGCGGCGCGGGTCCTGCTTTTCGACGATGGTGTAGCGGATGTTCGGGCGGTCGAAGCTCGCGATGAAGCGGCGCGCGTCCTCCAGGCACAGACGCGCGACGATCTCCTCGCGCGTCTGGCGGTCGGCCGTGGCCGTCAAGGCTATGCGCGGAATGCCCGGATAGCGTTCGGGCAGGATCGACAGCTGCAGGTATTCGGGGCGGAAGTCGTGGCCCCACTGCGATACGCAGTGCGCCTCGTCGATCGCGAACAGCGCCAGGCGGCGGGTGTCGCGCAGGTGGTCGAGCTGGTCGAGAAAGCGCGGCGTGAGCAGGCGTTCGGGCGCGACGTAGAGCAGCTCGAGCCGGCCTTCGACGAGATCGCGCTCGACCGCGCGCGCGGCTGCTGCGTCGAGGCTGGAGTTCAGAAAGGCCGCCGCGACCCCGGCCTCGATCAGCGCGCTGACCTGATCGTGCATCAGCGCGATGAGCGGCGACACGACGATCGCAGTGCCGCTTCGCATCAGCGCCGGCACCTGGTAGCACAGCGACTTGCCGCCGCCGGTGGGCATCAGCACGAGGGCATCACCGCCCTCGGCGACGTGCTCGACGACCGCCTGCTGCTCGCCACGGAAGGACGTGTAGCCGAAGACGTGCTCGAGGATGTGCAGTGCGCTGCGCGGTTGTGGCTGATCGGTCATGCGGTGTGCTTCGGGCTGGTCGGTCATCGGTCGTCGGTGGCGGCGCCAGGATGGCTGGTCATGCCGGCGCCGTATTGCCGCGCTCCTGGCGGCCAGGCGGTTGCGTGAAATACGGCTGGCGCGGAGCATTGCCGGGGACTTCGCGGACACGTGCGGGTCACCGGATGCGGGGGCATCCCCTTGACCCCCGCCGTGCGACGCGACATATTCACATTGCACTGTCCAGCCACGGAGTAGGGGTCATGCCGAACGTCGATACTTCTCGCTTGTACACCGCATTCCCGCATCTGGCGAAGATCGACCGGATATGGGGTACGCGCGAGTGTCGGCAGTTCATCCGCGACCTGTTGAGCGAGACGCGCGATGGACAGCGCAGCGGATTCGCGCCCGATCACGCGTCGACCATCATGCGCCTGCTGATCGAGCACGACCGCCATTTCCCCGACTTCGACGATTCGTTCGGGGGCGCCTGGTGGCAGAAGGAGCTCGATCGCCAGCGGCAGCGCGAGTGAACCGTGCACGGTGCGGTTGAGCACCGTCAGCCGCCGCGAATGCGCGCGATCAGCGCGCTGGTCGAGCGGGCGTGTTCGAACGGGATGGCGTGCACGCGCCCGCCCCAGCCGGTCACTTCGGCGGCACCGACGATGCGCTCGACGGGCCAGTCTCCTCCCTTGACCAGAACGTCCGGCCGTAGCTCGACGATGCGCGCGAGGGGCGTGTCCTCGTCGAACCAGGTCACCAGATCGACGCATTCGAGCGCGGCGACCACGGCCAGTCGATCGCTCAGCGCGTTGACCGGGCGGTCGGCGCCCTTGCCGAGCCGCTTGACCGAGGCATCGCCGTTCAGCGCGACGACCAGGCTCGCGCCCAGAGCGCGTGCCTGTGCGAGGTAGGTTACGTGGCCGCGATGCAGGATGTCGAAGCAGCCGTTCGTGAACACCATCGGCCTGGCCAGCCGGGTGGCGCGCGCGCAGAGTTCGCGGGGGCTGCAGATCTTTGCTTCGAAAGTGGGTCTGGAGTAGTCCATCGTCGGCCGGTGCCTGAGTCGATTCGTCGTTGATGCGCATGGCGTGCGCGCTCGTCGGCGTGCCATGTCTCGTCAGGCCGCAATTCTAACCCGTGAGGTCCGGCCGGGCGCAGACGATCCAGGCACATGGCAGGACTGCAGGACCGCCCGCCTCGGTGGCGGAAGGCGTGCCCGCGCTTACCAGATGATGCGGTGCAGCATATTGATGAATATCAAAAAAGTGTCTTGCGGCTGCCGAATCGGCTATGGCATGATCAAGTCGAGCAGGCGGAGAAGCGCGAAAACCGTGGATTTGCGGATGTGCCCCGCGTCGTCACCGATCGCGCCCGAAGGGGGTGCGTTGCCCGATGCAGCGGGTCAGGCCACCGCTGGTGCGATCGGTCGTAGTCCTCCGAGACCTGCCACACCGCGTCCCCAGGGAGGTCGACACATGCGTTTCCCGGCTCGCCTCGCAGCTTCGGCGTCTCTGTTCGCCGTTGCGCACGGTGTCTCCGCGCAGAGCAGATTCAACCTCCAGCCGCCGATCACCGAGGTCGGGGAGCGGATCTACGATCTGCATACGCTGATGCTGGTCATCTGCCTGGTGATCTTCGTCGTCGTGTTCGGCGCGATGTTCTGGGCGGTTTTCCACCACCGCAAGTCACGCGGCGTGGCGGCGGCCCATTTTCACGAGAACACCGCGGTCGAGATCGTGTGGACGATCATTCCGTTCCTGATCCTGATGGGCATGGCCTGGCCGGCCACCAAGGCGATCATCGAAATGAAGGACACCTCCGAGCCTGACCTCACGATCAAGGCGACCGGCTATCAGTGGAAGTGGGGTTACGATTACCTTCAGGGCGAGGGCGAGGGCATCCGCTATCTGTCGAGTCTGGCCACGCCGCGTGCGCAGATCGACGGGCGCGAGGCGAAGGGCGAGCACTATCTGCTCGAGGTCGATCACCCGCTCGTCGTGCCGGTCGGAAAGAAGGTGCGCCTGCTGACGACGGCCAACGACGTCATCCACGCCTGGTGGGTGCCGGCGCTCGGTGTCAAACAGGACGCGATTCCGGGCTTCATCCGCGATGCCTGGTTCCGTGCCGAGCGCGAGGGCGTTTATCGCGGCGTGTGCGCCGAGCTGTGCGGGCGTGATCACGGCTTCATGCCGATCGAGGTGCACGTGGTGTCCGAGCAGGCCTATGGCGAGTGGGTCGGCAAGCAGCTCGCCGCGCGTGCCGAGCAGGCTGCCGACGAGATGCGCGAATGGACGGCCGAGCAGCTGGTCGAGCGCGGCGAGACGGTGTACGGGACGCACTGCGTCGCCTGCCACCAGGCCGACGGCAAGGGCGTGCCGCCCGCCTTCCCGCCGCTCGACGGTTCCGCAGTCGTGCGCGGCGAGCACGGGCCGCTGCTCGATACCGTGCTGAACGGTCGCTCGGGCACCGCGATGGCGGCTTTCGGTGCGCAGCTGTCGGACAGCGATATTGCGGCAGTGACGAGCTATGTGCGCAATGCGTGGAGCAATGCGGTCGGAGATGTCGTACGCCCGGCCGACGTCGCCGAGGCGCGCTGATTCTCGTCCGCGCGGGTGCGGGTCGGGCGCGGCGGCGCACGATCCAAGTCGGTTCAAGGGTGGAATTCTCGTCCGGCTGGGCCCATGTCCGGCCGGCATCGTCAAGGAGGCAGCATGGCGGCGGTAACCCCCGATCGGTTGCATGGCCATCACCACGGTCCCACCGGACTGATGCGATGGATCACCACGACGAATCACAAGGACATCGGCACGATGTACCTGATCTTCAGCTTCGTCATGTTCCTTGCCGGGGGCGTGATGGCGCTGGCGATCCGGGTCGAGCTATTCCAGCCCGGCCTGCAGACCTTCGAGCCCGACTTCTTCAACCAGCTCACCTCGCTGCACGGGCTGGTGATGGTGTTCGGCGCGATCATGCCGGCCTTCGTCGGCTTCGCGAACTGGCAGATTCCGTTGATGATCGGCGCGAGGGACATGGCTTTCGCACGCATGAACAACTGGAGCTTCTGGCTGTTGCCGCCGGCCGCGATCCTGCTGGTCGGATCGTTCTTCGTGCCCGGCGGGGCGGCGGCGGCGGGCTGGACGCTTTATCCACCGCTGTCGGTGCAGATGGGCATGGGCATGGACATGGCCATCTTCGCGATCCACATCATGGGCGTGTCGTCGATCATGGGGGCGATCAATATCGTCGTGACGATTCTGAACATGCGGGCTCCCGGCATGACGATGATGAAGATGCCGCTGTTCTGCTGGACGTGGCTGATCACGGCCTATCTGCTGATCGCGGTGATGCCGGTGCTGGCCGGCGCGGTGACGATGATTCTCACCGACCGCCATTTCGGCACCAGCTTCTTCAATGCCGCCGGCGGCGGCGACCCGGTGCTCTTTCAGCACATTTTCTGGTTCTTCGGCCACCCCGAAGTCTACATTTTGATTCTGCCGGCCTTCGGCATCATCAGCCAGATCATTCCGACCTTTGCGAGAAAGCCGCTGTTCGGCTACGCGTCGATGGTGTATGCGACCGCGTCGATCGCGATCCTGTCGTTCATGGTCTGGGCGCATCACATGTTCACCACCGGCATGCCGACGGTGGCCCAGCTCTACTTCATGTACGCGACGATGCTGATTGCCGTGCCGACCGGCGTGAAAGTGTTCAACTGGGTTGCGACCATGTGGCGCGGCTCGATGACCTTCGAGACGCCGATGCTGTGGGCGACGGGCTTCATCTTCGTGTTCACGATGGGCGGTTTCACCGGGCTGATCCTGGCGATCGCGCCGATCGACATCCAGATCCACGACACGTATTACGTGATCGCGCACTTTCATTACGTGATGGTCGCGGGCAGCCTCTTCGCACTGTTCGCCGGCACTTACTACTGGCTGCCGAAGTGGACCGGCCGCATGCCCGACGAGCGTCTCGGGCGGCTGCACTTCTGGTCGTCGATGATCTTCTTCAACATCACCTTTTTCCCGATGCACTTCCTCGGGCTCGCCGGCATGCCGCGGCGCGTGCCCGACTACGCCCTGCAGTTCGCCGATTTCAATGCGCTGGCCTCGATCGGCGCGTTCGGCTTCGGCTTGAGCCAGCTGATCCTGCTGTGGGTGATCGTCAAGGCGGTGCGCGGCGAGGGCGAGCAAGCTTCGGCGCGTGCGTGGGAGGGCGCCGGCGGGCTCGAATGGACGGTGCCGTCCCCGGCGCCGCATCACACTTTCGAAGAAGCCCCGGAGTACAGGGGGTGAGCGTGTCGGGCGCAAGCCGATGGGCGGTGGTGGCGGCGGAGATGGAGTGATGCCCCGATGGAGGAGCTGACGACGATGCGTGATCCGCGGCGGGCGAGGAATATCCGGACCGGTCTGCTGCTGGCGGCCGTGGCGGCGTCGTTCTTCGTCCTGATCTTGCTCAAGTACGGGTGGTATGGCCGATGACGGATGATGTTGCCGCCGCGAACCGCAGGCTGCTCACGCGCTTGGTGCTCGGCGCGGCGGCGATGTTCGGCTTCGGTTTTCTGCTCGTGCCGTTCTACGAAAAGCTCTGCGAGGTGACCGGCATCAACAACCTGCTGCAGCCCGATCGCGTCGTCAATACGCAGATCGACGGCTCGCGCTTCGTGACGGTGGAGTTCGATGCGAACGTCCACGAGCTGGCGTGGAGCTTTCGACCGCTGCAGGGGCCGGTGCGCGTGCATCCGGGCGAGCTGACCACGATCGCCTACGAGGTCACCAATACGCGCGACGAACCGGTCACCGGCCAGGCCGTACCGAGCTATGCGCCGAAGCAGGCGGGGCCGTACTTCATGAAGATGGAGTGCTTCTGCTTCACGCAGCAGACGCTCGCTGCGGGCGAGCGGCGCACCATGCCGGTCGCGTTCGTGCTCGATCCTCAGCTTCCGGCCGACGTGACGACGATCACGCTGTCCTATACGTTCTTCGAGATCGCCGGCCGGCGCATCCAGGCGGGGACGGGTGGCGGGGCGAGCTGAGCGTGGCTGTGGACGACGGGCCGAAGCGGGGCGGTGGTGCGGACGAGCCGGCGCGGCGTGCCGGCTTCTGGGCGACGATGCGTGCGGTGCTGTGGTCGTTCCTGGGCATTCGCAAACGCAGCGGCTATGAGCGCGACGCGTCGTCGCTCGACCCGAAGGCAGTGGTCGCCGCCGGACTGCTGGCCGGCCTGCTGTTCGTGCTGGCGCTGCTGGCGATCGCGCGGCTAATGCTCGCGGCTTCACAACAAGGGGGTGTGCAATGAATCAGGCGCTGGAGAAATACTTCGTTCCCGAGCCGTCGAAGTACCCGATCTTCGGGTCGCTCGCGTTGCTGTTGTTCGGCGCCGGTGCCGTCATGTGGCTCCATCGTGTCGGTCCGGGGCCGCTGGTGTTCTTCGCCGGCGTGGCGCTACTGATATACATGTTGTTCGGGTGGTTCGGGCAGGTGGTGCGCGAGTCCGAGTCCGGCAAGTACGGCAAGCAGGTCGACCGCTCGTTCCGCTGGTCGATGGGCTGGTTCATTTTCTCCGAGGTGATGTTCTTCGCGGCCTTCTTCGCGGCCCTCTTCTACGTGCGCGTGCTGAGCGTGCCGTGGCTGGGCAGTGGCGAGAACGAGGCGCTGCTGTGGCAGGGCTTCGCATCCGAGTGGCCGACGGCCGGTCCGCGCGCCGACGAAAGCTTCACGCCGATCGGAGCGTGGGGCATACCGGCGCTGAACACGTTGATTCTGCTCAGTTCCGGCGCGACGATCACATGGGCTCACTACGGTCTGCTCAAGGACGACCGCAGGCAGCTGCGCAACGGCCTGATGATGACCATCGCGCTGGGCGTGATCTTCCTGTCGTTGCAGGCCTACGAGTATTTCCACGCCTACCGGGATCTCAACCTGCGCCTGGATACGGGCATCTTCGGCTCGACCTTCTTCATGCTGACGGGCTTTCATGGGCTGCACGTGACGATCGGCGCGATCATGCTGACGGTGATGCTGTTTCGCGTGCTGGCCGGCCACTTTCGCCCCGATCACCACTTCGCGTTCGAGGCGACGGCGTGGTACTGGCACTTCGTCGACGTGGTATGGCTGATCCTGTTCGTCGTCGTCTACTGGCTATAGCTTGCCGGTGATGAGGCCGCTCGCGAACCCGGCCATCAGCAGCACGAACAGCGTAATCGACAGTCCGACGCGTACCGCAAGCGCCCTGGCCGTGCGCGTGCCCGTGCCCCTGTCGCGGACCAGAAAGACGAGCGCCGAGCCGAGGCTCGCGACGATCAGGACGAGAAAGGTGATCACGACAAAGCGCATGGTGGGGCTCCTGCAGACACGCGACCGATGTCGAGGTACTTTTCGCAGCACCCGGATGATCGGACATCCGCCTCATTCTCTCGCGAATCGCCCGCCGCGGGGGCGCTTTTCCGCCGTCCGCCGGTCGCAATCGCCGCGGGCTGGCCGACGTGTCGGGAGAGCGGAATCGGGCGACGCGTCGTCGCGGGCATTTCCGGCTTGAGGAGAGTCAAGACGAACCATGCAGCGCAGCGCTAGACTTGCCTTCATCGCCGTGGCCGTGGTGTCCATCCTGCCTTTCGTCGCGGCGTACGTGGCATTTTTCGTGTGGCCGCCGGACGGCACGGTGAACTATGGAGAGCTGATTGCGCCGGATCCGCTTCCGGAGGCCATCTTGCCCGGGCTCGCCGGACAATCGGCGCTGAACCGCGAGGCGATGACCGGGAACTGGACGCTGGTGTATGCCGGTCCCGGTGCTTGCGGGTCGCCATGCATACACGCGCTTTATGCGATGCGCCAGTCACGCCGGGCTCAAGGTCGGGACATGGCGCGCGTCGCGCGGGTCTGGCTGGTCACCGATGCCGGAGTACCCGATCCGGGTCTGCTGCGCGAGCATGCCGAGCTGCGGGTGGTGCGGGCCGATCCGCGCTGGCTCGAGCGGCTGCCGGCGGCCGAACGGGGCGAGCACGTGTTCCTGGTCGATCCGCTGGGGAACGTGATGATGCGGTTTCCGCAGCGACCGGACATCGCGCGCGTGATCGACGACCTGAAGCGTTTGCTGAAATTTTCGAGCGTGGGCTGAAGGCTTTGCAGCCGGCCGGTTGCGCGCGGAACACGCCGAGCTGTCGGCAGGGGACATGAAATGAGCATGGAAAGTACGAGAAGCTTGCCCATCGGCCGGCCTGCGTTCGGGCGCCGGCTGCGAGCGTTTTACGTGTTGACGAAGCCGCGCGTGAACACGTTGATCGTATTCTGTGCCGTCATCGGCATGTTCCTCGCCGTACCCGGAGGGCTGCCCGACGCGTGGCTCGTGATGGCCGCAACGCTCGGTATCGCCTGTGTGGCTGGTGCCGCCGCGGCGCTCAACTGTCTGATCGAGAGCCAGATCGACATGCACATGGCCCGCACTCGCGGACGTCCGCTGCCGCGTGGCGAGCTGGGCGCCGGTGAGACGCTGATATTTCTCGGTGCCCTGGGTGGCGTCGGGCTGGCGATCCTGTACCAGTGGGTGAATCCGCTGACCATGTGGCTGACGCTGGCGACCTTCGTCGGCTATGCGATCGTGTATACGGTATTCCTGAAGCCGCGCACGCCGCAGAACATCGTGATCGGCGGGGCTTCGGGCGCAATGCCGCCGGTCCTGGGCTGGGCCGCGATGACCGGCGAGGTGTCGGCCGACGCGCTGCTGCTGTTCCTGATCATCTTCGTCTGGACGCCGCCGCATTTCTGGGCGCTGGCCTTGTACCGCACCGAGGACTATGCGCGCGCCGGCCTGCCGATGTTGCCGGTCACGCACGGCCCGGAGTACACGCGACTGTCGATCCTGCTCTATACGATCGCGCTTTTCGCGGTCACGTTGCTGCCGTTCGCGACGCGGATGAGCGGGTGGATCTACCTGGTCGCGGCTGTCGTGCTCGGAGCGGTATTCCTGCGTCATGCGTGGCGCCTGTACGTCGATTACAGCGACGCGCACGCGCGCCGCACCTTCCGCTACTCGATCGTCTATCTGTTCGTGCTGTTCGCCGCGCTGCTGGCCGATCACTACATTCCGTACTGAGAGTCGGGCGCTGTGCGCCAGGCAAGCGATCGCCGGCAGGCTGTCGGAAGCGGGCGCGGGGTGCTACCCTTGACGCGATGCCGGGGCGGCGGATGCCGGCCCGGTCGCCTTTCGTCAATCCATCCGATCGAGACATGTTGCGTACGCTGATTGTCGCGGCCGCGCTCGCGCTGGCCGCCTGCACCGGACCCGCTGCACCGCAGTTCCACAGCACCGATGTTACCGGGGCGAATTACGGAAAGTCGTTCGCGCTCACCGACCATCACGGCCAGCGGCGCACGCTGGCCGATTTTCACGGCAAGGTCGTCACGCTGTTTTTCGGTTTCACGCAATGCCCGGACGTCTGTCCGACGACGCTGAACACGATGCGCGAAGTGATGACGCAACTCGGCGACGACGCCGAGCGCGTGCAGGTGCTGTTCGTGACGGTCGATTCCGAGCGCGACACCGAGGCCCTGCTGGCACACTATGTGCCGGCCTTCGATCCGCGCTTTCTCGGGCTCTATGGCGACGCCGACGAAACGGCGGCGATGGCGAAGGAGTTCCGCATCTTCTATCGCAAGAGCGGGGACACCGACGGGCCCAACTACAGCATCGACCATTCGGCCGGCACCTACGTGTTCGATCCGCAGGGGCGCCTGCGGCTTTACGTGCGACATGCCGAGACGGCCGAAAACATCGCGGCCGACCTCAGGATTCTGCTGAGCGAGGACTGATGGGTGCGGCGTCGCCCGGTCGGCGCGCCGCCCGACGCGGATGTGCGTGGATCAGGCGGCCGTCAGCAGCCCCCGCATCTTCTGCATCGCCTTGGCCTCGATCTGGCGGATGCGCTCGGCCGATACGCCGTACTCGGCGGCAAGCTCGTGCAGCGTCGCGCTGTCGCCCTCGGTGAGCCAGCGTCGGCGCACGATGTTGCGGCTGCGCTCGTCCAGGCTCTCGAGCGCGTGGCGCAGACCCTCGTCCTGCAGCCGTGCATGCTGGGCGCGTTCGAGGACTTCGGACGGCTCGGCGTGCGGGTCGGGCAGGTACGCGATCGGCGCGAAGCGCTCGTCGTCCTCGTCGCTGCTGCTGCCTTCGAGCGGCACGTCGCGGCCCGACAGGCGCGTCTCCATCTCGACCACTTCTTCCGGCTTCACGCCCAGCTGGGCTGCGACGGCGTGTACTTCGTCGTGGTTGAGCGTGGTCGTGTCGTGCTTGAGGCTGCGCAGGTTGAAGAAGAGCTTGCGCTGCGCCTTGGTCGTGGCGATCTTTACCAGGCGCCAGTTGCGGATGATGTATTCGTGAATCTCGGCCTTGATCCAGTGGATCGCGAACGACACCAGCCGCACGCCGCGGCTCG
>DAOMOP010000030.1:0-5981 GCA_035444405.1 Rhodocyclaceae bacterium
TAGGCCGCCGGCGCACGGCACGGCTGGTGCCGACCCGCCGTGCCGCTCCACACCGGGCAGGCAGCATGCCTGGCCCGGTGGCCGTGCGGCGGCCTGCCGCGAGGCGTCTAGCACGCCGCCAGCCACACCGCGATCCGCGCACCGCCCAGCGTGCTGCGTTCGATGCGCACCTCGCCACCGTAAGCCAGCGCGATATCGTTGACGATCGCGAGCCCCATGCCGTGGCCGGGAACCCGCTCGTCACCGCGCAGGCCGCGCCGCATCAGACGCTGCGGATCGGCGATGCCCGCGCCATCGTCATCGACCGCCAGCAGCAGACCGCCCTCGCACCGCGTCGCCTGCACGCGGACCGTCGTCGTGGCCCACTTGCATGCGTTGTCGACCAGGTTCCCGAGCAGTTCCATCGCATCGCCGTCGTCGATGCGGGCGTGAAGCTCAGCGGGCACGCTGTTGTCGAGCGTGAGCGCACGGTCGGCATGGACCTTGGCGATCGACGCGCATAGCCGGGCGACCAGCGGTGCGAGGGCAATCGGCGGCGCCGACTGGCTCGCGCCCGCGGTGGCGGCGCGCTGCAGGTGGTATTGCACGATCGCGTCCATGCGTTGCGTCTGCTCCCGCACGATTTGCACCGGTTCCGGCTGTCCGGGTGCGGTCCGCAGTATCGCGAGCGGCGTCTTGAGCGCATGCGCAAGGTCGCCGAGCGCCTTGCGGTGGCGCTCCAGCATCGTGCGCTCGCGCTGCAGCAGCCGGTCGAGGTTGCGCGCGAGCGGCGCGAGCTCGCGCGGGTAAGGGCCACCGGGATCGCGCGCATCGCCCGCCTCCATCGCGGCGAGCCGTCGCGCGAGCCGGCGCAGTGGCCGCAGCCCCCAGTGCTGCACGAGCACCAGTGCCACCAGCAACAGCGCCGCCATCACGGCGAGCGCCGACCACAGGCTGCGCCGGTAGGCCTCCACGCCGGTGCCCGTCGAGGCCAGCGGCGCGGCGACGCTGAAGGTGATCAGCGACGGCCGCTCCCCGATCGCCCAGCGCACGCCCCGAGCGAGCACGCGATAAGCCAGCCCGTCGTCGCCGGCGCGAACCTCGCTGATGCGCTCGCCGGGCGCCAGCACGGCGCCGAGCGGCACCGACAGGCCGAGTGCGGAGTCCGACAGCCAGCGCGTCGGCGGGACCACGTCCGCTCCCGGCGCTGCCGGCGCGCGCACGATTTCGGCATAGAGCCCCGACGCCGGCGTCGCCAGCCGCGCTTCGGGCAATGGGGCGGGCATCAGCAGGCGACCGTCGGCGCCGACCTCGAGCGCGCCCATCAGCAGGTACAGCAGCGCCTCGAGCCGCTCCTGCTGCGCCGCATCGGCGCTGTCACGAAAGGCGCGGTCGAGTGCGAGGCCGGTCAGTACGACGAAGCCGAGCAGTACCGACAGCGACACCGCGAGCAGCCGCACGCGCAGCGACCATGGCCGCCTCACCGTCCGCTCCCGCCGCGCACGGCGTTCCGACCGTCCGTCGTCACTCGAGCGACGGCGCAAAGCGGTAACCGCGGCCGCGCACGGTCTCGATCGGATGCCATCGGCCGGCGGGGTCGGTCTTGCGCCGCAGCCGCGCAATCAGCACCTCGAGCACGTTGCTGTCCCTGTCCTCGTCACCCGGATACAGGTGGTCGGTGAGCTCCGGTCGCGACACCACCCGCTCACGGTTGCGTGCGAGGTATTCGAACAGACGGAACTCGAACGCGGTGAGCTCGACCGCCACGCCTTCGCAGCTCAACTGCTGGGCGTCGAGGTCGATCCGGTACGGCCCCACCGTCAGCACCGCACCGATCGAACCACAGGCGCGGCGCCACAGCGCGCGCACGCGCGCGATGAGCTCGGCCGTCTCGAAGGGCTTGGTCAGATAGTCGTCCGCCCCGCTTTCCAGGCCTTCGACCTTCTCCTGCCAGCGCCCGCGGGCGGTCAGGACCAGGATCGGCAGGTGCGAGCCGGCCGCCCGCAGGCGCCGGATCACCTCGAGGCCGGGCAGCCCGGGCAGCCCGAGGTCGATGATCGCGACATCGAACGGATACTCGCTGGCAAGGTAAAAGCCCTCGCGCCCGTCGCCCGCCTCCTGCACCTGCGCGCCCGCGGCGAGCAGCGCCCCGGCGACCGCACGGCGCAGGGGCGCCTCGTCCTCGACCACCAGCACCCTCATCGGCGCACCGCCCCGCTCTGCGCGTCGATCACGACCACCACCACGTCACCGGACGGCGTCAGGACGCGCACGACGAACACGGGCTCGCCGTTGCTGCTCGCCGCCTCGACCGCGAGCACGCGCCCGCTGGTGAGCTGCTGCGCGCGCGCCGCCGCCTCGTCGCGGTCGATGGCGAGGACGAACGGCGAGGCGAGCGCGATGAAACCGATCAGGACGAGACGCAACAGCTGCGCAGGCATGAAAATCGACTCCCGTATCCGGTGCACATCGAGGCGGCGACCGCAGGGGTCGCCGCAAGAGCGCCGGCTCAGGCCGGCGTTACCGACACGTTGACCCGGATGCGGCGACCCGGATGCTCGGACATGAAGCGGGTGTATTGGCGACCATTGTACTCATAAGTCACGTTGTAGCCGCTCGGACGGTCTTCCCACCGCTCGACCGTGTGGCAGCGCTCGACGGTACGGCCGTGGGGCGCACGGTGCGCGGTCCGATAGCCGTCATTGTCGATGCGATCGCCCACCATCGCGCCGACCACGGCACCGACCGCGGTCGCGGCGGTCTTGCCGCTGCCCTTGCCGACCTGGTTGCCGAGCACGCCACCGGCGATGCCGCCGATCACCGCACCGCCGTACGAACGGTCGCCGCCGCGCGGGCCGTCGTAGTCGTACACCACGTCCGAGGTGCATTGCTGGTACGGCACGCGAACGCGTTCGTAATGGGGCTGCACGTGCGTCACCCGCGCCCAGTCGCGATAGCTGTCACCGTGATGACCACGACCCGGTCCGCCGGCGTGCGCCGCCGCCGCAACGCCGAGCAGCGACACCGCGAAAATGATGTTCAGCCTGTTCATGATCTCTCTCCTTTGCCAGTCACCGCCGCCCGCTGCGGCGTGTTGGAGAGAAGATTACGCGCGCGTCGCTGAACGAATCCTGAACGGCACAACGCGCGTGCGGCACTTCAGTCGAGCAGCGCGTACTGCACTTTCATCGTCAGCGCGCTGCCGGCGATCATCGACGCGAGCGCGAGAAACGAGCCGAGCGCGAGCGTCGAGGCCCCCGTGACGCCCTGCCCGATCGTGCAGCCCATCGCCATGAAGCCGCCGAACCCCATCAGCACGCCGCCCGCGACGTGGCTGACGAAATCGCCGACGGACGAGAACCATTCCAGTCGAAACGAACGGGTGGCGATCGCGTACAGGAACGCGCCGAGCACCACACCGACAACCGATACGACGCCGACACGGATCAGGCTGAAGTCGGTCGGCTGCAGCAGGTAGCGGAACGTGTCGCCGATCGGGCTGATGAACGTGAACGACTGCACCGCCGCCCGGTTCGGGTCGCCATCCATGAACGCTTCCTCCATCCATTCGGCCCCCAGCGGCCCGCCGGTGACGTACCAGCCCGCCACCACCACGAGACCGACCACCGTGCCGGCCAGCACGTTGTCGGGGCTGGCCCGGAAGTCGCGCGAGTTCAGCGCATAGCCGAGCAGCGCGACGCCGAGCGCGAGGCCGGCGACGACGTGCGCGCGCGACGCGTCGAGCCCGGCCAGCGCGCTGACGAAGTCGTCGATGCCCTGCCCGGCGATGCCGTGCTGGCGCAGGTCGACGATCGTCGGCGCCACCCAGCTCATCACGGCGATGTTGAACAGCGAGGTCGTGAACATCAGGTACGCGACCACCCCGATCGCCAGCGCGACGACCAGCGAACGCAGGTTGCCGCCGCCGATGCGCAGCAGCGTCTTGTTGCCGCAGCCACCCCCCAGCGTCATGCCGATGCCGAAGATCAGCCCGCCGACGATGTAGCGCAGCCACGCGAAGTTCTCGGTGCGGTACGGCGGCATCGTGTTGGTGCGCAGCGTCACCAGCGCGGCCGCCTCGAGGATCGCCACGCCCAGCGCGGCGACGCCGATCGCAAACAGCCACGCGCGCATGCGCCCGGTGTGGCCCATGTTCAGCCAGTCCGACACCGCCCCCATCGTGCAGAAATTGGTCTTGCTCGCGACGGCACCGAAGATCAGCGCGATGACGAACATCGACAGCAGCACTTGCAGATGAATGGTGAATTCCATGACGACAAGGCCTCCCCTTCCGGATCGGGTGCAAGCGTTTCGTTTCGGCTGGGCGCGGGCGCAGGGTCGCCCGGCCGCCCCGTGCAATGCCGATTGCAGACAACAACCCGATTCGATCCTACGTGCGCCCTTCGCGCCTTGTCGATAATCCAGCCGAGCGGCGCGCGCCCCCCATCCGGGGACTTATCCATACTCCATCTGGGGGTTTTCGCGACCGCATCCATTCTTGCTAGATTGGCCAGGGAGCATGCAAACGGTGGCCGTCGCGGGCGTCCCTGCCATGTTCCGGCCAGCCCCCACAGCAGGAGGAGACATCCATGACGTTCACCACTCACCTCGACTCGCCGTCGCGCCGCCACACGTTGAAAATGCTCGGCGCGGCCACCGCGGCAGCCGGCATCGCCTCGCTGGGCCTCGCAGTCCCCGCACGCGTGCTGGCGGCGGGCCCCGCCCTCGGCATGCCGCAGCCGGACGAGGCGGTGGCCGACACGCTCGGGCGCCTGTTCGGCGAGCGGATGCCGGAAGCGGCCAATGGCCACATCACGCTCGATGCACCGCTGATCGCGGAAAACGGCGCGGTCGTGCCGATCCGCATCGAGTCCGACCTGCCGATGGCCCCCGACAACTACGTCAAGCACGTCTACACCATCGCCGACCGGAACCGCCGCCCGATGAACGCGCGCTTCACCCTCACGCCCGAAGCCGGGCAGCTGTCGCTGGCGACCAACATCCGGCTGGCCACGACGACCGACGTGCGCGTCATCGCCGAAATGAGCGACGGCACGCTGTGGGAAGCCAAACAGGAAGTCAAGGTCACCGTCGGTGGCTGCGGCGGTTGAGCCGCACGCAGCGGCACACGGATTACACGCAACGCAGGGCGAGGAGGACAGATCATGGCGGCAGGACAGGTACGCATCCGGGTGCCCGATGGGGCCAAGGCCGGAGATGTGATCGTGGTACGCGTTCTGGTCACGCATCCGATGGAGGTGATGCGCTTGCAGGACGGCAAGCCGGTCGAGCAGCACTACAACTTCATCCACAAGATGGAGGCGAACTACAACGGCAAGACGGTGGTGGAGGCCGAGACCACCCAGGCGGTCAGCCAGAATCCGTTCTTCGCGTTTCCGGTCAGGGTGGACGCGCCGGGCAAGTTGCGCATCCTCTTCCACGATACCGAGGGCAGGACCTACGAGGGCGAGGCCGACATCAAGTTCTGAAGCGGGCGGCCGCGCAATGACGGCGCACGCCTGCGATACCCGGCCCGCCAGGCCCGACGGACCCCGACAACAGCACTGCATGCCCTTGGCGGCGGCGGGCACAGCCCATGCGGCAGCGCACGCGCAGCGCAGCGCAGCGCAGCGCAGCGAAACGAAGGAGGAGGAGCGATGAAGCGCAAGTTCGCATGGATGGTGGGCGGCGCCGCGATGGTCGTGCTGGCTGCAGCCCAGGCCGAGTACGTCGACACCAGCGTCAGCCGTGCGACTCCCGAGGGGCAGGGCCGCATCGTCGACGGCAAGCAGGTGCGCTATGGCGGCGCACCGTTTGCCGGCGTCCCCGACGACTGGTCGCAGTGGAGCAACTACCGCGAGGAGCGGCCGTTCCCGCCACCGCAGAAGGTGAGCCTGCCCACCGAGCTGTCCGGCGACGCCGAGCGCGGCCGCAAGCTCTACATGTCGCGCGCAAAGGCACCCTGTACCGGCTGCCACCTGATCCGCGGCGACGACGTATGG
>DAOMOP010000030.1:5991-30069 GCA_035444405.1 Rhodocyclaceae bacterium
CAACATCAGCACCGACCACCAGCAGGCCGGCGACCGCTACAACACCGACGAACTCGTCGCGGTGCTGTACCAGTACGTCTACGACTCGCGCGTGATCAACCCCGACAGCTTCATGCCGCCGTGGGGCGCGGTCGGCGCGTTCTCGCCGCAGGAGCTCGTCGACATCGTCGCGTTCCTGCGCACGCAAAGCGGTCCCTTGCCCGACGAGACCGACCCCGCGCGCGACCCCAACACCCGCCCGCTGCCGGAATACTACTTCGGCGACAACCTCGATCCGACCAACAACGCGGCGGTGCTGATGGCCGAAGCGGCGATCGAGGTGTGGAACCGCGAGGGGCCGAAGGGCCAGTCGTGCGCCAGCTGCCATGGCGCCATCGAGGACATGAAGGGCGTGGCCACGCAGTACCCGAAGTACCTGCCGCGCTACCGACGCGTGATGTCGCTCGAGGACCTCGTCGCATGGCATGGCGCCGACGACACCGGGCTCGAACTGCCGTCCCAGGGGATCGACAACACGACGCTCGCG
Source organism: Rhodocyclaceae bacterium (assembly GCA_035444405.1). Taxonomy (GTDB): domain Bacteria; phylum Pseudomonadota; class Gammaproteobacteria; order Burkholderiales; family Rhodocyclaceae; genus DAOMOP01. Next base: position 6,518 of record DAOMOP010000030.1, read on the forward strand.
CTGCTGATCAAGATGCAGTCCAACGGCATGGCGGTGAACGTCGACGTCACCAGCCCCGACGCCAAGGCTGCCTTCGAGCGCGGCCAGGCGCGCTACTACCAGCGCGTCGGCATGCGCAACCATGCCTGCGCCGACTGTCACGACGAGGACCGCGGCGGCGGCAAGTTCCTCGGCGGACGCCTGCTCGGCAAGAAGACCGACGGCATGACGCGGCACTTCCCGACGCTGCGCACCAACTTCGCCCAGATCTGGGACATGCGCCGGCGCTTCCAGTGGTGCACCACTCCGCTCGGCATGAATTACCTGCCCGCCGACGCGGCCGAATATGCCGAGATCGAGCTCTATCTCACCTCGTTCGACAACGGCAAGCCGATCAGCGCACCGGGCATGCGCCACTGAGCGACCGCACCGGGCGCACCGGCTGCGATGGCCGGAGCGCCTCGCCGTTCGGCCGCGCCGGCGCACCCGGCACGGCGCGCGCACCCCTCCCCTTCCCGCAGCGACCCGGAGGCAGCATGGAAGTCACGCGCAGGGATTTCATCAAGCTCGCCGCGATCGCCGGCGGCCTCGGTCTCGCCGACCGCAACGGGCTGCTCGCGGCGCTCGCCCCCGAGAAGCTGCTCGAGTTCGAGCCGCTCGGCAACGTCACGCTGCTGCACATGACCGACAGCCACGCGACGCTGCAACCCGTCTATTTCCGCGAACCGGACACGCTGCTCGGCATCGGCCCGGAAATCGGCCACCCGCCGTTCCTGACCGGCGACGCGTTGCTCGACTATTACGCGATCAAGCGCGGCTCGCTCGCGAGCCACGCGCTGACCTGGCTCGACTTCACCGAAATGGCGCGGCGCTACGGGCGCATGGGCGGCTATGCGCACATCGCGACGCTGGTCAAACAGGTGCGCGCCGAGCGCCCCGGCAGGACGCTCCTGCTCGACGGCGGCGACACGCTGCAGGGCTCGGCCACGTCGCTGTGGACCAATGCCGAGGACATGGTGCAGGCGATCAACACGCTCGGCGTCGACGTCATGTGCCCGCACTGGGAGTTCACGTTCGGCATCGACCGCGTCAAGGAGATCTTCGGCGACAAGGACTCGCGCGGCAGCTTCCAGGGCGACTTCATCGCGCACAACGTCATGGACATCTCGTGGGGCCCACCCGGCGAAGAGGTGTTCCGCCCGTGGGTGATCCGCGAGCTCGGCGGCGTGCGCCTCGGCATCATCGGCCAGGCCTTCCCGTACGTGCCGATCTCGCACCCGTTGCGTTTCGTGCCGGATCTGTCGTTCGGCATCCGCGACGAGCAGGCCCAGCGCCTGGTCGACGCGTTGCGCGAAGAGCACCGCGTCGACGCGGTGGTGATGCTGTCGCACAACGGCGTCGCGGTCGACCTCAAGCTCGCCGGGCGCGTGCGCGGCATCGACGTGATCCTCGGCGGCCATACGCACGACGCGATCCCGCGGCCGATCAAGGTCGGCAACACGCTGGTGATCAACTCCGGCGCGCACGGCAAGTTCCTGTCGCGCCTGGATCTGGACGTGCGCGACCGCCGCGTCGTCGACTTCCGCTACAAGCTGATGCCGGTGCTGTCGCAGCACATTCCGGCCGACCCGGAGATGGCCGCGCTGATCGAGCGCATCCGCGCCCCCCATGTCGAGCGCCTCGGCGAAGCGCTCGCGGTGTCGGACACGCTGCTGTACCGGCGCGGCAACTTCAACGGCACCTTCGACGAGATCCTGCTCGACGCGCTGCGCCAGCACTACGACGCCGAGGTCGCGTTCTCGCCCGGCGTGCGCTGGGGCATCAGCGTGCTGCCCGGCGATCCGATCACGCTCGAGGACGTCTACAGCCACACTGCGCTGACCTATCCGAACAGCTGGTCGCGCGAGATGACGGGCGCCGAGATCAAGGCGGTCATGGAGGATGTCGCCGACAACCTCTTCAACAAGGACCCGTACTATCGCCAGGGCGGCGACATGGTGCGCGTCGGCGGCGTGAGCTACACGATCACACCCGAACGCGGCGCCGGCCAGCGCATCTCGGAGCTTGCCATCGGCGGCGTGCCGATGGCGCCCGACAAGCGCTACAAGGCCGCCGGCTGGGCAAGCATGATGGAGGTCGACGGCCCGCCGATCTTCGACCTCGTCGCCGCGCACCTGCGCCGCGTGCGCGAGGTGCGCATCGATACGACGCCGCGCGTGCGGGTGCTTTTCTAGCCCGGGCACGGCTCGCTTCGGGTATGACGCGGCGCCGGTCGCACCGTGCGCCACGGCGCGCGCAATCCGCGTGCGCGGCGTCGCACCGGTTGCCGCGACGATGCCGCAAGGCGCTCGCGCATCAAGGAGGCCACGATGAGATCGATACTGCTGGTGACGCTGCTCGCGTTCTTCGCGCAGGGCGTCCTGTCTGCCCCGCAGGCGCGGCGCGACGCCGACGTGCACTTCTTCCAGGCGGGCTTCGGCGACCTGCCCGAGGAACTGCAACTTGCCGCCGCCGAAGGCAAGCACGGGCTCTTTCTGATGTTCGGCGCCGAGGACTGCCCGCCGTGCAAACAGATGAAGGAACACGTCCTCAGCCTCGTCGCCGTGCAGGACTACTACCGCGCGCATTTTCGCGTGCTCTACGTCGACTTCAACGGCGATGTCGGGATGACCGATGCGGGCGGCCGGCCGATGCGCGCGAAGGACTATGCGCGCGAGGTCGCGCGGGTGATCGGCACGCCGACCTTCGTGTTCCTCGACGGTGACGGTCGCGAGGTGCTGCGCCATGCCGGCACGACGCGCGACGCCGAGGAGTTCATGCTGCTTGCGCGCTTCGTCGTCAGCGGCGCCTATCGCACCGGCCGCTTCGCGGACTACCGGCAGCAGCAGTCGGCCGCGCCGGCGGCGACCGCACGGTAGCCGACAGCCTCGCCGCACCGGGCGCGCCGCACCACGGCACGCCCGGCCCCGTGTGGCCGGCGCTCAACCGAAGGTGTCCTCGGTGATGCCGGTGTACCAGCCTGCCGCGTAGTTCGCCTCGCGCCGGAAGGTCGCCGCATCGGCGTTGCGCGGCGTCAGCCCGCCGGCGCCCTCGACCCCTGCGAGCACCCCGTCCTTGAGGCGATAGACCGCCGCGACGGTGATGCCGTGGTTGGGACCGATGAGGCTGTAGCAGGTGTTGACGGTCGATGGGGCGGGAATCTCGTAGCCGCGGATCGCGCTCACCACCGCCACCGCAGCGAGCTTGCCGTGGTTGTTGGCGGCATGGCCCGACTTGGGCATCGCGCCGGCGATCGCCGCATCACCGATCACGTGGATGTCCGGGTGCAGCTTCGACTCGAAGGTCCCCTGATCGACCGGGCACCAGCCGGTGTCGTCGGCGAGACCGTTGTCGAGCGCGACGCGGCCGGCGGTCTGCGGCGGGATGACGTTGAGGACGTCGGCCTTGTGCCGGGTGAATCCGCTCTCGGTGTACACGGCCTTGTTCGCGACATCGACGCGGTGCAGCGCGCCGCCCTTGGAGCCGGGAATCCACTCGATCATGCCCGGGTAAAGCTGCTGCCAGCCGTCCATGAACAAGGCCTGCTTGGTGAAGTCCTCCTTGGCGTCGAGCAGCAGGATCTTCGAGCGCGGCTTGTGCGTCTTCAGGTAGTGGGCAATCATGCTGGCGCGCTCCGGCGGCCCCGGCGGGCAACGGAACGCACCGCCCGGCGCCGTGATGATCACCGTGCCGCCGTCGGGCATGGCGCGCAGCTGGTCGTGCAGCAGCATGGTCTGCGGCCCGGCCTTCCACGCATGCGGGACGATCTGGCTGGCGGCCTCGTCATAGCCGTCGATGGCGTTCCAGCGCAGGTCGATGCCCGGCGCGACGACCAGCTTGTCATAGGCGAGGGTCTGCCCGCCGGCGAGCTGCACGACGCGCCGGGCGGGGTCGATGCCGGTGACGCGGTCATGAACGACCCCGACGCCGTGCTTGCGGCGCAACGCATCGTAGCCGTGGGTGATCGCGTCCATGCCGCGCAAGCCGGCGAGCACCCAGTTGCTGCCGGGGCAGGTGACGAACTGCTTGTTCGGCTCGACGAGGGTGACCTCGATGTCGGGGTCGTAGCGGCGTACATACTTGGCGCATGTCGCACCGGCGAAGCCGCCGCCGACCACGACGACACGCGGCGCGCTCGCCCGCGCGGCCGGGGTGGCGCAACCGATCATCGGCAGCATCGATACGGCGCCGGCCGCGCCGGCGAGTTGCACGAACTTCCTGCGTGTAATGGCCTTCACGTCTCGTCCCCCTTCAATGCTTCTTGCCGAGTTGGGAAAGGTAGCGCGCCATCTCGACGATCTCCTCGTCGGAATAGCCCTTGGCGTGACGGTCCATGATGGTTGCGGCCCGCAGCCCCTCGCGGTAGCCCTTCATCGCCTTGATGATCTCCTCTTCGGCCATGCCGTCGATCGCCGGCATGTCACCGCTGCTGTAGCCGTCGGTTCCATGACAGGCGAAACAGCTCGTGGCCATCATCTGCCCGCGCGTGACCTGCGCCTGCGCTGCCGCCGGCAGCACGATCATCGTCGCCAGCACGAGCGCCGCGAGCGTGACCCGCCCCCTCCGATTTGACATTCGCATCGACTCCTCCTCCAGTGTGGATTGATCCCGGGTTCACGGCAGGCGTGGTTGGTCTACTCCACCGCGGTTGCAGCTCGGCGGACCGCATCGGCTGCGGTCGCCGTTTTGTGGTCCTCCCCATGCCCTTCCCGACGCGGCGTGCACATCGCAACGCATCGGCTGCGATGCGTATGGGTTGACACATATATATGACGTACAGCTCATTCGGGCGCGCAAATCGAACCGTGACGACGACAAGAAGCGGCGGAATCCCGCGATGGAGTTGGGGCTGGGGTGAGCAGGATCCCGATCAAACTGTGATCGACCGGCGCACTTGTTTCAATACCCCATCACGGTTAGGGTCTTTGGCGCCGCTCTAACCCATCCAGGGTATCTTACCCATGTGAGCTAGACGCGATTACCCAACGCGGTGATAGACGCGCGGCGGCGCGCCAAGCCTAATAGCGCAACGTCCCGACTGCTGCGGGTGCTCGTGACGGCCGCGCCGGACGCGTACGCCCGCCAGCCGCGCGGCGCCGCCCCCGCCCTCGCCGTCGTCATCCACCCACGACCCTATGGAACGACCATGATGAACTTCGACAAGGAACTCGATACCCGCGGGCTGTCCTGCCCATTGCCGATCGTCAAGACCAGGAAGGCCCTAAGCGCCATGAACGCCGGCGAAGTCCTCAAGGTCGTCTCGACCGACTCCGGCTCGGTCAAGGACATGCAGGCCTTCGCCAACCAGACCGGCAACGCGCTGCTCGCGTCGAGCGACGAGGGCAAGGAGTTCACCTTCTTCCTGCGCAAGGGCTGAGCAGGCGGCGGGGGGCGCCCGACCCTCCACCTTCCGCCGGCCGCGCCCCCAGCGGCCGCCATCGGTTGCCCTGCAGCGGCGCATCGTCGCCGCGGCCCGGCAAGCTCATCGAGCACCCGCGCAATCCGCCCGGTTGCGTTGCCGTCCGCACCGCGCGGGCTCAGCCGGTCGAGCGGTAGTAGAGATTCTGCGGGTGGTTCGCCTGCGCGAAGAAGGACCAGCGCTCGGCGAGCAGCCCGACGTACTGGGCCACGAACGCCGCGGCGAGCACGTCGGCCGACTGGGTCCCCCACCCGAGCGCGAGCAACGCCAGCGGCACCGGAAAGCACAGCGCCAGGAACGTCCATTGCACCGCGCGTACGGTCGCGGCGCTGCGACCGTGAAAGAACTCGCGTGTGTTGAACGAGCCGCCCATCGCACCCTGGGCAAGCTGCGTGATGTGCGCATGCCGGATCCCGATGGGATTGTGCCGCGGCGTTGCGGCGGCGAGCCGGCGGTTGCGCGCGAGCGTCGTGGCGCGCGCGACGAACGCCAGGGCCGTCAGGACCATCGCCCAGCCGGCGAGAAAGGCCAGCACCTCCGGCGCCGCCAGCGCCGCCAGCGCGGTCGCGAGCACGAAGCCGGACGCGCCCCCGAGCAGGATGTAATTGACCACGGTGAGCGGCGTGTGCCATTCGCGCAAGAACCGCAGGCATGCGTAGATCATCGCGGTACACACGAAGAGCAGGACCGCGAGCACGCTCGCCGCCGCGCCGACGATCATGGTGAAGTGCAGCGGCACCCCCGAGGGCAGCATGCCGAGCCGCGGATTGACGCCGAAGAGATGTGCGCCCCCGTATAGCACCACGGCAGCGATGAAGGCCGGCAACACGATCACTTCGCGCGCCAGCCACGAGCTGCGCCATTGTGCGGCTGCGCGCCAGGCGCGCGCGGGCCGCCCGAGGTGAAAGAACGACGCGACGAGGCCCGCCGCCAGCAGCGCCAGCGCCACGGCACTGCCGAGCGCGAAAAAATCCCCGCCCTGCTTCGGCAGCAGCGCGAACGCCGCATACGACTCGACCGTGAACAGCGCGAGATAAAGCCCCTGCCCGGCTCCGATCAGCGTTGTCAGCAGGATCACGGAATAGGCTGGATTCATGGTCGGGACACCGGATGGGTCATGGGGGGCGTTCGCTCACCAGGAAGTCACGTCGTCGAGCGCCGGCTCCTGCAGCGCCGGGCGCGGCAGCTTCGCATCGATCGCGAGCGGGTTGTCGACGCGCTCGAGCTCGTCGGCATGGATGTGCATGCGCGTCCGGCGCCGCGGCAGGTAGTGGTTGGCCGGGCGCGTGCCGAGCTCGGGCATGAGCGGGTAGCCGCCGTGCTCGCGGATCGCGCGCGACACCTCGGAACCGGCGTCGTGGATGTCGCCGAACAGGCGCGCGCCGGCCGGACAGGCGAGCACGCACGCGGGCGCGCGATCGCGCGCCGGCAGCGACGCGTCGTAGATGCGGTCGACGCACAGCGTGCATTTCTTCATCACCTTGTGCTGCGCGTCGAACTCGCGCACACCGTATGGGCAGGCCCACGAGCAGTACTTGCAGCCGATGCACCGGTCGTAGTCGACGAGCACGATGCCGTCCTCGGCACGCTTGTACGACGCGCCGGTCGGACACACCGGCACGCACGGCGGCTCCTCGCAGTGCATGCACGACTTCGGAAAATGCACCGTCTCGGTGTCCGGATAGGTGCCGACCTCGAAGGTCTGCACGCGGTTGAAGAAGGTGCCGGTCGGGTCGGCGTCGTAGGGTCGCTGGTCGCTCAGTGGCCCGGCCGCGCCGGACGTGTTCCACTCCTTGCAGCTCGTCACGCACGCCTGGCAGCCCACGCACACGTTGAGGTCGATCACCAGTGCCAGCTGCGTCATGCTCGTGCCCTCCGGCTCATTGGCGCGCGCCGGCGAAGTACGCGAGCCAGCCGCTGCGTGGCGGTGCACTGCCCGGATACGCGCGCAGCGGCGCGAACTGCGGCGAGGTCTCGGCCGGCTCGCCCGCTTCGGCCTTGTAGATGCGCACGCGCACGTCATACCACGCCGCCTGGCCGGTGACCGGGTCGGAGTTCGACAGCGGCCCGCCCGGCCCGGGCAGCTCGTCGCTGATCAGGTGGTTCAGCAGGAAGCCGAGACGCGCTTCGTTCGCGCGCGGCGCCAGCGCCCATGCCCCGGCCGCCTTGCCGATGGCGTTCCATGTCCACACCGTGCCCGGCTCGACCGCCTCCGACCAGCGTGCGATGCAGCGCACCCGCCCCCACTGCGACTCGACCCAGATCCAGTCGCCGTCGGCGATGCCGTGGGCGTGGGCGGTGCGCGCATTCACGTGCAGGTGGTTGTGCGCATGCAGCTGACGCAACCACGCATTCTGCGAATCCCACGAGTGATACATCGCCATCGGCCGCTGCGTGATGGCGGTGAGCGGATATTTGTGCTTGTCGGTGCAGCTCGCCTCGAGCGGCTCGGAGTAGAACGGCAGCGGGTCGAAGTAGGTGATCAAGCGCTCCTTCAGGTGCGCCGGCGGCTTGCGCGTGATGCCGCGGCCCTGCGCGGCGAGGCGGAACTTCTGCAGCACCTCGGAATACAGCTGGATCAGGATCGGCTCGGCATGGCGGGTGATGCGGTTGCGCTGCGACCATTCGAGGTAGCCTTGATTCCAGTTGCGCATGTACTGGTAGGCGCGCGGCAGCTCGTAGTGGAACACGCAGTCGTTCTGCGCGTACATCTCCCACTGGCGCGGATTGGGCTCGCCGCGCATGCGCTTCTCGCCTCCCCGACCGCGCCAGCCGGCCAGGAAGCCGATGCCGGAGCCCGGCTCGGTTTCGTGATTGACGATGAAATCCGCATAGTCTCGGTATCTGCGCGCGCCCTCGCGGGTCGTGAACGCGGGCAGGCCGAGGCGCGTGCCGAGCTCGATCAGCACGTCCTGGAACGGCCGGCACTCGCCGGTCGGCGGCAGCACCGGCACACGCACCGCATCGACCGGCCCGTCGAACTCCGAGATCGGCCGGTCGAGCATCGACATCACATCGTGGCGTTCGAGGTAGGTCGTGTCGGGCAGGATCAGGTCGGCGAATGCGGTCATTTCCGACTGGAACGCGTCGCACACGACCAGGAACGGAATGCGGTACTCGCCGTCCTCGTCGCGCGCCGCGAGCATGTCGCGCACCGCGACGGTGTTCATCGTCGAGTTCCATGCCATGTTGGCCATGAAGATCAGCAAGGTGTCGATGCGGTACGGGTCGCCACGCCATGCGTTGGTGATGACGCTGTGCATCATGCCGTGCACCGACAGCGGGTACTCCCACGAGAACGCCTTGTCGATGCGCACCGGCCGCCCGTCGTCATCGACGAACAAGTCGTCCGGCTCGGCGGGCCAGCCGAGCGCCATGCCGTCGAGCGGCGTGTTCGGCCGCACCGCCAGCGGCGTGTTGGGCGTTTTCGCGCACGGCGGAATCGGCCGCGGAAACGGCGCCTTGTGGCGAAATCCGCCGGGGCGGTCGATGGTGCCGAGCAGCGTCATCAGGATCGCCAGCGTTCGGATGGTGTGAAAGCCGTTCGAATGCGCGGCGAGCCCGCGCATCGCGTGGAAGGCGACCGGGTTGCCGGTCACCGTATCGTGCTCGCGGCCCCAGCTGTCGGTCCACGCGATCGGCAGCTCGATGCGGTAGTCGCGCGCGGTGATGCCCATCTCGTGCGCGAGGCGGCGGATCGTCGCGGCCGGCACGCCGGTGATCTGTTCGGCCCACTCCGGTATGTAGCCGGCCACGCGCTGCCGCAGCAGCTCGAAGGCGGGCTTGACCGGCGTGCCGTCGGCAAGCGTGAACGCGCCGCGCAGGTACGGGTCGGCGCCGTCGCTGTGCGAAACGACCGCGCGGTCGCTGTTGCGGTCCCACCACAGCTTGTTCGGCGCATCCGGACAGCCCTCGTCCTTCGCGACCTCGGCGCGCAGGAACATGCCGAACTCGTCGCTCGCCTCGTCCAGGTTCACGAGCTGGCCGGCGTTGGTGTAGCGCACCAGGAAGTCGCGGTCGTACAGCCCGCGGGCGATGATCTCGTGCACGATCGCGAGCAGCAGCGCGCCATCGGTGCCGGGGCGGATCGGCACCCATTCGTCGGCGATCGCCGCATAGCCGCTGCGCACCGGGTTGATCGCGATGAGCCGGCCGCCGGCGCGGCGGAACTTCGCGATCGCGATCTTGAGCGGATTCGAATGGTGGTCCTCGGCGGTGCCGATCATCACGAAAAGCCGCGCGCGCTCGAGGTCCGGCCCGCCGAACTCCCAGAACGAGCCGCCGATCGTGTAGATCATGCCGGCGGCCATGTTCACCGAGCAGAAACCACCGTGCGCGGCGTAGTTGGGCGTGCCGAACTGGCGCGCGAACAGGCCCGTGAGCGCCTGCATCTGGTCGCGCCCGGTGAAGAGCGCGAACTGCTTCGGATCGGTTTCGCGGATGCGCGCGAGCCGTTCGGCCAGCATCGCAAGCGCCTCGTCCCAGCCGATCGGCTCGAACGCGCCGGCGCCGCGCTCGGCGCCGCGCTTGCGCCGCAGCGGGCGCGTCAGTCGCGCCGGCGAGTACTGCTTCATGATCCCCGCGCTGCCCTTCGCGCAGATCGCGCCGCGGTTGAGCGGATGATTCGGGTTGCCGTCGATGTAGCGCACCACGCCGTCGCGCAGATGCACGCGGATGCCGCAGCGACAGGCGCACATATAGCACGTCGTCGTGCGGATCTCGGTCGCGGCGTCGGCCACGGGCGGTTTGAGCGGATCGTGCAGCGGTCGGTGGGCCATGTGCGTGCGCTCTCATCGGATCGCGCGCGGCCTTCACCGCGCGAGGCAGGCCCCATTTACGCGCAAGCGCCGAACCGATGTCCATAACCGGTACGGGCAGTCCGCGCCTCCCCCTTCCGGGTAAGCATCCCTGCGCTCGATCGAGCTCAATGCCCGGCATCCCTACGCACGATCGACCCGGATACCCGGGATGGACGCTGCGGTGCCGCTGCGGCACATCTTGTGAAGATGTTCAACAACGCGGGTCCCTCGGTGCCGGGGCAGCACGACATGATCGACCCGCCGGCGGACCATCCCCGCGCGCACCGGATTCAATTCGATGTAGCGCATACAGTTCAGGAGGTAGCGATCATCCTGGACGAGGCAAGAACGATAGCGCCCCTCCCACAACGTGCCGCTTCGCGGGTAGGCGCGGTTGACGTGCTGCACGTAGCGTTGTCCCAGCGCCTTCCTCATGGCGCCGACGCTATCGGGATCGTCGGGGCTCAGCAAGAAATGCACGTGATTGGTCATCACGACGTATGCATGCATCCGGCAGCCGTGGCGCAACGCATAGTCCTCCAGCCAGTCGAGATAGCAGCGACGGTCTTCATCGGCAAAGAAGCATGCCTTTCGGATATTGCCGCGCTGGACGATGTGCATGGGAATGCCCGGGAGGCAAAGACGCGCGCGACGCGGCATGGCAGAAAGAGTATATGGACCTAATGCCAAAAGAATACATCAGGCAGCGCCGCACTGCTACGCCATCATCATGAGGAAGGGAGTTCGGAGAGATCGGATATCGTCATCTGCCCCGCGAATTTTACTCGGCCCAGTTCTCCAATCTCAGGCCCGCGACATGCTTGAACTCACGCACGTTGTTGGTGACGAGCGTCGCATCTTCGGCAAGCGCATGGCAGGCGATCCAAAGGTCGTTGGCGCCGATCGGTGTGCCCGCTTCGCGAAGCCGGGTGGATTGCCGGGCGTAGTGCTCGCAGTGGCTGCGATCGACGGTGAAGTACACCGGCACCTGCCGCGTCAATTGCTCCAGCGCTTGCAATACCTTCGCCTTGCGCGTGCTGCGCTCGGCGCCTTTCAACAGCCCCGCGTAGCTCACGAAGGACATGCCCAGGGTCGCATCCTCGTCGAGTGCATCGGCTTTCGCCACCACGGAAGCCGGCTTGTTCTTGATCTGCCGATTCTGCACGCATGCTTTCGGACCGTCTCGCCCGCCGCGGGGGCGCAGTCACTTCGCGCCGGTGTCGAGACCCTGAAGCGGTCAGTGAAAGATCGCGTCAACCCGGTCGGCGGTAAGAATGCGTTCGGACCAGCGCAGGAGGGTCGCCGCATCGGCCTGCTCGATGCGCCGACGCACCGCTGCATCCGGCGGGCCGAACTTGAGCTCGATCTGACGCAGCAGCACGGCGGCCTCGCCCTGCTGCACACCCTGCTCCAACCCCTCCTGCAGTCCCTGCTGCTTCCATTCCTTCGTCCATTCAACCACGCGTTCGGCGAGCATGTTCTTGACCTCCTGCAGGTCCACGATTTCCGGAATCACGACACCGGGCAGCCGCGCCGGCAGCAGCACCCGCTTGATCCATACCGCAAACGTCCGCCGCAGCCCGTTCTGCTCGGGTGCGCTCAGCCAGTCGGCGAGCGCGGCGACCGCGTCGCGCAGGTCCTCGGGCTGGCGGCTGCGCTCGAGCCGGAACAGCGTCCCGGCGAGATTGCGCACCGCCGGCAGCGCGCTCTCCTCGAGCGCGCCTTCGTCCAGCAGAAGGTAACATCCGCGGGCAGTAGCGCTCGAGCCCGCCCGGGATCGCGTCAATGAGCTCGGCGACCTCGGTGGCGGCGCGCCAGCGCGTGCGGCCATTGTAGAGCACCAACGGCAGTACCGGCGGCAGCTTGCCGTGTTCGGTGAGCTGTGCGCCGCGGATCAGCTCCTGGTAGAGCAGGCCCACATAGGTGAGCATACGCACCGCCATGAATCGATCGGTGCGCGATTGGAACTCGAGCAGCAGATAGACGTAGAGCCACTCGCGGCCCCAGCGCACGCGCCAGATCACGTCGTCTTCACGATCACGCAGATCATCGGCGACAAACGTGCCGCTCACCTTTTCGAGCGTGGCGAAGTCGAGCTCGGCCACCCAGTCCTCATGGACGAAGCCCCGGATCAGGTCCTCGACCATTGCGGGATGGGAGAAGAGCAGCTTGTAGCCGTTGTCGTGGTCGGCCATGGCGCATCGTCGGGAGCGGGAGGAGTGGCCGAGGCTATCACAAATGCGTAGGACAATGGCGCATTCAAGATTCCGTTCGGAAACCTCGTCTACAGCGTGCGCTGCCGGTCCCCGATTTCGGTCCGAAGTCGTGTCCCGATTTCGGGCACCATTTACGCGCAAGCGCCGAGCCGATGTCCATAACCGGTACGGGCAGTCCGCGCCTCCCCCTTCCGGGTAAGCATCCCTGCGCTCGATCGAGCTCAATGCCCGGCATCCCCGCGCACGATCGACCCGGATACCCGGGATGGGTGCTGCGGCACCGCTGCGGCACATTTTTTTGATCGAGGTCAACGCGGGATGCCGCGCTTCGGCGCGAAATGACATTGTTCCGGACGTCGGGAATGTGCCGTTTCGACCCGCCACAGCCTACGTCGCACTCGCGGGGCCGCTGCGACATGCGCCCCGCCCGCGCCGGGCGGCGAAATGCGGATCATCGACCCTCGCGTCAGAGTCACCCCGCGCGCGGCGCGCTGACCAGATGCGCGGACGCGGTGGCGGCTCGAGTGGTCAGATCCGGGGCCTCGGAACGCACGCGTCCGCAATCGCAGGCAACCCGATCTCCGCTAACACCGAGAGCGGTCGCACACCTACTCGTTTTTCGCTATATTATTACTCACTAACATACTTCGAGCTGCAGGCGCCCACCGGGCGCACGTACAGACAGGCAGCCACCGGCAGGTAGCGAGGAGGAGATGACCGATGAGCAGCCAGCCGCTTCGACGGCAGGACAGCTCGGCGAGCATCGCGTCGCAGGAGGCTTTGGCGGCGGCGGGCTCGGAGGCCGAGTTTCGTGAGCCGCTCGAGCAACTGCTGCAGGCGGTGGTCACGCTGGCGGGTGCCGCCGCGGCCGCGATCCGCCATCTCGAAGAGGACACCCATCAGTTGAGGCTCGTCGCGGCCGTCGGCATGCCCGTAGCGCTTTGGGACGCCACCTTCGAGGTCGCCGATTCCTGTGGCACCTGCGGCGAAGCGGTCGCGCGCAACCGGCCGCGCCTGGCGACCCAGCCATGCGGCTGTGCCATCGATATCGGCAAGACGTTCCCTGCCGCCGACCGCTACCATACCTATGCCGTACCGCTGCATCACCGCGGTGCCGCCTGCGGGGTCCTCAAGCTCTTTCTGCCGCCCGGCCGCAAGCCACCGGCGTCGCTCGCCCCCTTGCTCGTCGCACTGGGCGCGATCCTCGGCCTGACGCTCGAGAACGGTCGCCTGATGCGGCAAAACCTGCACGCCGGCCTCGCGCACGAGCGTCAGATGCTCGCCAGCGAGGTGCACGATTCGCTCGCGCAAAACCTTGCGTCGATGCGCATGCGCATGCCGCTGCTGCGCGACGCGATCGCCGCGCACGACGATGCGCGCACCGCCCGCTACCTCGAAGAGTTCGACGAGTCGCTCGTCGTCTCGCACCGCCGCGTGCGCGCGCTGATCACGCACTTTCGTACCGAGCTCGACCCGCGCGGCCTCGTGCATGCACTCACCGAAGCGGTGGCCGGCTTCCGTGCCGTCAGCGCGATCGACTTCAGCTTCGACAATCGCGTCGCGCACCTCGAGCTCACGGACGAACAGCAGCTGCAGGTGTTTCACGTGGTCAGCGAGGCGCTGGCCAATGTCATGAAGCATGCGCGTGCGCGTCACTGCCGGCTGACGATAGACGAGCACGACGGCCACTACGCGATCACCGTCGCCGACGATGGCGTCGGCCTCGCCGCCGATTACGCGACCGCCACCGAGCATGGCCACTTCGGGCTGAACATCATGCGCGAACGCGTCGCCCAGTTGGGCGGGCACATCGACTTCGAAAGCGAGGCCGGCGCCGGGACGCGCGTGCGCCTCCGCTTCCCGGCCACCACATCCGAAGGGAGGCATCACCATGAATGACCCGATCAGCGTCGTGATCGTCGACGATCACGGTCTGTGCCGCCGCGGCCTCAAGGAACTGCTCGAACTGCGCGCCGGCATGCGCGTGCTCGGCACCACGGGCGACCCCGACGAGGCACTGGCGCTCATCGAGGCCCACGTGCCCGACCTCGTGATCATGGACTTGAAGATGCCCGCGATGGATGGCATCACGCTGCTGCAGAAGCTGCGCGGCGAAGGCTGCGAGGTGCCCGTGACGATCCTGACGATGAGCGCGGCGCAGGAGGACATGGCCGGCGCATTGCGGGCCGGCGCGCGCGGCTACCTGCTCAAGGACATGGACCCCGACGAGGTCATCGAGGCCATCCGACGCATTGCCCGCGGCGAGATGGTCGTCGCGCCGGCGATGTCGCTGAAGCTCGCGAACCTCCTGCAGCACGGCGGCACCGAGGCACCCGCCGAGAAGACCGAGCGGCTCACCGCGCGCGAACAGGAGATCCTGCAGCTGCTCGCCAGCGCGAAGAGCAACAAGGCCATCGCGCGCGAGCTCAACATCAGCCACGACACCGTCAAGCTCCACGTGCGCCACATCCTCGCCAAGCTCAATTTCACCTCGCGCGTCGAAGCGGCCGTCTATGCCGTCGAGCAGGGCATGGTGCCCTGTGCGCACGCGCCCGACGCGGAGCCACCCGACGCGGCCGCGTACCGGGCGCGTGCGGGGTAAGGCGAGCTCCCTCCCCTTTGGGAGGGTTGGGGTGGGGATGGGTTTCGGACGGGGCTCGTACAGGCGCAGGTCAATTCCGACCGAAACCCATCCCCCTCTCGACCTCCCCCTTGGGGGAGGAGTGACCGTGCCGTCTCGGGCGGCTCATGGATTCTTCGGCGCCTTTGAGGCGCTCATCCGTAAAGCCCCCGGCATTGCCGGGGGATGCTTACTTGCGCGCCGGCCGCGCGCTGGCGCTTGACCTGCAGCGCGAACGCGACGAAGCGCTCGGCCCAGGCGCACGCGCCGACGCTGCGCAGATGCGCGTACGAGGCCAGCACGTTGCGATACACCAGGCCGTCGTTGCGCCCGTCGATGCCGTAGCCGCGGCGTACGCGATAGGCGAAGCGCACCGCCGCGTCGACATTCTCGAGGCTCGAATAGTGGAACTCGTGGGCCCGCACGCTGCGTTCCGGACAAGCGGGCGCCAGCCACGGCATGTCGGCGGTTTCGGCCAGCTCGACATAGCCGCGCCCGACCGGCCGCGCATGCATCACGACGTCGCCGGGAAGCGCCCCGACCATCGCGTGGCGACGTCCGTCGACCTGCAGCGTGCGCGCCAGGTACATCAGGCCGCCACACTCCGCATAGACGGCCAGGCCGTCCTCGATCGCGGCACGGATATCGGCGCGCAGCGTCGCGTTCGCCTCGAGCTGCGGGGCGAGCATTTCGGGAAAACCGCCCCCGATGAACAGCGCATCGACGGCCGGCAGGCACGGGTCGGCGAGCGTGTCGAAGGGCACGATCTGCGCGCCGGCGTGGCGCAGCGCGGTCAGATCGTCCGCATAGTAGAAGCCGAACGCGCGGTCCATCGCGATGCCGACACGCAGCCGCGGCGGGCGGCTGCGCACCAGCGGGGCCACCGTCGCCGGTCGCGTGCGCGGGCGGCCGCGCCGCTCAACGGGTCGCGGCGGGGTGACGGGGATCACATCGCCCGTCCCGCTGCCGCTCGCCACCCCAGCGCTGCTCGTCACCTCAGCCCTGCTCTCCACCCCAGCCCTGCTCACCACCCCGGCGCCGCTCGCGACCCCGCCGTGCAGGCGCACCGGCCAGGCACTCGCCGAGCGCGCGATGTCGATGACGCGGTCGAGATCGACCTGGGCGGCAACCGCCTCGCCGATGCGCGCGATCTGCGCGTCCGCCGCGCCGGCCTCGTTGCTCGGCATCAGGCCGAGGTGGCGCTCGACGATCGCGAGCCGTTCGTCGGCATGGACCGCGCCGACCACCGTCATGTCGGTGTAGTGCTCGATGACCGCCCGCAGCTTGGCCTCGTGGCGCGAGCCGCCGAGGTTGTTGAGGATCACGCCGGCGATGCGGATGCTGCGGTCGAAGGCCTGGTAGCCGAGCAGCAGCGGCGCGATGCCGCGCGTCATGCCGCGCGCATCGACGACGAGCACGACGGGCAGGCCGAGCGCGGCCGCCAGCGCCGCATTGCTGTTGCTGCCGTCGAGCGCGAGACCGTCGTAGAGCCCCTTGTTGCCCTCGACGAGGCACAGGTCTGCGCCGAGCGCGTGGCGGCGGAACAGGCGCTCGATCTCGTCCATGCCCATCAGAAAGGGGTCGAGGTTGTAGCACGCGCGGTGCGCCGCGCGCGCGAGCCACATCGGGTCGATGTAGTCGGGTCCCTTCTTGAACGGCTGCACGGCAAGGCCGCGCGCACTGAGCGCCGCGCACAGGCCGATGCTGAGGGTGGTCTTGCCGGACGACTTGTGAGCGGCGGAAATCAGCAGACGGTCCATCCCTACACCTCCCGGTTCGAGCGCGCGGCGGCCTCGTCCACTGCGGCGACCTCGTCGGCGCGCAGGAACGGCAGCACGCGCAGGCCGATCACGGTCGCCGCCAGCGCCAGACCGACGCCACCCAGGCCGAGCAGCCACTCGGGCAGGCTCGGGCGGTAGTGTTCGATCGCACCGTCGAAGAAGGTGCTGGTCGCGACATGACCGGGGAAGAGCTCCAGCGGCCAGGCCTGCCCGCCGACGATGAAGACATAGAGCTGGGCGAACGCGCCGAGCACGATGAGTGCGCACGCGGCGAGCAGCGTGCGCCGGCTCGCCAGCGCCGGATGGAAGATCAGCAGCAGCGGCGCGACCGTGCCGGCGAGCACGTAGCCGCCCCAGAACAGCACCGGGAAGACGCCGCCGTCGACGAGGATGAAGCGCACGAAGGCGCTCTGGTGGGCGAAATAGAGGTTCGTGAGGTGGTAGACGAGCACGAAGTAGCACGCGGCGATCACGAACAGCGCGAGCAGCCGTGCGATGCGGCGCTCGACCGCGACATCGACCGGGCGGCCCTGCCATGCATGGATGCCGCTTTGCGCGAGCAGGAAGATCGCCGTGCCCCAGGCCAGCGACATCGCGATGAACATCGGCGGCAGCACCGCGGAATGGTAGGCCTGGCGCGCGACCAGGAACGCGAAGATCACGCCGGTGCCGGTGGTGAGCACGATGCGCCAGCTCAGCGCCGCGATGCCGGCGAGCTTCGCGTAGCGGTTCATGCGCCGCTCCATCATCATCCACAGGTACACCGCGACGATCGCGAAGAGCCCGCTATACAGCAACACGTTCCATGCGAACACCGAGCGCGCGTTGTAATGCGTCGCGGCGATCACGACGCGGTCGGGCCGCCCGAGGTCGAGCATCAGCACCGCCAGCCCCCCAGCGAGCAAGGCGAGCGAGAGCAGGCCCGAAAGCTTCGCACGCACCTTGTAGACCGGCTTGCCGAACACCGAGCCGACCGAGGCGACATTGAGCACCCCGGAGGCGGCCACGATCATGAAGATCGCAAACACATGCGGCATGCCCCACACGACCTGGTTGGTCATGCCGGTCACGGCGTGGCCGTGGGCGTGCATGTAGGCGGCGGCCCACGCGCCGCCGAGCATGAGCAGCGCGCCGGCAAGGAGCACGACGACGAAGATGCGCGCCTCCAGGCGCGCCGCATACGGCCCGCTGCCGGCCGGAACGGGGCCCGGCGCGCTACGGCTGGTCCGGCCCGGGGCATGCTCTTGCGAGATCGCATCCATCGTCGTCAGATCCCCTGGTAGCGGACGCCGGTGTCGAGGCGCAGGTCGGCGCGCACCTGCGTCGAGGCGACCTCGCGCAGCCGGCGCGCGATTGCGCTGTCCGGATCGTTGAGGTCGCCGAACAGGATCGCGCCGTGCCCGGCCGCGGCGCAGGCGTCCACGCACGCGGGCGCGAGGCCGCGGTCGACGCGCTGCACGCACAGCGTGCACGCCTCGACACAGCCGACGCCGCGCGGCACATCCGGATGCTGATCGCGCAGCGGTGCATGCACGAACGAGCGTGCCTTGTAGGGGCAGGCCATCATGCAGTAACGGCAGCCGATGCAGATATGGCGATCGACCAGCACGATGCCGTCGGCACGCTTGAACGACGCGCCGGTCGGACACACGTCCACGCACGGCGGCTGCGCGCAGTGCTGGCACATCATCGGCAGCGACGCGGTGCGCCCGGTCGCCACCTCCTTCAGCTCGATCTTGCGCACCCACTGCGGGCGCTGGCGCGCGTCGACGCCGGCGCCGCCCGCCGGCTCTAGGCCGTTCTCGCGCTCGCACGCGAGCACGCAGGCGTTGCAATCGGCACGGCAGCGCGTCGTGTCGATCAGCATGCCCCAGCGCACGCGCGAGGTGGCCGGCTCACCGGGCGCGCGTGCGCCGGCCACCTCGATCAGCCGTATGCCCGGCGCGACCAGCACGCCGGCAAGCGTCGCCGCGGCCGCGGCGAGAAAACCGCGGCGCCCGGCCGTCGAAACAGGCTCGTGTCCGCTCATCGTGCGCCCTCCCCGCCCGCCAGCGGCGTGATCGGCGCCGGTGTCGCGCGCTCGCCATGCCGGGCCGGTGCCGGTTGGTGGCAGTCGAAGCAGTCCAGCCTGACCGCAACGAAGCTGTGGCAGCTCTGGCAGAAGTTGCGGTCCGTGCCGATCACCGAGCCGTTGTCGCGGCTGGCGTGGCAGCTGATGCAGCCGGCGAGCGTCGCGCCGGCGCCGCGCACCCCCTCGCGCACGGTCAGCTTCTTCTGTTGCGCGAGCAACTGCGGATGCTTGCGCCGCATCTCGGCCGGCGGCGCGATGCATGCTTCAGCGCTCTCGATGACGAGCTGCGGCTGCGGCGTACGCCCGCCTTCGCCGGCAACCGCCATGCCCGCCCACGCCAGCCCCGCGGCGAGCGTCGCACGTAGCAGCATCCCCCGCCACCCGGGCGGGCCGCCCCGCATCGATCCGTTCGCCCTGGCCGACATGGCTAACCCTCCCCGTGCCGTCAACCGCTACTCGCCCAAGCCCATCTGGATATAGCCGGTCGGGCACACATCGCGGCAGACATGACAGCCGATGCAGCGGCTGTAGTCCGTGTACACGTAGCGCCCCAGCGTCGCATCCTTCTTCGGCACGCGCTTGACCGCGGTCTGCGGGCAATACACGACGCAGTTGTCACACTCGAAGCACATCCCGCAGCTCATGCAGCGCTTGGCCTCGGCGATCGCCTGCGACGCGTCGAGCGCTGCGATGCGCTCTTCGAAGTTGCCGAGCGCCTCGGCTTCGGTGAGCATGACGAAGCGGCGCTTGTTGCGCGGCGTGTAGGCGAAGTGGCCGAGAAAGAGCGCGTCGTGCGGGATCACGTAGCGGTCCGAGCGGTTCTCGTAGTTGTGCAGGGCGACATCGCTGCGATCGGTACCGCGGAGCGGCTCGGTCGCACGCGCGAGCGTGACGCCCTTCTCGGCGAGCTTGCGATTGAGGTCGAAGGCATGCACATCGATCTTCGGGCGCTTCCAGCCCTCCTCGCCGGAGAGGAACCGGTCGATGCCGTCGGCTGCGATCGCACCGTGGCCGATCGCGGTGGTCAGCAGATGCGGGCGGGTCACGTCGCCGCCGGCGAAGGTGCCGGGTTTGCCCGGCACCTGGTAGTTGCGGTCGGTCGCGACCGCGCCGCGGCCGCTGTCGAACTCCTCGAGCCCGGTGAAATCGACCGCCTGGCCGATCGCCGAGACGATCAGATCGGCCTCGAGATCGCACTCGGTGCCGGCGATCGTGCGGACCTCGAGCCGGCCGCCGACGATTTTCGCCTCGCACTCGACCACCCGCAGCGCGGTGGCGCGCCCGTCCGCCCCCCGCAGCACCGCAACCGGCGCGACGCCGCCGCGGATCGTGATGCCTTCGGCGAGCGCCTGCTCGATCTCGTGACGGTTCGCCTGCATCTTGTCGAGCGCGAAGATCGAGGTCAGGACGACGTCGCAACCGCGCTTGGCCGACACCTGCGCGACGTCGTGCGCGAGGCGGCCGGCGATCGCGCCCTCGAAGTCGGTCGGATGCGCGTGCTCGATATGGCCAAGCCGGCGCGCGACGGTAGCGACGTCGATCGACGTGTCGCCGCCGCCGACGACGACCACGCGCCGGCCCACATGCGTGAGGCGGCCGTCATTGAATGCGCGCAGGAAGGCGGTGGCGGTGACGATGTTGGGTGCGTCGCCGTCTTCGATCGGCAGCTTGCGCCCGGACTGCGCGCCCAGGCCCAGAAAGACGGCGTCGAACTCGGCCCGGATGGCCTCGAGCGTGACGTCGGTGCCGACGCGGCAGTTCAGCCGCGTGTGCACGCCGAGGTCGAGGATGCGCCGGATTTCGGCATCGAGCACCGGGCGCGGCGTGCGGAAACCGGGAATGCCGTAGCGCATCATGCCGCCGAGCTCGGCGTGCTCGTCGAAGATCGTGACGTCGTGGCCGCGCAGCGCGAGCTGGTACGCGCACGACAGGCCTGCCGGGCCGCCGCCCAGCACGGCGACCTTCTTGCCGCTGCGCCGTGCCGGCGGCACGAACCTGAGCCCGTTCGCGATCGCGTACTCGCCGAGGAAATGCTCGACAGAGTTGATGCCGACGTGATCCTCGACCTCGTTGCGGTTGCAGCCGCTTTCGCACGGTGCCGGACACACCCGGCCCATCACCGCCGGGAACGGGTTCGCCTCGGTGAGCCGGCGCCATGCATACTCCTGCCACGCCATGCCCGCCGGCGGCTTTTCGATGCCGCGCACGATCGACAGATAGCCACGGATGTCCTCGCCCGACGGGCAGCTGCCCTGGCACGGCGGCGTCGATTGCACGTAGGTCGGGCACTTGTGCGAGTGTCCGGCCTGGAAGATCCTGTCGTGGAACGACTTCAGTGCGGCGTCGCCGTCGCGATAGCGCCGGAACGTCAGCCGGGTGTCCGTCGGTTCAAGCTTGCCTGGCATCGCTGTTCTCCGAATGCTGATCCGTTTGTCGTGAGCGCCGGCGCTACTGTTTCGCGCCCAGCCTGATCGCCGTGCTCACCAGTTGATGCACGCCGCCGACCATGCGCATGTCGAAGCCGTAGTAGGGCAGCACCTTGCTGAACTGCGCCTTGCAGATCGCGCAGATCGTCGCCATGAAATTCACGCCGTGGCGCTCGACGACCTCGTGCAGCGTTTCCATGCGCGGCAGCGCCCCCTTCACGCGCAGCTCCATCAGCTCGTCGGTGAGCAGCCCCCCGCCGCCGCCGCAGCAGAAGGTCTTCTCGCGGATCGACTCGGGGGCCATGTCGACGAAGTGGTTGGCGACCGCGCGGATGATGTTGCGCGGGATCTCGAACTGCCCGCCCGGCACGTCGCCCATGCCCGAACCGCGCGCGACGTTGCACGAATCGTGGAAGGTGACGATGCGGTGATCGTTGGCTTCCTTGTCGAAGGTCAGCGCGCCGCGCTGGATGAGATCCCAGGTGAATTCGCAGATGTGCGTGGGCTGGCGATAGCGCGAATCGAGCTGGCTTTGCAGCTGCACCGCGAACGGGTCCTTGCCGCCGGCGCCGATGCCCGCCAGCGTGTTCCAGAAGCTGTACGCGACGCGCCACGCGTGGCCGCACTCGCCGACGACGATGCGCTTGACGCCGAGCTCCAGCGCGGCCTCGCGCACGCGCAGCGCGATCGCGCGCAGCTGCTCGTAGTTGCCGATGAACATGCCGAAGTTGCCCGCCTCGGACGCATGCGACGAGAGCGTCCAGCTCACGCCGGCGGCGTGGAACACCTTGCCATAGCCGATCAGGCTCTCGACGTGCGGTTCGGCGAAGAAATCCGCCGACGGCGTCACCAGCAGCACCTCGGCACCCTTCTGGTCGAGCGGATAGCGCACGTCGACGCCGGTGTCCTCCTTGACGTCCTCCTCGAGGCCGAGCAGCGTGTCCTCGAGCGCCGGGCCGGGCAGGCCGAGGTTGTTGCCGATGCGGTGCACCTTGCCGATGATCTCGTTCGAGTATTTCTGGCCGAGGCCGATCGAGTCCATGATCTCGCGCGCGGCCATCGTGATCTCGGCGGTGTCGATGCCGTACGGGCAGAACACCGAGCAGCGCCGGCATTCCGAGCACTGGTGGTAGTAGCGGTACCACTGCTCGAGCAGCTCCGGCGTAAGCTCGCGCGCGCCGACCAGCGACGGAAACAGCCGCCCGGCGAGCGTGAAGTAGCGGCGATAGACGCTGCGCAGCAGCTCCTGGCGTGCCACCGGCATGTTGTTCGGATCGCCGGTGCCGATGAAGTAATGACATTTGTCGCTGCACGCGCCGCAGTGCACGCAGGCGTCGAGGAAGACCTTCAGCGAGCGGTACTTCGACAGCAGCTCGCTCATCTTCGCGATGGCCCGGGCTTGCCAGTCTTCGACGAGCTCGCCGGGAAAGCCGATGGCCTGCTGTATCTTGTCGCCGGCGACATAGGGACGCGATTCGGCCATCGCATCGACCTGCAGGATCGGGATCACCGGAAACTCGCGCAGGCGTGGCGCTTCGAGCTTGGCCGCCATCTCAGTTCCCCCGTTCCAGCCGCGCCGCCCAGCGCGCGAGATGGCGCACTTCGCGCGGGTCGTCGGCCTGGTTGCGCGTCGGCGAGAAGAAGATGCCCGGCGCGTGGAGCAGCTTGCTCAGCGGAAAGACGATCATCAGCGCCGCGACCAGCGCCAGATGGACGAGCAGCGGCCCGTCCGCGGGCAGCGGATGCAGCTCGAAGCGCAGCAAGCCGAGAAAGAACACCTTGACCGCGACGACGTCGGTCGGCGCGACGAACTTCATCATCAGGCCGGAGGCCGCGATCGCGAGCAGCAGCGCGAGCATCAGGTGGTCCGAGCGGGTCGAGATGTAGCGGATGCGCGGCACTGCTATGCGCCGCAGCCACAGCCCCGCCAGCCCGGCCGCCATCGCCACGCCGCCGACGATGCCGAGCGGCTGCAGCAGCGCCACCCAGCCCCACACCGGTTCGGTGAAATAACGCAGATGGCGGATCAGCACCAGCGCGAGCCCGACGTGGAACAGCCACCCGAGCGCCCAGATCCACAGGTTAGCCTTGAACAGGCTCTCGAACAGCAGCACCTCGCGCGCGATGCGCGCCGCCACCCCGGGCATCGTCGTCGGTGCCGGCGTCGTCGGGATCTTCAGCGGCGCCGGGGTACGCCCGTAG
>DAOMOP010000031.1:0-29590 GCA_035444405.1 Rhodocyclaceae bacterium
GCCGGCGTGGTCGGGCGCGTGTCCTGCTCGGTCGTGCCGCCGCCGTCGAGGTTGGCCTGCGCGAGCACCTGAGCCGCGTCGGGCGCGCGGGCATGGCGCGCATTGACCAGCACGACTTCGAGGCCGCGGTCGCGTTGATGCACCGCCGGCTGCGGCGGAGCGAGAAAGCCGGTGCTCAGCACGAGGCCGTGCAGCAGCAGCGAGACGGTGAGCCCGAACGCGAGCAGCGGGCTCAGGCCGATCGACGCGAGCGGCCAGCGGCGGCTGGAGCTGCCGAACGCGTGAGCGAGGCCGGGAAAAGGCGTAGTGCCTGCCAAAGCGTCACGTCCCTTCGTAGACCGGGTCGGCCGCGTCCTCGGGGCCGGGCTCGGCCAGGGTTTCGACAAACCGCGCGGCGACGTCGACGTCGATCAGGTCGCTGTGCTCGACCGCGATGCGGATGCGCGTTCCCGGCAGCTGCAACGGCAGCGACGGCACCTTGATCACGAGCGGTATGTTCTCGAGCTTGACGACGTTGTCGCGCAGCACGCGCGCCTCGACCTGCGGCTGCGACTGCTGGCGCAGCCAGCGCACGCACCAGTAGCGCTCCATGTGGCGCTGGAACTCGCCGTAGGCGGCATAGGTGAGCTCGAAGTCGCGCAACGCCGCCATCAGGTCGGTCGACTTCGGGGCGAACGCGGGCGCCTCGCCCGTCAGCACGGCGATGATCTGCCATTGGTTGACGAGGTCCACATAGCGGCGCAGCGGCGAGCTCGACCACGCGTAGCAGTCGACGCCGAGCGCCTCGTGCGGCTCGGCCGACATCGTCATCCTGACCTTGCCGCCGTTCTGCACGCGATAGAGCCCGGGGATCCCGGCTTCGTCGAGCAGTTTGCCCCACGTCGCGTTGGCGAGAATCATCAGCTCGGCGACCAGCTTGTCGAGCGGCGAGCCGCGCCGCCGCCGGCTCACCGTGACGTAGCCGGGACCGTCGCCGGTCTGCGTGTGCCAGTCGACGTAGAAGTTGTAGTCGACCTGGTTCTGGTTGGCGCTCGCCTTGCCGCGCCCGGCCTCGAGCACCGTGGCCAGATCCCACAGCAGCGTGAGCTCGCGCTTCCACTCGAAGTCCGCGCCGCCGTGCAGCAGCGTGTGCTCGTTGAACAGCGGCTCGACGTCGTGGTGGCGCAGGTTCGCGACGATGGGCACGCGCTCGACGCGGCTGTCGTGGCCGACGATCGCCAAGGCCGGCGACAGATCCAGGTACAGCGACACCGCCGGGCATTCGCGCCCGGCTGCGAGCGTGAAGCGCTCGACGACCTCGTCGGGCAGCATCGTGATCTTGTTGCCCGGCATGTACACGGTCGACAGGCGCCGGCGGGCGATCGCGTCGAGCGCCGAGCCCCGGCCGAAGCCCAGTGCGGGCGCGGCGATGTGGATGCCGATGCGCCAGCCGCCGCCCTCGCGCGGCGTCACCGAGAACGCGTCGTCGATCTCGGTCGTCGTTGCGTCGTCGATCGAGAAGGCCTGTACGTCGGCGCGTGCGAGGCCGCTGTCGCCGCCCGGAGCGTCGAAGGCCGGGAACGCGATGCCGTCCGGAAAGTGCTCGAACAGGAAGCGGTTGAAGTGGAAGTCGTAGCTCGACGCGAGCGCGCCGCACTTGAGCAGCAGCCGCGGCACCGACAGGCCGGCGTCGACGCAGGCCGCTTCGACGGCCTTGGTCTCGATGCGGTTGCGGTCCGGGCGGTACAGCAGCTGCGGCAGCATGCCCTGCAGCTCGGGCGGCAGCCGGCCGGCGACGAGCTCGGCGCGCATCTGCTCCATTGCCTCGGCCTGCTGGCGCTTCTTCTCGAGGCCGGCGAGCGCCGCCTTCAGGATGTCGTCGGGCGCCTTGCGGAAACGGCCGCGCCCCTTGCGGTGGAAGTAGATCGGCGCCGAGTGCAGGCGCAACAGCACCGCCGCCGCTTCGACTGCGTTCGGCGCCCGCCCGAAATATTCGGCTGCGAACGCTTCGAAGCCGAATTCGTCGTCACCGCACACCTCCCACAGGAAGTCGGTGTCGAGCTCTTCGGCGGCCGCCTCGGCGCGGTCGAGGAGCTCCATCGGCGCCGGCTCGCGAAACCGCAGCACCACATGGTTGCTCTTGAGCTTGACGCGCTTGCCGTGCGAGGTCTCGACCTGCAGCGAGGCATCGTTGTCGGCGAGCACGGTTCCCGCCTTGAACGCCCCGCTCTCTTCAAAAAGCACAAACATCAACCACCGCCACGAATAATCAATTGCGACAGTGTACTGGATTGCACCGCGGCTCACCGCAACGGTCGTGTCGGGATGTGTTCGAGCCCGCGGCGGCGGCGCACCGGCAATGCGCGTATACTGTGCGGCCTGCGGAGGCGCTCCACCGCAGGCCGTTTTCGCCGGCGGCTTCTTAACGCGTATCAAGCCCTTTGCTGCGCCGCTCCGGGACAATACGCGGGGTGCCGGGCGCGACGCCGTCGCGGGGTCGTCGTACTCGAGAACGAATGGTGGGCCTTGGGCCGATTTGAAGAAAGGCAGTAGCGAGGGAGAACATGACTGAACAAACGTGGTGGGTCGTCGCGATCGTGGCCGTCGTGGTTGCGGCCGTGATCGGTTTCTTTGTCGGTCGCCAGAGCGGCAGCGGCAAGCAGCGCATCGAGGAGCTCGAATCGGAGCTGATGCGGCAGAAGGACGAGCTCAGCGGCTACAAGCGCGAGGTCGAGACCCACTTCGACAAGACGGCGAGCCTGTTCGTGTCGATGGCCGGCTCGTACCGCGAGCTGTTCCAGCACCTGTCGTCGGGTTACGAGAAGCTGTCGGCCGGTTCGGCGCGTGATCTGTTCAAGGAGCGCGTGACGACGCTGCTGCTCGACGGCAGCAAGGACGTCGCGGCGGTCGGCGAGGCCGCACCCGGACAGAAGGCCGGGGTGAAACCGGCGACTGGAGCGGCGGGCCAGGGGGCCAGCGCCGACAAGCCGGCCGCTGCGCAGGAGAGCGCGGGCAAGGACAAGGCTGGTCCCGATCAGGCTGCGCCGGCAGCCGCCGCGGCGGCGACGGGCGCGTCGGGCGATGCGAAGCCGACGCTGAGTCCGCTGCAGGGCGAGAAGGCCGTCCCGGCCGCGGCCACCACACTCGGCGCCGCCAAGGCGTCGGCGAGCAGCGCCGACAGCGGTGACAAGTCGGCTCAGGCGGGCAAAACGGCGGCAGGCGAGGGCGGTGGCAGCGCGGCGGCCGCGGTCGACGTGAGCGCGAAGACGGCGCCGGGTCCGAAGGCCTCCGAACAGTCGGCTGAAACGAAGAAGGCCACCGAGCCGGTGAAGCCGAGCGTCGAAACCAGGCCTGCGACGCAAGCCAAGGCGGCTGACGCGAAAGTCACCGCCGAAGCCAAGGCGGCGGAAGCAAAGCCGGCCAACGATGCGAAGGCCGCAGAAGCGAAGGCCGCAGAAGCTAAGGCCACGGATGCCAAGGCGGCTGCGGATGCAAAGCCCGAGGCGGGCGCAAGACCAGCCGTGACTACGCAGCAGGCCGCCCCGACCGCCGCGGCCAAGGGCGCCGCAGTGTCGGGCGGCAACGGCGAGCCTGCAGCTCAGGGCGGCAAGAGCGCACAGGAGTCGGCGGCCGAGGTGACCGGCGCGGGAAGCGGGCCGAAAGCCGAGCCGTCGCCGGCCGCTGCCCCCAAGACTGCAGCGACGAGTGGCGCGGACAAGAAAGAGGTCAAGGCGTGAGCCCTCCGGCGCGCTGAGTAAAACCGGCGCGCACGCTCAGGCGCGGGCGCTGACGACCAGGGCGAGGGCTTCGAGTGCGAAGCCCCCGCCTTTTTTGTCGCGGTATCGTGCAAGCTCCTCGGCCACCGCGGCACGCAGTCTCTGCTGGGTCGTGTCGGGCAGGCGCGCGAGCGACTCGGCAGCCCCGCCGGCCAGATCGAGGAAGGCCTGCCAGTAGTCGGCCGCGCTGTCGAAGTGGCACGCGAAGCGACACGGGGCCACGCGCACGTCGGCAAAGCCGGCCCGCTGCAGGGCGTCGGTCAGTTGCTCCGTATCGCCGAAGCGAAACACCGACGGCCGCGGCACGCGCGGGGCCGGCAGCAGCCGGGCGATGCAGTCCTGGGCGCAGCCGATCAGCGGGACCGCCTCGCGCGGCCCCCACACCGACATCGCGAGCCGGCCGCCCGGCCGCAGCACGCGGCGCATCTCGGCCAGCGCACGCTCCGCGTGCGGGAACATGAACAGCGCCAGCCCGGCCAGCACGCGGTCGACGCTCGCGTCGGCCACGCACAGCTGCTCGGCATCGGCCGCGGCAAAGGCCAGCGCGCTGCAGCCCGACAGCGCGGTCGCGCGGCGCCGTCCTTCGGCGAGCATGACCTCGGCGATATCGGTCGCCAGCACCCAGCCGTCGGGCGCGATGCGCTGTGCCGCGTCGCGGGCGAGCAGGCACGGGCCGCTGGCGAGGTCGAGCACGTGCTGGCCGGGGGCGAGGTCGGCCGCTTCGAGCAGCGCGTCGGCGAGATCGCTGCGCAGGTGGGCCCCGTCGGCGTAGCGGGCGGCGATGCGGTTGAAGCCGGCGCGCTCGAGCGCCTTGAAGCGCGCCGGATCGAAATCGGGTGTGCTCACGTGCTCACCCTTTCGTTGCCGCGCGTGCGCGCACGGTGGCTTCTTCGGGCGCTTGGGTCGGGGCGTCCGCAGCGCGGCCGAGCCCGGCGAATTCGAGCACGGCGTCGAGATAGTCGGTCCAGCGCGAGAAGCCGTGGTCGCCGCCTTCGAGCACGGTCTGGCGCGCGCCGGCGTACTTCGCCACGGCGACGCGATAGTCGAGCACCTCGTCGCCGGTCTCGACCAGCAGCCAGTAGCGCTCGGGCCGGGTGATCGCGCCGACGTCGAGCGCGCGCAGCGCGTCGACGTGCGCGCGCGTGAAGTCGAAGGTCTCGCCGGTGTACAGATTCGTCTGCGGCCCGATCCAGTCCTCCAGCGCACTGGGCGCGACGACCGCCGGATTGACCAGCACGGCCTTCAGGCCATGGCGCTCGGCGAGCCAGGTCGCGTAGTAGCCACCCAGCGAGCTGCCCACCAGCGTCGGGTCGGCGCCCGACCCGTCGCGCCGGCAACGCGCGATCTGCGTCTCGATCAGCGCGATCGCCTCGCGCGGTGCGACCGGCAGTTGCTCGCACCATAACGCCGCGCCGAGGCCAAGGGCGCGCATGCGCTGCCCGAGGGCGGTGGACTTGATCGATGCCGGAGAGGAGCGGAAACCGTGCAGATAGATGATGGTCATGGCTTGTGGCTGGTTTCGGGAGTGGTCAGCTTTTCGAGGCGCGTGAGCCAGGCGAGCGCTTCGTCGCGGCTGGTGCCGCACATTTCGGCGGAGGGGGCGAGCCCGGCGCAGCAGCGCGGACGCTGAGGCAGGGCGAAGATCGCGCAGCGCAGGTCGTCGGTGAGCTGTGGACAGCGCACGCGGGCGGGCTTGCCGCCCGGCAGGCCGGGAATCGGACTCGAGATCGACGGCGCGATGCAGCAGGCGCCGCAGCCGGGGCGACAATCCATGCGACTCAGGCGCTCGCGCGCACGCTCGCCCACCAGTCGAGGATATTCTGCAGGTTCGGCTCGAGCAGGGCCGATTCGCCGCCGGTGAATTCCTGCCATTCCTTCAGAAAGCGTCCGCCGACCGCGGTGAGCAGCGGCACGCCGGCCATCACCGTGGTCGCCATCTCGGTGCGCAGCCCGGCGCCGACCGCTTCCTGCGCGCCGAACTTGTTCACGAAGACGAGCTCGGCACCGCCGTCGATCGCGGCGCGCACCGCCATGCCGGCATATGCGAGCGATGAGGTGTCGAGCCGGCACGCCTCGGAGCCGCTGCCGAGCTCCTGCGACAGGGCAAAGCGCTCGCCGGTGGCGAGGTCTTCCATTTCCATGCCGCACGGATCGCCCTCGGCGAGACCGACGTCGTGCTGCAGGACGCCACCCAGGCGCACCCCTTGTGCGGCGAGCCGGCGTGCTGCCTGGACCATCAACGCTTCGACGCGATCGGTCGGCGAATAGACAATGGCGGCAATCGGGGCGATCGAATCTTCGGACATGACGGCGGATCCGCAGGGCAACGCGCCATTGTCGCATTGCCGGAGGCGTGCGCACAGCCCTCGCGCGACACGGTGATCGCGTCATATGCAGCAATCGGAATAACGAACGAAATTTTTATTCTTTTGCGGCGTGAAGGACGTCGGGTAACGTGACCGGCTTGTCCGATTCCCCTCGACAGGGAGCACCATGCCGGTCCCGGAAAGCCTCCACGCCCTCGTCGTCGGCCTCGTCCTGCTGGGGCTTTTCGCAGTGTTCATCCGCGAATGGCTCAAGCCCGACGTCGCGGTGATGCTGGCGGTCGCCGCGCTGCTCGTGCTGGGGCTGCTCACGCCGGGGCAGGTGCTGGGCGTGTTCGCGAACAGCGCGCCGATCACGGTGGCGTGCCTGTTCATCATCAGCGGCGCCCTGAGCAGGACCGGCTGCGTCGACCGCCTCGGCGACTGGCTCGGTGCGATGGCCGGCCGCAGCGAGCGGCGGCTGCTGGTGGCGATGCTGCTGGTCGGCGTGCTGGTGTCGCCGTTCATCAACAACACCCCCGTCGTGATGGTGATGATTCCGGCGGTGATCGCGATCGCCGCGCGTCACGACATTGCGCCGTCACGCCTGCTGATCCCGCTCTCGTATGCGACCATTCTGGGGGGGCTGATCACGCTGGTCGGCACGTCGACGAACATCCTCGTCGATGGCGTCGCGCGCAGCGCGGGGCTGGCGCCGTTCCACATGTTCGAGATCAGCGCGCCGGCGATCGTGCTGGCGGCGATCGGCTGCGTCTTCATGTACTTGCTTGCGCCGCGCTTCCTGCCCGCGCGCGAGACGCTGACGCAGCAGTTCACCGGCAGCGGCGACCGCCTGTTCATGACCGAGCTGTTCGTGCCGGACGGCTCGCGCCTGGCCGGCCGTTCGCTGAAGGAGGCGCGGCTGTCGAACGGCACGATCAAGGTGCTGAAGCTGTTCCGCGGCGAAGAGGAGATCACGTCGCCCGCGGCGGACACCCAGCTCGTCGTCGGCGACCGTCTGATCGTCCACAGCCGCAGCAGCGCGATGATGGACTTGCGCAGCACCGATCTGGTCGGCCTGAAGGCGCAGGGCACCGACGCGCACGACCTCGAGACGCTGCGGCGCAGCGGCGTCGTGATGGTCGAGGCGATCGTCGGACAGACCTCGCGCTACGTGCTGCGCCCGATCCGCGATCTCGATCTGCTCGCCCGTTACGGCATCCACCTGATCGCGGTGCACCGCAAGGACGCTTCGATCCAGGACATCGGCGACGACTTCCAGCTGCAGTTCGGCGACGTGCTGCTGGTCGAGGGGACGCCGGCGCAGATCAAGCGCTTCTGCGAGAACGGCGATCTGTTCGCGATCACCGAGGGGCGCGTCCCCGCCAACCGCCAGGCCAAGGCCCCGATCGCGCTGGCGACCATCGTCGGCGTGATGGTGCTGGCCGCGTTCAACGTGATGCCGATCGAAGGGCTCGCGATGATCGGCGCGGCGATCGTCGTGGTGAGCGGCTGCATCCGCTCCGACGAGGCCTACAAGGCGATCGAATGGCCGATCCTGGTGCTGATCTTCGGCATGCTCGCGGTCAGCATCGCGATGCGCGAGTCGGGGCTCGCCGACCTGCTGGCAGGTGCGCTGGTGGCGGTTGGCGACGGCCTGTCGCCGTGGGCGATGCTCGCGCTGGTGATCCTGATCACGTCGATCGCCACCGAGTTCATCAGCAACAATGCCGTGGCGGTGCTGTTCACGCCGGTCGTGATCGGCGTCGCGCAGCAGCTCGGCGTCGATCCGCGCCCCTTCGTCGTCGGCGTGATGTTCGCGGCCAGCGCGAGCTTCGCGACGCCGATCGGCTACCAGACCAATACGCTCGTCTATAACGCCGGCAACTACCGCTTCACCGACTTCGCGCGGCTCGGCGTGCCGATGAATCTGATCGTGTGGCTCACCGTGAGCCTGCTGATCCCGCTCTTCTGGCCGTTGGCGCCGCTGTGAGCGCCCGTCCCGCCTCGCATATCCGCCGCGCTTGACCGGCTTCGCCGGCGCTGGGATAGTTCGACAGAACAATACTGCGCCGCGAGGAGACTGTGTCATGGAAAACTGCGTCATCGTTCCGGTGGACGATTCTCACCGTTCGCTCGATGCCCTGATCGCCGGGCAGGCGCTCGCCGGGCAGCTGGGTCTGCGCCTGCATCTGGTGTCGGTCGTCGCGCGCCAGGACGAGGTCGGTGCGCGCCGCAACGCGATCTGCGACGCGATCGAGGAGCTCGACGCCGACATCACGGTACTCGCCGACGCCGCGCCTGCCGAGGCGCTGCTGCGGGTGCTCGGCGAAGGCAGCGGCAACGTCTGCTGCATGGCCACCCATGCCCGCGGCGCGATCTCCGAGATGGCGCTGGGCAGCGTGGCACGGCAGATCGTGCAGCGACACGACGGGCCGGTCGTGCTGGTCGGCCCCCGACATGCACGCAAGTGGCGCGGCCCGATCGGCTCGGTCCTGGTGTGCGTGGACGGCTCGCCGTTGTCCGAGCAGGCCCTGGCGCCGGCGGCCGGCTTCGCCGCGCGGCTCAAGGCGACGCTGCAGCTCACACAGGTGCTCGAGCCCGAGGCGGCGCGCATGAGCGACAACGGAGACACCGGAGAATGGGTGTATCTGCGCCGTCTGCACGATCAGCTGCGCCACGAGCAGGGCATCGGCGCGGAATGGGAGGTGCTGCACGGCAACGACCCGGCCGATGCGATCACCTCGTATGCGGATGCCCAGCCGGGCGCGTTGATCGTCCTGACCAGCCACGGGCGATCGGGCCTGAATCGGCTCGTGATGGGCAGCGTCGCGCAGAGCATCGTGCGGGCGAGCGCGAGTCCGGTCTGGATCGTGCGGCCGCAATCCGCCTGAGAGCCGATGCGTCGGTCCGGCCGTGCGCGCACGCGTCGGTCAGGGCGAGGCGAGCGGGCGGCCTGTACTAGAATGGAAGTTCTAAGGGTGCGCTGCGCGCGAGGCGCACGAGACCGGAGCCGCGGTCGGCATGAGCGCGCCAGCGGTGCGGGCCCGTGTGTGACGCGGAGGCGGCGTGCCGAATGCGATCGATGGCCATGACCGACTCTCGATGGCGCCAGGGGGCGGACATCGTGTCGATGTTTCCGACCCTGGTGTGGAAGATTCAGCTCGACGACGCGGTGCGCGACGCGGTTGCGGCGCAGGTTCTCGGCTTGCTTGAGACGTTGCGCGAAGGCGAGCCACCGCTCGCGTGCGGACAAGGCTGGCAGTCGGAGCGCGCGCTGCACCGCCACGAGGCGCTCGGCGAACTGGTCGGGTATGTCGAGGCGGCGATGGGATCGGTGCTGCGTTTCCTGCGCATCGGCGCCGACGCGTTCAAGATTACCGGCTGCTGGGCCACCGTGCTCGCGCCCGGCGGGCAACACCGTCTGCACAGCCATCCGAACAACTACCTGAGCGCGGTCTATTACCTGCGCACGGCGGCGGGTGCCGACACGGTGAACTTCCACGACCCGCGCGCGCAGACCGGCGTCATCCGCCCGCCAGTCGTCGAACTGACCGCGGCCAACACCGACCAGGTCGTCGTGCGAGTGGCCGATGGCATGCTGCTCGTGTTTCCGGCATGGCTCGCCCACTCGGTGGACGCGAACGGCAGCGAGCGCGAGCGCATCAGCATCAGCTTCAACATGATGTTCTCGGACTTCACGACGACGCTCGCGAAGCCATTGTGGTGAAACGCCGTGCCCGGGCGGGGCACGACGTGCGGCGCCACGATGAATCTGATCGATGAGGAAGGAGCGGTCGCAGGAAAAACCGGACAGGCGTGACAGGTTTAACTTGACGTTTACGTCACCGTCAATATCATTGAGCGTTGAAGGCTGTGTCGTGCACGGCGTGCACACGTCTCGCCCGCGCGCATGCGCGGGCGATGCGCCGCAGTCGGCCGCGCGGGTGCGAAGCGTATGCCCTCCGTGCATCCAGTGTCCACCAATTGGGGTTGTGGAGAGAATCATGTCGAACAGGTCGGCAACATCCACGCTGCGCCCGGGCAGCTCGACACGTGCGACCACGTATACGATTTCCGAGCTCGCGGACGAATTCAACATCACCACCCGCGCGATCCGCTACTACGAGGACCAGGGCCTGCTGTCGACGCAGCGCCGCGGCAATCGGCGCATCTACACACGCCGTGACCGCGTGCGCCTGAGCCTGATTCTGCGTGGCAAGCGGCTGGGCTTCAGCCTCAACGAGACGCGCGAGCTGTTCGATCTGTACGACAACGCGCCGACCGAAGACGCGCAGATGAGCCAGTTCATGAACCTGCTCGCGCAGCGTCGCGCGCTCCTGCAGCAGCAGATGCAGGATATCCGCGCGATTCTGAGCGAGATCGAGGTCGCCGAGGCCGACTGCCTGCGCAGCATGTCGCTGCGCAGGCGCAACGCGGCGGCACAGCGCGCGGCCGGCGAGACGGCCGACGACTCCGCCGCACAGGAGGCCTGAGCCGGGCGCCATCGGCCCGGCGCTGCCGCGCTGCTCGCTGCCGGCCGGTGCGTACCGGGCCGGAGAGCGGGTGTGACGGTAGTACCTGGCGACGGACTCCCGGGCGTTCAGTCTGCGTCTGCGGCTTCGCTGCTGGCGCTCTTCTTGTTGCGCTTCGGGACGGTCTTGGGGTCGACCACCAGCGGCATGTAGATCTCGATGCGGTCGCCCTCGGCGAGGGGCGTGTCGAGCGGCTTGAGACGCCCGAAGATACCGACCTTGTTCTGGGCGAGGTCGATGTGCTTGTAGTCGCTGAGCAGGCCCGACCGGACGATCGCCTGCTCGATGGTGCAGCCCTCGGCGACTTCGAGGTGCCGCCAGGTGGGGCGGTCCGGGTCCGCGAAGCTGATGCTGATTTTCATTTGGCGGTCTCCGTGGCGATCGGGGGCACGGGCTCGGCGGCACGCGGCTGGCCTGCGCGGGTCAGCCGCTGGCGCGCCGCAACGAGGAAGCCCAGCGCGAGAAAGCCGCCCGGCGGCAGAATCATCAGCAGCACGCCGCGATAGCCGGGAATCAGCTCGAGCTCGAGAAACGCGAAGGCCTGCCCGAGCAGCAGCGAGGCGTCGGCGAACAGCGTGCCCTGGCCGATCACCTCGCGGCTGCCGCCCAGCAGCACCAGCGCGAGGGTAAAGCCCAGGCCCATCGCCAGCCCGTCGCTCGCGGCGGCGAGTGGCGAATGCTTGGAGGCGAACGCCTCGGCACGCCCCATCACGGCGCAATTGACGACGATCAGCGGAATGAACAGGCCGAGCACCTTGTGCAGCTCGTGCAGCCACGCGTTCATGCCGATGTCGACGAGCGTGACGATGGTCGAGATCAGCAGCACATAGATCGGGATGCGCACCTGGCGGTCGATGACGCGGCGGAAGGCGGACACCAGCACGCCGCTCAACACCAGCACCACGGTGGTCGCCAGCCCCATGCCGAGGCCGTTGGTGGCGTTGCTGGTCACCGCCAGCGCCGGGCACAGCCCGAGCATCTGCGCGAAGACGATGTTGTTGTCCCACAGGCCGTCGCGGGTGATGCGGCCGATATCATTCGCCATCGGATCGAGCCTCTGCGGAGTCGGGGGTTGGGGGGGCGTTGTTCACCGCACCGGCCGCCGGGGCGTCGGAGGCGGCGTCCTCGGGTGCGTCGACGCCGGTCGCGTCGGCGACCAGGGCTGCGGAGTTCTCGGCGAAGAACGTCAGGCTCTCGCGCACGGCGGCGACGACGGCGCGTGGCGTGATCGTCGCGCCGGCGAACTGGTCGAAGCTGCCGCCGTCCTTGCGCACCGCCCATTCGTGCGGGTTGCCCGCGTCGAGCCGGCGGCCGTTGAAGCTGCGCATCCAGTCCGATTTGCGGATGTCGATCTTGTCGCCGAGGCCCGGCGTCTCGCTGTGCGAGACGGTGCGTACGCCGAGCACCCGGCCGTCGCGCGCGATGCCGACCACCAGCGTGATCGGGCCGCCGTAGCCGGCCTCGGTCACCCAGCGATAGGCGACCGCAGTGATGCTGCCATCGCGGCGTGCGCGATAGGCCGTGAGTGCCGGGGCGCCATCGTCGCGCGCGAGCTCGACCGTGTCGGCGAGCAAATCGTTGTCGTAGAGCTCGGCCGGGATGGTCTGGGAGATCGTGAACTGCAGGTCCTCGAGCGCACGCTGCGCGATCAGGTCGCGCGTGTGCGCGTGGGCGAGCGCCAGCAGCGCGCTGCAGCCGAGCGCGAAGGCGCCGAGCAGCAGGCCGGGGCGGGTCGGGCGCGGCTTTGTCGCCGCCGTCTCGATCGGCTCATCCATCGCGCTTCTCCGAAGCTGCGGCGCCGGCCGGAAGCGGTGCGCCGCTGCGGGTGCGGCCGTAGCGGCGCGGCCGCACGTACTGGTCGATAAGAGGGGTGGCGGCGTTCATCAGCAGGACCGCGAAGGCCACGCCCTCCGGGTAACCGCCCCAGGTGCGGATCGCGAACACCAGCATGCCGATGCCGGCACCGAAGATCAGGCGGCCGGTCGCCGTGACCGGTGCGCCGACCGGGTCGGTGGCGATGAAGAAGGCACAGAAGATCGCGCTGCCGGCCATCACATGCACCAGCGGAGAGGCGAAGCGCTGGGCGTCGGCGAGATGGAAGACGGTTGCGAGCAGCGCGAGCGTGCCGAGGATCGCCAGCGGGATCTGCCACGGCACGATGCGCCGCGCGGTCAGCCACAGCCCGCCGGCGAGCAGCAGCAGCGCCGAGCTCTCGCCGAGGCTGCCCGGCACCATGCCGAGCGCGAGGGCGACGACGCTGCCCGGCTCGCTCACGCCGCCATCGGCGCCGCGCAACGGTGCGAGCGCGGTGGCGCCGGTCACGCCGTCGGCGAGCGGCACGGCGCCGAAGGTGATCGCAAGCCCTTCGACGAAGCCGGGCGAGCCGGCCGCGAGCCACGGCTGCGGCACCACCCACGCGGTCATCTCGACCGGGAACGACAGCAGCAGCGCGACGCGCGCGAGCATGGCCGGGTTCAGCACGTTCTGGCCCAGCCCGCCGAAGACCTGCTTGCCGACCACGATCGCGAACGCGGCACCGGCCACGGCGATCCACCACGGAGCCCAGGGCGGCAGGCACAGCGCCAGGATCAGCCCGGTCAGCACCGCCGAGCCGTCGCTCAGCGTCGCGCGCACGGCGCGGCCGGCCAGCGCGGTGCACGCCGCCTCGGCGAGCATCGCGGCGAGGACGGACAGCACGATCAGGTTGGCGGCCGGCCAGCCGAACAGCCACACGCCGAAAAGCGTGGCCGGCGACAGCGCGAGGATCACGGTGCGCATCGTATGCGGCACGCTCGCGCTGCCATGCACGTGAGGGGCCGACGGCGGCACGCCGTCGGCTCGCGAGGACCAGCTCATCGGTCGTTCTCCGTCGAAGTCGCTGCAGGCCGCGGGCGCGAAGCGGCCTTGGCGGCCGCCTGCTCGGCGAGGCGGCGCTGGCGTGCCTCGGCGAGCGCGCGCGTCGCGTCGGCCTTGCGCTGCGCCTCGCGGCGCGCGTTGATCTCGCCCTTGGCGTAGTTGAACCAGTGGGCGAGCGGCAGGTGGGCCGGACACACGTAGGCGCAGCAGCCGCAGGACAGGCAGTCGCCCATGCCGAGCTCGGCCGCGTCGTCGATGCGCCCGGCGCGCACGCGCGCGGCCAGATCGAGCGGCACGAGGCCGACCGGGCAGGCATCGACGCAGCGGCCGCAATGGATGCACGCGCGCTGCGAAGCCTCGTGCGCCTCGGCCGCGGTCAGCGCGATGATGCCGCTCGTGCCCTTGACGACCGGCACGTCGAGGCCGGGCAGGATCTGGCCCATCATCGGTCCGCCCATCAGCAGCCGGTGCGGCGTCTGCGTGAAGCCGCCGCAGAAGGCCACCAGATCGGCCACCGGCGTGCCGATCGGCACGACCAGATTGCGCGGGTTGCGGATCGCGCCGCCACCGACGGTGACCACGCGCGAGACCAGCGGCTTGCCGAAGCGCACGGCGCGGCACACGGCCAGCGCGGTGCCGACGTTGTGGACGCTGACGCCGATCTCGGCGGCCAGCTTGCCGGCCGGGATCTCGCGCCCGGTCACGGTCTTGACGAGCTGCTTCTCGGAGCCCATCGGATAGCGCGAGGGCACGCGCAGCACCGTCACGTCCGGGTGGTCGGCGGCCGCCGCCTGCAGCGCCGCGAGCGCCTCGGGCTTGTTGTCCTCGATCGCGACGCAGCTCGCCTTCGCGCCCAGCGCGATCGCGATCAGGCGCACGCCGTCGAGCACGTAGCCGGCGCCCTCGCGCATCAGCCGGTCGTCGCAGCTCAGGTAGGGCTCGCACTCGCCGCCGTTGATGATCAGCGTGTCGATGCGGTGGCGTGCGCCGACGTCGAGCTTGACCGCCGCCGGAAACGTCGCGCCGCCCAGGCCGACGATGCCGGCGGCCTTGACGCGCGCGGTGATCTCGGCCGGCGTCAGCGCATGCGGGTCGGCCGGCGGATCGGTCGGGATCCAGCGTTCCTCGCCGTCGGATTCGAGCGTGATCGTCGTCACCGGCAGGCCCGACGGGTGCGGCGCGCGATGATCGCCGATCGCCGAGACCACGCCCGAGGTCGGGGCGTGCACCGGTGCCGACACCGAGCCCTGATGGCGCGCGAGGAGCTGCCCCTTCAGTACCCGCTGGCCGACCTCGACCTCGGGTTCGGCCGGCTCGCCGATGTGCTGCTGCAGCGGAATGTACAGCCGCTTGGGCAGCGGGAGGCGGGCGATCGGATGGCAGTTGGTCGCCGCCTTGTGCGAGGCGGGCTCGACGCCGCCGCGGAAGCGAAACAGTCGGAATTTCATCGTGATCACGCCGCCGCCAGCTCGGGTTTCGCCCAGCGCCAGTTGCGCAGCGTGACCGGGATGGTTTCCATGTCGATGCCGGCGGTCGGGCACACCTCGTGGCAGGCGCGGCAGCCGATGCAGGCCTCCGTGAGCACGACGTGGAGCTGCTTGCTCGCGCCGACGATCGCATCGGTCGGGCAAGCCTTGATGCAGCGCGTGCAGCCGATGCACAGCTCGCGACGGATGTGCGCGAGCTCGGGCTCGCGCTCTTCGAAGCTGCCGGCCTCGAGCGTGGTGCCGAGGATCTCGGCGAGCTTCTCGGCCACTGCGCGCCCGCCCGGCGGGCACAGCGTCACCGGCGCCTCGCCGGCGGCCACCGCGGCGGCGGCCGGACCGCAGCCCGGAAAGCCGCACTGTCCGCACTGCGAGCCGGGCAGCACGTCGCTGATGCGTTCGACGATCGGATCTTCATCCGCGGGTTTGAGCAGGCGCGAGGCGAGACCGAGCAGTGCGCCGAGCACGGTGCCGAGAACGGCGACGGCGAGTACCGATGCAAACATGATCCGGGTTCTCCTGAGAGAGTGTCGATTGAGTCCTGGGGCGGGGGCGTCAGCGCGTCGGCAGGCCGGCAAAGCCCATGAACGCGAGCGACAGCAGGCCGGCGGTGATCAGCGCGATCGGCGTGCCGGAGAAGGCCGCCGGCACGTTGCCGAGCGCGATGCGCTCGCGCAGGCCCGCGTACAGCACGATCACGAGCATGAAGCCGAGCGCCGAGCCCGCGCCGAACAGCAGGCTGTGCAGAAAGCCGCTCTGGTGCTGCATGTTCAGCAGCGCGACGCCGAGCACGGCGCAGTTGGTGGTGATCAGCGGCAGGTAGATGCCGAGCGTGCGGTGCA
Organism: Rhodocyclaceae bacterium; assembly: GCA_035444405.1. Lineage (GTDB taxonomy): Bacteria > Pseudomonadota > Gammaproteobacteria > Burkholderiales > Rhodocyclaceae > DAOMOP01. The sequence continues at coordinate 15,776 of DAOMOP010000031.1, forward strand.
GGGCGGGGCTCGCCTTCTGGATCGCCATCTCGGTGAACTGCACCACCGCGGCGATGACGAGGATGTAGGTCATGATGCGCAGGTACATCATGTCGAGCGGGCGCAGCAGCGCGTGCTCGACGACCCAGGTCGCACCCGCCGTGAGGGTCAGCACGAAGGTCGTCGCCAGGCCCATGCCGATGGCGCTGTCGAGCTTGCCGGAGACGCCGACGAACGGACACAGCCCGAGAAAGCGCGACAGGATGACGTTGTTGACCAGCGCGGTGGCGAGTATCAGTAGCAGGTACTCTCTCATCGTCCTTGCGACTCCCTGTTGCGGTGATGTTTGGTCCGTGTCGATCTTAATGTTGACGTGCACGTCATCTTAGCGAAATTTGACGTTAACGTAAACGTCCACTAATATCTCTTTCAAGCGCTACATGACTTTCGTGGAACGCTGCCTGCGGGAAAGACCCGCTCGAGCTTCAGTCGTCGTTCGCGGCTGCTAGACTGCAGGGCTTCGCGACTGCGTCGTAACTCTCCAACCGAGGACATCCGACATGCCCAACGTCACCTCCATCGAATCGACCCCCAACCCGCTGGCCACCAAGTTCGTGCTCGATGCGCCGCTGCAGATCCAGTCCGCGCGCCAGTTCGAATCGGCTGCGCGTGCTGCCGCCGATGCGCTGGCAGCGAGCCTGTTCGAGATCGACGGCGTCGCTCAGGTCTTCTACACGAACGACTTCGTGACGGTGACCCGTTCGCCCGACGCCGACGCGGACGCGCTCGCGGACGCCGTCGCCGAACGCATCGAGGACTACAAGCCGAAGCGCGTGTTCTCGGTGTCGCGCGAGGGCGCGCCCGCTGCGGCCGCCGCGCCGGCCGCTCATGAGGCCGACGGGTACGAGGACGAAGCGTTCGAGACCGATGCCGACGATCCCGAGCTGCTGATGCGGATCAACCAGATTCTCGATGAACATATCCGTCCCTATCTGCTCAAGGATGGCGGTGGACTCGACCTGCTCAGCCTGCAGGACTTCTCGCTGACGGTGCGTTACAAGGGTGCCTGCGGCGGCTGTCCGTCGGCGGTCACCGGCACGCTGTTCGCGATCAACAACCTGCTGCAGAACTACGTCGACGACCGCATCCAGGTCGTGCTCGACTACTGAGCTCGCCGGCAGCCCGGCGGGGGCGGCGGGGGCCGCCGCTGCCGGAGGGCCGGCGCGTGCGCACCGGCGAAACCGGTGCGACTGTCTTCGACGCTCTCCGCGGCCCCGGTGGTCCGACCCGCACGGACGGACCACCGGGGTTTTCCTCGATCAACCGCCCGCCAGAGCCGGAATCAGCGCCACTTCGGCACCGTTTCGGATCGGCATCGACTGCTCGCCGGACATCACCATCTGACCGTCGATCGCGACGTTGAGCGAGCGGTCGGCCACTTCGGCCGCGTCCTTGCCGAGCCGCCGCGCCAGCGCCTGGCGCAGCTCGGCGATGTTGGCGACCGGCTCGTCGATCACGACCGTGCGCACCGGGCTGCCGGGCAGGCGCACGCGCACGGCGAAGCCGGTCACGACGTCGGCCAGGCGCACGTGCCAGTCGGGCTTCGGCAGACCTTCCGAATCGAGCCCGGTGAGCTCGTAGAAGCGCGCCTTCAACGCTTCGAATTCGGCGCGGTCGATCTTCTCGCCCTTGAACGGGCCGACCTGGATCGGCTCTTCGAACCAGCGCCGCGGCAGCGTATCGTCCTTCGCGCGCAGGCCGAAGCGGCCGTTCAGCAGGCGCTCGACGCCGATGATGTTGCGCCCGCACTCGTCGAGCGCCTCGGCCGACAGGTCGAGGCCGGCGAGCTCGTGCAGCTGGCGGCTGAAGTCCTCGAGGTCGGGCAGGCTCGGCGAGTTGAACAGCTTGGTGTTGAAGCGGCACATGCCGACCGAGTCGCCCACCGCGTAGGTGTTCTCGCAGCGGCGCACGGCGTACTCCTTGCCCGCGTAGCTGTTCGGTTCGGCGGCGACGAAGCCGCCGTAAAGCGCGGTCTTGAAGGCTGGATCGTCGTTGATGCGCGCGTTGATCTCGAGCGTGACGCGGTTCCTGAGGTGGTCCATGCCGCGCGTGGCGACCGACAGCCCGAGCGCGAAGGCCTTGAGGATGCGCGCATCGTGCGGGTCGGACTGGAACAGGCCCTTCACCGCCATGCGGTACTTGAGGGCCTCGGCCGGATACTTGCCGCGCTCGACCGCACGCGTCGTGTCGGCGATGGTGTCGCCGAAACCCTCGCGCCGCGAGGTCATGAAGAGCAGCTGTTCGACGACCGCGTAATTGCCCCACGAGAGGTCGAGCCCGCCGGTGTCGGCCGCCGTGATCAGGCCGCGCTGCCACAGCTCCATCGCCCAGCCGATCGCGCCGCCGGTGCTCGCCGAATCCATCCCGAGGTCGTTCAGGATGTTGTTCAGGCGCAGCACCTGCTCCGGTTCGCGGATGCCGAGGTTGGGGCCGAACTTGCCGACCGTCACGTACTCGGGGCCGTCGCCGTGGTCGTACTTGTCGAACACGCCGTCGCCGCGGATTCCGCGGTAGCTCTTCTCGCGGTGATGCTCGATCTGCGTCTGCGCCTTGTCGTAGCTGGCGTTGCCCGCAAGCCCCTTCAGCGCGCTCGCGCCCCAGCCGCCCTTGCCTTCGGGGGTGAGATCGTTCATCGCGCGGCACTGCACCGGGCACAGGTAACAGCCGTCCATGCCGGGCCGATAGGGGTCGAAGTTGTCGGCGTCGAGCGTGTCGTGCCAGGTGGTTTCCTGATTGTTCTTGGTGCCGATCGCGCCAAGCGTGCGGCTGGGCTTGTACAGGAAGGGCGTGCCGACTTGCTTGAGCGCATTCTGGATCACGCTGGTGCCGAGGATCTTCTGCCCGATCGCCTTGCCGCCGAGCTTGAATTCCTTGGAGGTCTTGATCTGCTGGCCCTTGCCGCGCACGAGGATGGCCTTGAGGTTCAGCGAGCCCATCTTCGCGCCACCGCCACCGCGCGCCCAGATCGCTTTCGGGCCGCCCATGATGCCGGCCGACAGCACGAGGTTCTCGCCGGCGCGCGTGATGCGCGCCATCGCCATCGTGTCGCGCTCCTTGCAGTCGAAGTCGCGCTCGATCGCGGCGGTGAAGTCGATGTTGTCCAGGCCCAGATACGGGGTGGCGTCGCGGAAGGCGATGTCGTTGCCGTGGATCTCGAGCAGCGTCCACTGCGCGTTGCGCCCGTACAGCACCAGATGGTCGTAGCCGTTGCGTTTCAGGAAGGCCGGAAAGTAGTCGCCGCCGCTCGCATCGAGGATGGCCTGGCTCTCCGGCGAGCGGCTGGTGAAGTTGCCGCGCGTGGCCGAAGGCAGCGTCGTCGTCATGATGCCGACGCCGAAGATCAGCGGCACTTCCGGGTCGAGGGCTTCGCGGCCGTCCTCGAGCAGGTTGTACAGCAGCGCCATGTTCGCGCCACGCCCGCCGAGGAAGGTGCGCACCAATTCCATCGGCAGGTAGGCGCTGCGCGTGGTGCGCTGCGCGAGGTCCACGAACAGGATCCTGCCCTGTCCGGCGTACTGCGGGGTCGGCTCGAGGCGTGCCAGCAGCCGTTCGATCCGGTTTCGGATACCACTCTCCATCATTCTCTCTCCGGCCTGACAGTCCACATGCTGTCGTTGCAGGAAGTATCGAGCAAAAAATGGTTGATATCAAACAGTTTGAGTTCGCCCGTTGACCTAGGTCAACAGCAAAGGATGCGCGGCCCGGTGGACGGTCCGTCCGTCGTGCGGGCCGCGTCTTGCATCGCTGCGGGCAGCCCAGAAGCCGCGACCCCGCGGGCCATCTCGGCCGGCGGGGTCGCGGGGGTCGGTGCGCCAAGGGCCGGATCGGCCCGTCGAAGCGGCGCATCCATGGCGCGAAGGGGCAGGGTCTGGCTGCAACGGTGACGGGCGGCGGCCGGTCACGGCCGCGCTGTCGCGCTCACTCCTGCAGCAGCGGAGGATCGGGGTCTTCGCGCCAGCCCTTTTCGGGGCGCTCGAACTTCGCCAGCCACTGCTCGAGCAGCGTCACGTGTTCGACCTCGGTCGCATGCAGTTCCTCGGCGAGCTTGCGCACGTCCTCGCGCTCACTCTGCGCCGCGAGCTTCGCGTAGAACTCGACGCCGAGCCGCTCGTGCTTGAGCGCCAGCGCGATCGCATGATACGGCTGCATCAGGTAATGCACCTCGCGTGCATTCGTCGACAGCGATTCGGGGCTTTCCGGAGTTTCCCACACAAAGTCCCACGGTGCGATGTGCGGCAACTCCATGCCTTCGCTCAGTCCGTTGACGTTGTCGACGTGCAGCTTCTCGATCTCGGCGAGCTTGCGAAACAGCGCGGCGACTTCAGGATTGTTGTGCACATCCATCTGGTCGGCCAGTTCCTGATAGCGCTCGACCGCCTCGGTTTCCATCGCGAGGGCGTGGGCGAGCAGTTCCTCGACGGTTTCGATCGTCTTGTTCTCCGGCTGGTCGGAAGCGCTCATAGCAGAAACTCCTCTTCGAGTGCGACGACGGAATCGACGCTCGCTTTCATGGACGGTTGGAAGGGCTTGCGGTCACCGCGGAAGAGCACGCCGAGGTTGAAGCCGTCGTCGCTCATCAGGCGGCGTGCCGCGCGCGCCGGATCGGTGGTCGCCTCGACCGGCGCGGCACGCACGCCGTCTTTCCAGTTGCGCTGCTCAGGGCGGAAGGTCACGCACGGCGAGAGGATTTGCACGAACGAGAAGCCCGGATGGCGGATCGCCTCGGCGACGATGCGCGCGACGTTGTTCGGGTCGCCCGAAAAGCCGCGCGCGATGAAGTTCGCGCCGGAGGCGAGCGCGATCACCAGCGGATGGAACGGGTTGATGCCGGTGCCCTGCGGGGTGAGCTTGCTCTTTTCCCAGTCCGGTGCGGTGGTCGGCGAGGCCTGACCCTTGGTCATGCCGTAGACCTCGTTGTCCATGACGATGTAGGTCATGTCGACGTTGCGCCGGCACGCGTGCATGAAGTGGTTGCCGCCGATCGAGAAGCCGTCGCCGTCACCGCCCGAGGCGACCACGGTGAGCTCGGGGCGCGATACCTTGATGCCGGTCGCGATCGGCAGCGCACGGCCATGGACGCCGTGAAAGCCGAACACGTTGGTGTAGGCGGGAATGCGCGACGAGCAGCCGATGCCGGAAACGAGGGCGACGTTCTCGGGCGGGATCGACAGCTCGGCCAGCGCCTTGGTGACCGCCGACAACACCGAGAAGTCGCCGCAGCCCGGACACCACACCGGCTTGACGTCGGACTTGTAATCGCGCGCGGTGAAGCTCGCGCATGCAGAGGTGGCATCCATGTTCAGCTCCAATTGACCAGTTGGCCGAAGACTTCGGCGGGACGAATGGGAAGGGGGCCGGGCCGGTGGAACACGCGCACGCTGCCCGGCAGGTCGTAGTGGGCGCGCAGGTAGCGGTGGAACTGGGCGCCGTGGCTTTGCTCGACGATCAGGATACGGCTCGCGCCGTCCAGCGCCGCGGCGAGCTTCTCGGGCTGCGCCGGCGACAGCAGGCGCATCGACACCAGGCGCGCCTTGCGGCCGCTGGCGCGCCAGCGCTCGAGCGCCTCGCGCACCGGTCCGGTGGTCGAACCCCAGGTGATGACGGCGATGTCGCCGTCGCCCTCGATGTCGGCCCAGTGGGCGCCGTAGTCGTGGCCGGTCAGCTTGCGCAGGCGCTTGTCGAGCTGCGCGCTGTGGTCGCCGGCCGCGCTCGACGGGGTGCCGACCTCGTTGTGCTCGAGGCCGTCGGCGGTGTACTGGTAGCCCTTCATGCCGGGCGCCGCCATCGGCGACACGCCCGATTCGGTGTTCAGATAGCGGCGGTAGCGGCCCTCGGGCGCGCCGCTCGGCCGCAGGCGGCTGGCGCGGAAGCCGGGATCCTCGGGTGGCGCGATCGTCGCGCGGCTCTGGCCCAGCGACTGGTCCGACAGCACGATCGCGGCGGTCTGCAGCGCTTCCGAGAGCGACACCGCCCACTGCGTCGTGAACGCACAGTCGGCGAGCGAGTTCGGCGCCAGCACGAGGTGCGGCGCGTCGCCGTGCAGGCCGTACAGCGCGATGTTGAGGTCGCTCTGCTCGGACTTGACCGGAATGCCGGTGGACGGGCCGCCGCGCATCACGTTGACGATGGTGACCGGCACTTCGGCCGCGACCGACAGGCCGATCGATTCCATCATCAGCGCCAGCCCCGGACCGGCGGTCGCGGTCATCGACGGCGTGCCGCCGTAGGAGGCGCCGATGATCTGGTTGATCGACGCGAGCTCGTCCTCGGCCTGCACGAGCACGCCGCCGAGCTTGGCGAGGTTGGGGGCGAGCCACTCGAGCACCTCGGTGCCCGGCGTGATCGGATAGGCGGCGACGAAGCGGATGCCGGCGCGCACGCCGCCGAGGCCCGCCGCCTCGTTGCCGGTGATGCTCCACAGCTTCTTGTCGACCGCCTTGGGCGGCGCGAGCTTCGGCATCTCGGGCAGCGACGCGGCAAACGCCATGCCGGCGCGCATCGACGCCTCGCTCGCGGCGAGCGCCTCGGCGCCTTTCTTCTTCAGCGACGAGTGCAGCACCGCCATCAGCGCATCCTCGGGCAGGCCGACCATCGCCGCCACCACCCCCAGCGCGATCATGTTCGCGCGTCCGCCGGGGATGTCCTTGGCCATCTGCTTGAACGGAAGGTCGCCGCGACGCGCGCCCTTGGCCTTGATCTGCTCGGGAAAATCACCGCCGTCGGGGTCGCCGAGCACGAGGCCGTCCGAGCCCATCGGGATCTCGGCGGCGAAGCGCCCGACGTTCTGCCAGTCGATCGCGACCAGCAGGTCGTAATAGTCGTCGTGCGACTGCACGGGCTCGGTGGACAGGCGCAGCATCGCAGCCGCTTCCCCGCCGCGGATCTGCGCGCCGGACGAGCGCGTCATGTAGCCGTGCCATCCTGCGTGACCGGCCGCATCGAGCAGCATGTTGCCTGCGGTCATCACGCCGGCACCGCCGCTGCCGGCAAAGGTTATAGAAACCGATCGGGCTGTCATCTTGGTTCTCCAGGTTTAACTGCAGGCCGGCGAGGCCGGTTCGGGTTTGCACGCCGCACGCTCTTGCTCGCCCGCCTCTTTCCGGCGGGGTCGCCGCTGCGACTGTTGTATTGCGTGTGCGCTTGTCGCCGGTCAAGACCGGTCTGATTCCCGCGCCACGAGCGGAAAAACGCTTGCCGAATCTCACCTTCGATGGTGATAAAGTTTACGTTGACGCAAACGTCACCTTGTTGACATAGGTCAACCCGCCCACTTTCCTTCTCGGTTAACTTTGCGTCCAACATGCAGTCGCGTCGTACCGGTTCGGTCCGGTGTCAATGCGGAAAAAAGTGGACGTTAACGTCAACGTAATTTTGCAACGTAGTGCACGGAGGAGCCAGATGAGCAACAACCCGTATCGATGGCTGATGAGCGCAGTCGGCGAGCCGATGACCAAGGCGGAGTTCGACATCGGCGAACTCGGCTCGGGCGATGTCGTGGTCGAGGTCGCCGGCTGTGGCGTCTGCCATACCGATCTCGGCTACTACTACGACGGCGTGCGCACCAATCGCGAGCTGCCACTGGCGCTCGGTCACGAGATCAGCGGCCGCGTGGTGAAGGCCGGTGCGGGCGCGGCCGACTGGGTCGGTCGCGCCGTGATCGTACCCGCGGTGGTGCCCTGTGGCGAGTGCGAACTGTGCACGTCCGGTCACGCGACGATCTGTCGCAGCCAGCTGATGCCCGGCAACGACATCCAGGGCGGCTTCGCGTCGCACATCGTCGTGCCCGCGTGCGGCCTGTGCCCGGTCGACGAGGCACGGCTGGCGGCGGCAGGGCTGCAGCTGGCCGACGTGTCGGTGGTCGCCGATGCAGTGACGACACCGTATCAGGCGGTCGTGCAGGCGGGCGTCGAGCCGGGCGATGTGGCGATCGTGATCGGTGTCGGCGGCGTCGGCGGCTACGCGGTGCAGATCGCCCGCGCATTCGGCGCCGAAGTCGTCGCGATCGACGTCGATCCGGCCAAGCTCGAGCAGATGGCCAAGTACGGCGCCGGGCTCACGCTCAACGCCCGCGAGGTGAGCGGCCGCGATCTGAAGAAGGCGATCGACGCGCATGCTCGCGCCAAGGGTCTTCGTACGACGCGCTGGAAGATCTTCGAGTGCTCCGGCACCGCGGCCGGCCAGGCCAACGCGTTCGGCCTGCTGACCTTCGGTGCGACGCTGGCCGTGGTCGGCTTCACGATGGCCAAGATCGAGCTGCGCCTGTCCAACCTGATGGCCTTTCACGCGCGTGCGATGGGCAACTGGGGCTGCCCGCCCGATCTTTATCCGCCCGCCCTCGAGATGGTCCTCGACGGCAAGATCAATCTGGCCAATTTCGTCGAGCGTCACCCGCTCGATCGCATCAACGAGGTCTTCGCCGACGCGCACGCCCACAAGCTGACCCGCCGCGCGATCCTGACCCCGACCGCCTGAACCCAGAGAGCAACCAAAGGAGAGCAAGCGAATGAATCAGAGCACCGCAACCCTGATCGAGCAACTGGCGCCGAAGCAGCTGGTCGACCACAACCTCGTCCCCGAGACCGTGGTCCCCGGCGTGCTGTACGAGAAGCGCCCGGCGCGCAACCGCGCCGGCGAGGTCGTGCCCGACCTGTACAACGCGTGGATCACGCTCGACAACCCGAAGCAGTACAACTCCTACACCACCGACATGGCCAAGGGGCTGATCCTGGCCTTCCGCGCTGCCTCGATGGCGCGTGACGTCGTCGCCGTGGTGTTTACCGCGACCGGCGACAAGGCCTTCTGCACCGGCGGCAATACCAAGGAGTACGCCGAGTACTACGCCGGCAACCCGCAGGAGTACCGCCAGTACATGCGGCTGTTCAACGACATGGTGTCGTCGATCCTCGGCTGCGACAAGCCGGTGGTGTGCCGCGTCAACGGCATGCGCATCGGCGGGGGCCAGGAGATCGGCATGGCGGCCGACTTCACGATCGCGCAGGACCTGGCGAATTTCGGCCAGGCCGGTCCGAAGCACGGCTCGGCCGCGATCGGTGGTGCGACCGACTTCCTGCCGCTGATGATCGGCTGCGAGCAGGCGATGGTCTCCGGCACCTTGTGCGAGCCGTTCTCGGCCCACAAGGCCTACCGCCTGGGCATCTGCATGCAGGTCGTGCCGGCACTCAAGGTGGACGGCAAGTTCGTGCCCAACCCGACCGTGATCACCGACCGCTACCTCGACGAGTACGGCCGCATCGTCCACGGTGAATTCAAGACCGGCGAAGAGCTGGCCGCCGGCAAGGAGCTCCTGAAGCGCGGCACGATCGACCTGTCGCTGCTCGACCAGGAGGTCGAGAAGCTGTGCGCGAAGCTGCTCGACACCTTCCCCGAGTGTCTGACCAAGAGCTTCGAGGAGCTGCGCAAGCCCAAGATCGAGGCGTGGAACCGCAACAAGGAGAACAGCCGTGCCTGGCTTGCGCTGAACATGATGAACGAGGCGCGCACCGGCTTCCGTGCGTTCAACGAAGGCACAAAGGAAACCGGCCGCGAGATCGACTTCGCCGCGCTGCGTCGCGCGCTCGCCAAGGGTACGCCCTGGACGCCCGAGCTGATCGACAGCCTGATGCCCGGAGCCAAGTGATGAGCGCGGCCAATTCCCCGCTGAGGGTCTGGCTCGATCGCGACGGCAGCCTGCTGCGTCTGCGACTGGACCGGCCCAAGGCCAACATCGTCGATGCCGCGATGATCGCGGCGCTGACGCAGGCGCTCGAGGCCCACCTCGGCGCGCCGGCGCTGCGCGCGGTGCTGCTCGACGCCGAAGGCCCGCACTTCAGCTTCGGCGCGAGCGTCGAGGAGCACCTGCCGGATCAGTGCGCGCAGATGCTGAAGAGCCTGCATGCGCTGGTGCGCACGATGCTCGACAGCCCGGTGCCGATCCTGGTCGCGGTGCGTGGCCAGTGTCTGGGCGGCGGCCTCGAGGTCGCGGCGGCCGGTCAGCGCCTGTTCGCCAGCACCGACGCCAAACTCGGTCAGCCGGAGATCCGCCTCGGCGTGTTCGCGCCGGCGGCCTCCTGCCTGCTGCCGCCGCGCGTGGGCCAGGCGCACGCCGAAGACCTGCTGTGGTCGGGGCGCAGCGTCGCGGCCGACGAGGCGCTGCGCATCGGACTGGTCGACGCGGTGGCCGACGATCCGGAAGCGGCCGCGCTGGCCTGGTATGACGAACATTTGTCCAGACTGAGCGCCAGCTCGCTGCGTTTCGCGGTCAAGGCCGCACGTGGCGATCTGGTGAAGAGCATCAAGCAACGACTGGACACGGTGGAAGCCCTCTATCTCCGCGAGTTGATGGCGAGCCACGATGCGGTGGAAGGCCTGCACGCCTTTCTGGAAAAGCGTTCTGCAAACTGGGAGAACCGTTAATGAGTACGGCAGACATCATCGCGCGCTGTGAGGCGCTCTACGACGACCTCGACTTCACTGCCGCCAGGCAGTGGAAAGAGGCCGATCCCTCTCGCAAGGTCATCGCCTACATGCCGGTGTACGTGCCGCGCGAGATCATTCATGCGGCCGGCATGTTGCCGCTGGGCATCATGGGTGGTGGCGACCAGATGGAAGTCATCCACGGTGACGCCTACTACCAGAGCTACATCTGCCGCATCCCGCGCTCGACCATCGAGCTGGGCCTGTCGAAGCGCATGGACTTCGTCGACGGCATGCTGTTCCCGAGCATCTGTGACGTGATCCGCAACCTCTCGGGCATGTGGAAGCTGATGTTCCCGGGCAAGTACGTGCGCTACTTCGACGTGCCGCAGAACTATCGCGACGACGTCGGCGGCAACTACTACACCAACGAGCTGAACGAGCTGCGTGAAGGCCTCGAGGAGCTGTCGGGCCGCAAGATCACCGACGACGCGCTGCGCGCGTCGATCGCGGTCTACAACGAAAACCGCCAGCTGGTGCAGGACGTGTATGCGATGCGCTCGCGCGAGCCGTGGAAGGTGCCGTCGGCCGAAGTGTATCTGCTGATGCGTGCCGGCCTGGTGCTGCCCGTCGAGGAGCACAACCAGATGCTCAAGGACTACCTCGCGGCCGCGGCCGACGTGGTAGCGCAGAAGCGCGACAACTGCCGCGTCGTGATCAACGGCTCGTTCTGCGAGCAGCCGCCCTTGAATCTGATCAAGTCGATCGAGCTGGCCGGTTGCTACATTGTCGACGACGACTACATGCTGGTGCATCGCTGGCTGCAGAACGCCGTGTCGACCTCGGGCGACCCGATGCAGAACCTGTCGCTGGCCTTCCTGCACGAGTCGGCCAGTACCGCCGCCAAGTACGACGACAAGGAGGAAGACAAGGGCATGTTCCTGCTGCAGCAGGTCAAGAAGAATGCCGCCGAGGGCGTCATCTTCGCAGCCCCGAGCTTCTGCGATCCCGCGCTGCTCGAGCGGCCGATGCTGGCGGACCGTTGTTCCGAGCACAACGTTCCGTACATCTCGTTCAAGTACGCCGAAAACTCGGGTCAGATGCAGCCGATCCGCGAGCAGGCCGGCACCTTCGCCGACTCGATCAAACTGTGGAGCTAGTCATGAACGCAAAAGTGGATACCGAAGTCATCAAAGAGCCTTCCATGCTCAAGCAGAAGGCCATGATCGCCGGCAACTACGACCGGCTGACGAGCACCAAGGAGTCGGGCGAGAAGATCGTGTCGACCTTCGTGCCGGGCAACCTGAACGAGCTGATCATGTGCTTCGACATGGTCAACAACCTGCCCGAGACCAACGCGATCCAGAACGGCCTGCGCAAGCAGAGCGGCGGCATGATCATGGACGCCGAGAAGGCCGGCCACTCGGAAGACGTGTGTACCTACGTCAAGGCCGACATCGGCATGATGGGCCGCGGCAACATCGCCCCGAACGGCAAGCCGATGCCCGCCCCCGACATGCTGCTGCTGTCCTACACCGGCTGCTTCACGTTCATGAAGTGGTTCGAGCTGCTGCGCCACGAGTACAAGTGCCCGACCGTGATGCTGCAGATCCCGTACCAGGGCGACGGCAAGATCACGAAGAACATGCGTGACTTCGTCGTCAAGCAGCTCAAGGAAGAAGTGATCCCGATGATGGAGAAGGTCTCCGGGGTCAAGTTCGACATCGACCGCCTGCGCGAATACCTGAAGAACTCGGCCAAGGCCGAGGACGACCTGGTGTGGGTGCTCGAGACCGGCAAGAACAAGCCGTCGCCGATCGATTCCTACTTCGGCGGTGTGTACTACATCGGCCCGATCTTCACCGCCTTCCGCGGCACCGAGGATGCGGTCGAGTACTACGGTTTGCTGCGCAAGGAGGTCGAGGAGCGTCTGGCAGCGGGCAAGGGTCCGATCACGCCCGAAGGCGATCTCCAGAGCGAAAAGTATCGTCTCGTGGTGGAAGGCCCCCCGAACTGGACCAGCTTCCGCGAGTTCTGGAAGCTGTTCTATGACGAGGGCGCGGTCGTTGTCGCGAGTTCCTACACCAAGGTCGGTGGTCTGTACGACCAGGGTTTCCGCCACGATCCGAACGATCCGCTCGGCACGCTCGCCGACTACTGCCTGGGTTGCTACACCAACAACAACCTGCCGCAGCGCGTCGAGCTGCTCGAGAAGTACATGAACGATTACCAGGCCGACGGCCTGCTGATCAACTCGATCAAGAGCTGCAACAGCTTCTCGGCCGGCCAGCTCCTGATGATGCGCGAAATCGAGAAGCGCACCGGCAAGCCGGCCGCGTTCATCGAAACCGATCTGGTCGATCCGCGCTACTTCTCTCACGCAAACGTCAAGAACCGCCTGGAAAGCTACTTCCAGATGGTCGACCAGAAGCGCACCGGCGCGTCGCTGGCAGCCGCATAAGGAGCGAACCATGGAATGTTTCATCGGAATCGATCTGGGGTCCACCACGACCAAGGCCGTCGTGATGGACGACAAGGGACAGGTGCTCGGCCGCGGCATCACGAACTCGCGCTCGAACTACGACACCGCTGCGCGCGTGTCCAAGCTCGAGGCCTTCATCGATGCGCGCCTGAGCCTGATCCGCCGCGAGCTCGACAAGGTGCCGGCGCTCGCCGGACGCGTCGATGACGTGCTCGAAGGGCTGACGCGCAACTTCCGCCGCGAGCAGTTCGTCGAGCAGCTCGGCGACCTCGAGCAGACCTGCATCGGCAACGTCGAGGGGCCGCGCTTTGCCGGCCTCGAAAAGCCGATCATCGACGCGCTGACCGAGACCTTCCGCCGCCTGCGCGACGAGGAGGCCGACAAGCTGTTCGCGCCCGACGCGCAGCGCAAGTCGGACTTCTTTCGCGACATCGCCGGCTCGCGCTTCATGCAGATCGGCGAGGAGACGGCGCGTGCCGGGGGTATCAACTTCGACCACCTGCTGCACATGTACGACAAGTCGATCATCGAGGTCGAGAACCGTCCGCCCTCCGGCGACATGAACCGCAAGTTCCTGAACGCGCTCGAGCGCGTGCGCAGCGAAATCTCCGGCGACGCGCTCGACACCGCCGCGCTCGGCGCGCCGATCAAGGCCGCCCTCGATGTGGACATGCAGGAGCGCTACGTCGTCGGCACCGGCTACGGGCGCGTGCGCCTGCCGTTCCCGAAGGAGCACATCCGCTCGGAGATCCTGTGCCACGGCCTCGGCGCGCACCTGATGTACCCGGCCACGCGCACCGTGCTCGACATCGGCGGTCAGGACACCAAGGGCATCCAGATCGACGAGAAGGGCATCGTGGTGAACTTCCAGATGAACGACC
>DAOMOP010000032.1:0-29311 GCA_035444405.1 Rhodocyclaceae bacterium
CTGGCCCGACAACGCCAACCTCGACAAGGCCCGCCGCCTGCTGTGGCCGATCAAGCAGAAATACGGCAACCAGATCTCGTGGGCCGACCTGATGATTCTGGCGGGCAACGTCGCGCTCGAGTCGATGGGCTTCAAGACCTTCGGCTTTGGCGGTGGGCGCGAGGACATCTGGGAACCCGAAGAGGACATCTACTGGGGCGCCGAAACCGAGTGGCTGGGCGACAAGCGCTACAGCGGTGATCGCGAGCTCGAGAACCCGCTGGCCGCGGTGCAGATGGGTCTGATCTACGTGAATCCCGAAGGCCCGAACGGCAACCCGGATCCGGTCGCGTCGGGCCGCGACGTCCGCGAGACGTTTGCCCGCATGGCGATGAACGATGAAGAGACGGTTGCACTGACCGCCGGCGGGCACACCTTCGGCAAGTGCCACGGCGCGGGCGACGCGGCGCTGGTCGGCCCCGAGCCCGAAGCCGCACCGCTGGAGCAGATGGGTCTGGGCTGGAAGAGCAGTTTCGGCACCGGACAGGGCGGCGACACCATCACCAGCGGGCTCGAAGGCGCCTGGACCAAGACCCCGACTCACTGGGACACGAGCTACTTCGATACCTTGTTCGGCTACGAATGGGAGAAGGTGAAGAGCCCGGCAGGTGCGTGGCAATGGCTGGCCAAGGACGTCGCCGACGAGGACCTGGTGCCGGACGCGCACGACCCGTCGAAAAAGCATCGGCCGATGATGACCACAGCCGATCTCTCGCTGCGCATGGATCCGATCTACGAGCCGATCGCACGGCGCTTCCACAAGGACCCCGAAGCCTTCGCCGACGCCTTCGCCCGCGCGTGGTTCAAGCTCACCCACCGCGACATGGGTCCGAAATCGCGCTATCTCGGCCCCGAAGTGCCGGCCGAAGACCTGATCTGGCAGGACCCGGTGCCGGCCGTCGACCATGCGCTGATCGACGCCGGCGACATCGCCGACCTGAAAGCGCGGATTCTCGCCTCGGGCCTGTCGACCGCCGAGCTGGTCTCGACCGCCTGGGCCTCCGCTTCGACCTACCGCGACTCGGACAAGCGCGGCGGCGCCAACGGTGCGCGCATCCGTCTCGCCCCGCAAAAGGACTGGGAGGCCAACCAGCCGCGTCAGCTCGCAAAGGCGCTCGAAGCACTCGAAGGCATCCAGTCGACCTTCAACGCTGTGCAGGACAGCGGCAAGAAGGTCTCGCTCGCCGATCTGATCGTGCTCGGCGGCTGCGCCGCCATCGAGCACGCCGCTAGGGCTGCCGGGCACGACATCGAGGTCCCGTTCGCCCCCGGCCGCACCGATGCGTCGCAGGAGCAGACCGACGTCGAATCCTTCGCGCCGCTCGAACCCGCCGCGGACGGCTTCCGCAACTACCTCAAGACCAAATACTCGGTTCCGGCCGAGGAGTTGCTGATCGACAAGGCGCAGCTGCTGACGCTGACCGCGCCCGAGATGACCGTGCTGCTCGGCGGCCTGCGCGTGCTCGGCGCCAACGTCGGCCAGTCCGCCCACGGCGTCCTCACCAGGCAGCCCGGCACGCTCACGAACGACTTCTTCGTGAACCTGGTCGACATGGGCACGCAATGGAAACCGACCTCCGAGGCCGCCGACGAGTTCGAAGGCCGCGACCGCGCCAGCGGCGAGTTGAAGTGGACCGCCACGCGCGTGGATCTCGCCTTCGGCTCGAACTCGCAGCTGCGCGCGCTGGCCGAGGTCTATGCCCAGGCCGACGCGCAGCAGAAGTTCGTGCGCGACTTCGTCGCCGCGTGGAACAAGGTGATGAACCTGGATCGGTTCGACCTGGAGTGATGTCCGTCCAGCCGCTCCGGGGGCGTTTCAGGCGCATCGGCGCCGCCGCCCCCGGAGCGCCGAACCGGCACCGACTGGATTCCGGGCCTTCGTCCAGACGGCGCGAAGCGTCGCTCACGGAACGCCTGTCGTCGCTCGCAAGCGGTTGTCGACTTCGTGCACGCCCTCGACACGCCGCACCAGGCCATCGGCGAGCGGGATCTGGTACGGGCGCAAGTCGCCGGTCAGCGCGACGCGGCCGTCCTCCACGCTGACCGAGATCGCCGCGCCGTCGACGATGTTCTGCTCGTCCAGGGCCGTCCGCACCCGCGCGGCCAGTGTCGCATCATCGACCCCCTCACCGCCCGGCGCGACGCGCTCGCCGGCCTCCTCATCCACGGACGTGGGCCCGCGGTCGGCCACCGGATCGCCACATCCGGTGACCAGCGCCAGCGCAAGCATGCTCAACAGGCCCGGGATCGAAGTGCAGGCAACAGATTTCGGTGCGTCGTGCGACATGATGGAAAACCTCTGAAACATGGTGGAGCTCGAACACACGTGATTCGGCTCTTTCACGTTCGGGATGCAGGCGGATGCCTATTTGTGGATCAAGCGACCCGCAAGTTCGGTATAGGCCGGAAATATCGTATCGAAGCTGATGAGCTGCCCATCCGCTGCAATGGCCGTCGCTATGATGATCCGATCCTGAGGGTCGCGATGGTGTTCCGGCAAATCAACGGCGCGGCGGGCGATCTCCGCGGTCACCGGCAGATAGCGCACCGACCGGGATGCGTCGACCTCGGCAAACCAGTCGTCGATCGGCATGTCGAGCTCTATCCTGCCATGGCGAACGAGCCACGCCATCTCGAAGCAGGAAATGGCGGAAACCGCCACGTCGTCGGCGGTTTCGATGAGATCCACAATCGCGGCTGGCAGCTTCTCCGGTATCTGGTTGGTCCACCAGTGCCATATGTGGGTGTCGAGCAGAATCACTCTTCCACCCCCCAGTCTGCAGCAGGCGTGCTGCTCATCACATCACCGCGGTCTCTTGCCTTGCCTGCGAGCACGGCAGGTGGACGACGCCGTGGCTTCGGCGCAGCGTCTGCCGCCTCATCGAGCGGCCAGAAGATGACCTCCACCTTGCGGTGACGCAATTCTTCCGGAATCGGGATGTAGGCCGGCGTGTCTTCGTAGATGATGCGGGCGGGGTTCATGGCTCGAGCTCCGGGGAATTCGTTATCAGGCTGCATGCGGCAGAGGCACCTACGGCGACGATATCATCCCGACAGGGGCCTGGCCACGGCAAGGGCCGCTCCGTCCGATCATAGGACAACTCGACCGCATCCACCGCACGTGAGCGCGCGACCCCATCGCAAAACGGATTCGGCAAGGACGGCACCTTGTGCACCGGGAAACGGAACGCGGAACGAGAATGCGCGCAATGCAGGTGGGCACCTACGCCGCCAGCCGACGCCGAAGCCAGCGCATCAGCGGCCCGATCAGCGGCAGCCGCGCGTACAGCTCCTCGGCGGGATCCCAGTAGTCGCGATGCCGCACCACCCTGCCCTGCGCGTCGAACACCAGGTGGCTGACGCCGCGCACGGTGATGCGCCGCGGCTCGTGGCCGAAGGCGAAGGTCCAGGCGAGCATCGCCTGGCCACCGTCGCGCAGGCGCGTCGTGACGACGAAGCGCGGGTCGGCGACCTGCGCGAACATGTGGCGGAAGATGCGTTCGATCGCCGGCACGCCGGTGACCTCGTTGAAGGGGTCCTTGAAGAACGCGCCGGGGGCATAGAGCTCGCCGAGCCGGCACAGCGCTGCCGGCTGCAGCGTCTGGTAGAAATCGACCAGACGGTCGAGCGCGAGATCGAGCCGATCCGGTGCGACCGGATCGTCTCCGACGGCATTGCGTACGAGAGCGCCCCGGCCGCCCGACTGGCGGTCGCCGATGTGACGACCGGGCATGTCGCGTGGTGCGCCGTCGCGGCCGGCGCCGTCGTCGCTGCTCACAGCCCCGTCCCCCGCCGCACGAGGCGGAAATACAACGGATACGGCAGCAGGCGCAGCAGCTTCATGGCGAGCGAAAAGCGCCGCGGAAAGTGGATCTCGAAACGCCCCGCCGCCAGCCCGCGCAGGATCGCCGAGGCCGCCTGCTGCGGGGTCTGCAGCGCGGGCATGTGGAAATCGTTCTGCGCGGTGAGCGGTGTCGCAACGAACCCCGGACTGACCAGGAACACCGACACGCCGCGCGGGGCGAGATCGAGGTAGAGCGACTCCGTGAGATTGATCAGTGCCGCCTTCGACGGCCCGTACGCCGCCGCGCGCGGCAGCCCGGCGTAGCCGGCGACGCTGCCGACGATGATCAGCGCCGCCGGCTCGCCGCGGGCCGCCTGCGCGAGCAGCATCGGCACGACGGCCGCGACGCCGTCCATCACGGCGAGCAGGTTCACATCCAGCGTCTCGCGCACCGCCTGCGGGGTGAGCTCCCACGCGCGCAGCGGTCGGTAGGTGCCGGCGTTGAGCACGACGAGGTCGATGCCGCCCCAATCGGCGAGCAGCGCGTCGCGCACGCGTGCGAAGTCGTCGGCATGCGTCGCGTCCATCGGCGCCGCGCGCGCCTCTGCTGCGCCAGCGTCCATGCATTGGCCCGCGCACGCTTCGAGCCGTGCCGCGCTGCGCGCCGACAACGCCAGTCGAGCGCCCCGCTCCGCCAACTGCCCGGCCAGCGCGGCGCCGATGCCGCTCGACGCGCCGACCAGCCAGACGCGCCGTCCGGCCCAATCAGCGATGCGCGCGTTCAGGCTCACTGCGCCGGCCGCTTGTGGAAGGACAGCGTGACCTCGCCAAGGCGAATGCCCCACTTGCTCATCACCGAACGGTTGAGCATCACGCGATCGTCCATCAGATACATCCAGTCGTCGAAATCGACGTGATAGACCTTGTCACCGACCGGCAGGGCGAGCACGTAGCGCCAGCGCAGCGCGTTGCCGCCCAGCTCGCCGCGCGCCTCGCCGACGACATCGTCGGCACGGCCGACATAGCGGCCGTCGGGCTGGCGCACCAGCGTCCACACGCGGCGCTGCGTGCTGCCGTCCGAATAGGTGAAGTGCTCGTCCAGCGTGCCGGTGTCGCCCCGCCAGCTCGCCTCGATCAGCACGTGAAAGCGCCGCACGACGCGCCCCCGGCGGTCCTGGAAGATGCCGTGGGCGTCGATCGTGCCGTCGAAGTATTCGCGCAGGTCCAGCATCGGCTTCTCCATTGCATACTCGCTCACGTCCACGCTGACGCAGCCGCCCAGACCGGCGAGCATTGCGAGCACCATCAGCAACCTCTTCATCTTGTGTCCCCCTCCGTTTCGAGCTCGCGGCGCCAGGCGAGCAGCAGCGCGAGTGCGACCGCCTTGAGCAACACCGGCAGCAGCGCATAGACGGCGACGAGCGCGCCCAGCGGCTCGGCCTCGCGCGCGCCGGGCGCGTAGCCGAACAGGCCCAGCAGCGGCAGCGCGAGACCGGCGGCGAGCGCGAGATTGGCCTTGGCGACGAAGTTCCACCAGCCGAACCACGCGCCCGCGGGCGAGGCGCCGGCGCCCGCGTGGCGCGACAGCAGGTCGGCCAGCATCGCCGGCGGCAGCGCGAGATCCGCACCGAGCGCGGCGCCGGAGAGCACGCAGATCAACGCGAAGGCCACCATATCGCCGGCGCCCAGCGTCCACGCCCATACGAACACCGCCATCGCCAGCACCATCGCGCCGGCCCACGCGCGCCGCTTGCCGAAGCGCGCGGCCAGCGCCACCCACAGCGGCAGGCTGGCCGCACCGGCGGCGAAGTACAGCACCAGGAAGAGTCCCGCGGCGCGCTCGGCTTCGAGCACGTCGGCGACGAAGAACAGCACCGTCACCGACGGCACCGCGGCGGCAATGCCGTTGGCGGCCAGCACGAGCAACAGCCGCCGGAACGGCCGGTGGGCGATCGCTGCGACGAGCCCGGTCCACAGCCGCGCGCGCGCCGGGCGGCGCGGCGCGTGCGGCGCCCCGAGCAGGGTCCACGCCGCGCACAGGGCGAGCAGCGGCACGAAGAGCCATGCCAGCCGGGCGAGCCCCTCGGCTTCACCCTCGGCGAGCAGGCCCGGCAAGGCGGCGGCGAGCACCACGCCGAGCAGCCCGAAGCCTTCGCGGCTGGCGGTGATGCGCGTGCGCGCATGCGTGTCGGCAACGAGCTCGGCCCCCCAGGCGTGATACGCGATCGACGCGACCGACCACGCCAGCGTCACCAGCGCCAGCGCGACCGCCATCCAGGCGAGCCCGGCGCCCGCTGGCGGCGCGAGCAGGCCCGGCACACCGACCACCAGCAGCGGCAGGGCCGCGACGATCCAGTGCGTGCGGCTCGCCCAGCGGTCGGTCGCCCAGCCGATCAGCGGATCGGTGAGCCCGTCGAGCACACGCACGGCGAGCAGCGCCGCCCCCACCGCAGCGAGCGGCAGTCCGTAGCTGTCGGCATAGAGCTTGGGCACGTGGACGTAGATCGGCAGGGCCGCGAAGGCGAGCGGCAGGCCCAGCGCACCAGCGTGTGCAGGCGGCGGTCGACGAACCGGATGCGCGTGCCCTGCGGGTTCATCGCGCGGCCCCTGCGTGGCGCAGCTCGAAGTGGCGCACATCGATCCCGCCGGCATCGAAGCCGGCCTCGCAGTACGCGAGATAGAAGCGCCACATGCGCAAGAAACGCTCGGAGTAGCCGAGCGCACGCACCTCGTCGAGGCGCGCGTCGAAGGCGTCGTGCCACCGGCGCAGCGTACGCGCGTAGTCGGCGCCGAACGCGAGCTCGCCCGCGACCGCGAGCCCGGCACGCCGTGCATGCCGATGCACGACCGGCGGGGACGGCAGCATGCCGCCCGGAAACACATACTGCTGGATGAAGTCGGTGCCGCGGCGATAGCGCGCGAAGTGCGCGTCGTCGATCGTGATCGACTGGATCACGCAGCGCCCGCGCGGGCGCAGCAGACTCGCGAGCTGGCCGAAATAGGCCGGCCAGAAGCGCTCGCCGACCGCCTCGACCATCTCGATCGAGACGATATGGTCGTAGTGCCCGCGCACGTCGCGGTAGTCGCACAGCTCGAAGCTCGCCAACGCATCCCAGCCTTCGCGCACGGCCCG
Organism: Rhodocyclaceae bacterium; assembly: GCA_035444405.1. GTDB lineage: Bacteria > Pseudomonadota > Gammaproteobacteria > Burkholderiales > Rhodocyclaceae > DAOMOP01. The sequence goes on from DAOMOP010000032.1 coordinate 6,957, forward strand.
CGCACGCGCCCATTCGAGCTGCGCGGGCGAGAGCGTGACACCCAGCACGCGGCAACCGAATTCGTCGGCGGCGACCGCGGCGAAGCCGCCCCAGCCGCAGCCGATCTCGAGGAGGGTCTGGCCGGGACGCGCATCGAGGCGCTCGAGGATGCTGCGGTACTTGCGTCGCTGGGCCGCTTCCAGCGGCTCGTCGGGCGCTGCGAACAGGGCGGCCGAATACGTCATCGTCGGGTCCAGCCACAGCGCGTAGAAATCGTTGCCGAGGTCGTAGTGGGCTTCGATGTTGCGGCGCGCGCCGCCGCGCGTGTTGGGGCGCAGCGCATGGGCGAGCCGATGGCCGAGCAGCCGCCACCAGCGCCCGTACAAGGCGCGGCCGAGGCGCTCGCGGTTGATGGCGAAAAGGCGCAGCAGCGCGGTGAGATCGTCGGTCTCCCAGGCGCCGTCCATCCACGATTGCGCAAGACCGATGTCGCTGCGCGCGAGAATCATGTCGAAGACCGCGTGATCGCGGATGCGCCAGTGCGCGACCAGCGGCCCGTGGCCGGCGCGCAAGCGCGTGCCGTCGGGCAGTCCCACGGCCAGGGCACCGCCTTCGAGGCCGTGCAAGATCTCGAGCGCCAGCCGCGTCGCCCGCGGCAGCGCGGCGAGCAGGCGCGCATCGGGGCACGGCAGCTCGTGCGCCAGGGTCGAATCCAGAGCGTTCATCGTGTGGTTTCCTCGAGCGGCGGCAGGGGCTTGCGGTGAAAGCGCACGCGCTTGCGCCACAGGCGCAGGGCCTGCCAGTGGATGCGGGCAATGACGCCCACGGTCATGAACGGAAAGCGGAGAAGCCAGCGCGCCAGCGCGGCGCCCGTCAGCGGCTCGGCACGGCCGCCGATGCGCGTGGCAAGCCGGCACGCACCGCCGTCCCAGTAGTCGATGTGCACGGCGTGCGTGGTGCCACGCGTGACGAAGCGAAAGCGGTATTCGCCCTGCACCGGGAAGAACGGCGAGACGTGGAACACCTTGCGCGCACGCAGCACGTCGTCGTCGCCGATCGGGCGCAGGTCGGGGTGATGCACGAGGTAGTTGTGACGCTCGCCGAAGGTGTTGTTCACTTCGGCGAGCACCGCACGCAGGCGCCCGTCATGGTCGTGACAGAACCAGAAGCTCACCGGGTTGAACACGTAGCCGAACATGCGCGGCAGGGTCTGCAGCACGATCTCGCCGTCACAGGCGGCCCCAAGTCCGTGCACATCGAGCAGGCCGCGGATCCACGGCAGCAGCGCGCTGCCGTCGCGCGGGCCGTGGTCGGCCGCACGCAGCGTGAAGGGCGCGGCGCGATCGACGCCGAAGAGCGGCACCCTCAGTGCGTCCCACACCGACAGCGGTACGCGCACGAAGGCGAGCGGATAGACGAAGCGGTTGAGCGCTTCGCCGCCGCGCTCGTGCGCGACCGCGCCGAAGCAGACGGTCGGGGCCAGCCTCGCGTCGAAGGCGTTCGGGTTCATGCCGCCACCACCCGATCTCGTTGCGCAGAACCACGACTTGTCTCGCTCGCGCCGAACGTGATCGCGTTCATGCCGCCACCGCCTCGGCCGCAGCGCCGCGCCACGGCACCGGGGCGCCGTGCGCCTCGACCACGGCGAGCGCCGATCTGAGCCCGTCTTCGTGAAAGCCGTAGCCGGTCCACGCGCCGGCGAACCAGCAGCGACGCCGGCCCTGGATCTGGTCGAGGTGCGCCTGCGCGTCGATGGCCGCCTGGTCGAACACCGGGTGGGCATAGTGAAAGGTCTGCAGCAGCTTGTCGCGCGCCGGCTCGACGAAGGGATTCAGCGACAGCACCACCGGTGTGTCGAAAGGCAAAGGCTGCAACCGGTTGATCAGATAGCTGACCGACACCGGGCACCCGTCCGCCCCGCCCTGCCCGCCGAGGTAGTTCCATGCCGACCACACCTGGCGTCGCCGCGGCAGCAGCGCCGCATCGGTGTGCAGCATCGCGACGTTGTCCTGGTAGCGCACGGCGCCGAGGATGGCGCGCTCGGCCGGCGTGGCGGTCTCGCCGAGGATGCGCAGCGCCTGGTCGCTATGACAGGCGAAGATGACCTGGTCGAACGCTTGCACGCCGTCGCGCGTGTGCAGCCACACGCAGTCCGCTCCGCGCGCGGCACGCAGCACCGGCGTGTGCAGGCGCACGTCGTCGAGGGCCGCGGCGATGCGCCGCACGTAATCGCGCGAACCGCCGCGCACGGTCAGCCACTGGGGCCGGTCGAAGAGCTGCAGCAGGCCATGGTTGTCGCAGAAGCGCGCGAAGGTCGCGAGCGGGTAATCGAGCATCGTGCGCGTCGGACACGACCAGATCGCCGCGGCCATCGGCAGCAGATACCAGTCGCGGAACGCGGCGCCGTAGCGCTCACGCTCGAGATAGGCGCCGAGCGCGAGCGCACCGGCCCCGCCGCCGTCGCGCGCGACGCGCGTCGCGGCGGCATTGAAGCGCAGGATGTCGCGCAGCATGCCGTGGAAGGCGGGCCGCACGAGATTGCGGCGCTGCGCGAACACGGTGCCGAGGTTCGAACCGGCCCATTCGAGCTCGGGCTCGGCGAGGCTGACCGCGAAGGACATGTCGCTCGCAACCGCCTCGACGCCCAGCACGGCGAACAGCGCGCACAGATTCGGGTAGGTACGCCGGTTGAACACCAGGAAGCCGGTGTCGACCGGGTAGCGAAGGCCGTCAAGCTCGACCTCGACGGTGTGGCTGTGCCCGCCCAGCCGCTCGTCGGCCTCGAACAGCGTGACATCGAAGCGGCGAGAAAGCAGCCACGCGCTCGCTAGCCCGGCGATGCCGGAACCGACCACCGCGATGCGCCCGCGCCGCTCGCCCACCAGACGCTCGATCTCTCCCATCTTCATGGCCGGACTCCTTCTGGCCGTGTCGAGACCGGATGCCGGCCGCACCGGGCTCCGTAGCGGATGGCGCGCAGGCCAATCAGGCGCGGCGCGCTCATGCGGTTTCCCGATCGCAATCGCCGTTGCCGCGCAGCGGGCACCGCTCGGCGCGGGTGTCGGATGCCGGAACACCGGCCGGCATGGCGCCGGGCCGGTGCACGAATAACAGCACCTCCAGGGGAACCGAATCCATTTTGTCCTGGACAACTGATGACAAGACTTCGGGCGGAGAGGCAGCTCCCGCCGCATGCACCTGTGCCGCATGGATCGCCAGGCCGACAATGAGAACGCTTGCCGCAGCCAATGCGGCAGGGGCCTTGAGAACGTTTTGAGCAGTTTTCGGGACCATGGCTTTTGTCCTGGACAATTGAAGTACGTATGCCTAAGATAGAATCCACGAACGCAGAAGTCAACACTTTGTCCAGGACAAAATGAAAAACCTTCCAAACGAGGACAAGATCGCCGGCGCCCCGCTCAACATCGCCGCCGTCGAGCGCGACACCGGAATCCCCAAGGACACGTTGCGGGTATGGGAGCGGCGCTACGGTTTTCCTGCGCCCGAGCGCGACGAGCACGGCGAGCGCGTCTATCCGCCCGATCAGGTCGAGAAACTGCGGCTCGTGCGGCGCCTGCTCGACCAGGGCCGGCGGCCATCGCACGTCATCGGGCGCTCCGCCGGCGAGCTGACGGCACTGCTCGAGGCCGCGACGAGCGCCGATGCGCAGCGCGGCGCCCAAGAGCAGACGCTGCTGCAACTGCTGCGGCTGCACCGCAGCAGCGAATTGCGCGCGGCGCTGCACCAGCTGCTCCTCAAGCAGGGGCTGCAGCGCTTCGTCGCCGACACCATCGCGCCGCTCAACGAGTGCATCGGGCAGGCATGGATGCGCGGCGAGATCGACGTGCCCGAGGAGCATCTGTATACGGAGCAGGTGCAGAACGTGCTGCGCAGCGCGATCGGCACGCAGGCTGTGCCGGGCGGCCGGCCGCGCATCCTGCTCACCACCTTCCCCGACGAGCAGCACGCACTCGGCCTGTTGATGGCCGAGGCGACGCTGGTGCCCGAGGGCGCGGCCTGCGTGTCGCTCGGCACGCAGACGCCCGTCCCCGACATCGCTGCCGCCGCGCTCGCCGGGCAATTCGATGTCGTCGCGCTGTCCTTCAGTGCCGCCTATCCGGCGCGCCAGGCCGTCGAAGGCATCACCGCGCTGCGCGGGATCCTGCCCAGCGATACGGCGCTATGGGTGGGCGGTGCCACGGTGCAGGGCAAGGCGGGCAAGCTGCCCGGTGTTCGGGTGATCGGCGACCTTGGCGACGCACTGGCCGCACTGCAGGAGTGGCGTGCGCGGGGCGCGAGCTGAGCGGCGACACCACACCCCGCGCCTTCGGCCGGTAATTCTTGCCGCAGCACGCGGCAACAGGCTGCCGCCCGCGATCGGCCGTGCGCGACAGCGACGATCGGGCGCACCCCGCGCCCGCGCCCCGACCGCGCCGCCGAATCGCTTCAGCGTCCCCGATGCCGGCGCTCCGATGCCGACGCCTCGCGACGCTGCAGGCGCCTCGAAAGACTCCCGAGCCCGCGCACGCGGACCGCGCGGCTGTGCTGGCATGAATTTCGCAGCAGGCCGGGCATCGTCATCACCCATGCGCCGTCCCATCCGGGTCGCCCGGCCGCCGCGTGCAGCACGCAGCCACACACAACAGGTTGATCGCCATGCTCGACTCGATTCTTCGTCCCGTCACCCTGCCCCGAAGCCTCCTCGGCTCCACCGCACCGTGCGATCTCTTCAATGCCCGGGGCACCTTGCTGCTGCGCTCCGGCGCACCGATTCCGCCTCACGTCGAGTCGTCCCGCCACCGCAACCGGGTGTTCTGCCTCGCCAGCCATGCGGAGCAGATCTCGGCCGCGGACCCGGTCGGCGACCTGAAGAAGCTCGCCGCGCGCCTGTCCGCGCTCGCCGAGAAAATCGAGTTCCGGCAGCCCGCGAGCGCGCGGGGGCTCATCGAGCTGGCGGAGGGGTTGTTCGCCCTGTGGTCGCAGGATGCCGACGCCTGCCTGGGCTATGTGCGCCGGGTACGTGTCGCACGGCCCAGCGTGCACCACGCCGTCCATGCCGCCCTGCTCGCCGCGGAGCTCGCCGCGGCCAACGGGAGCTCGCGCCCGGCGACGCTGAACCTGATCGGCGCGGCGCTGACGATGAATGTGGGCAGCATGATCCTGCATGACGAGATGTTCGACCTCGTCGGCGAACCGGACGCCCCGACGCAGGACGACATCCACGTCCATCCGGCCGAAGCCGCCCGCCTGCTCGAGCGGCTGGGCGGCCTGCCGGACGAGTGGATCACGACGGTGCTCGAATCGCACGAGCGGCTGGACGGCAGCGGCTACCCGCTCGGCCTGCGGCGCGCCGAAATCTCGCTGCTGGCGCGCATGCTGCATGTCGCCGACACGCTGGCGGCCTGCCTCGGCGGACGCCGCGCGCGGCCACCCCGCGCGTGGCTGCTGAACCAGACGCGCGATACCCGCCGGCTGGGCCGGCATGTGTTCGGCCGCGACGCGGAGCGCCTGGACCAGAGCCTGGTGCGACTCATGCTCGGCCGTCTGAGTGCGTTTCCACCCGGCACGCTGGTGCGACTGTCGAACGGCGAGGTCGGCGTCGTCGCGCGCCGCGAGAGCAGGAGCGCGTGGCAGCCTCAGGCGGCGCTGGCCATCGTTAGCGCCCACGGTCGCCTGCTCGAAGTGCCGCGGGCTCGTCAGCTCAATGCACGCGAGCTGCGCGTCGTCGCCTATGTGGAGGAGGCACCGGCGCGTCTCGCGCATGTGGACTGGCCCGGCTTGTGGGGCTACCGGCACTGAGCGTACCGGCATCGTGAGCTGCATGAGTACGCACGACGGTCACGAGATGAACGACGAGCGGATCCAAGCAATGCGCACGCCCCCGAAGCCGATCGCGCCGCCGATCCGCATCGGCGAGCGCACCGTGGCAAATCGTCCGCCGCGGCGCCCGTAGCAACGCACGGCAGCGCGCTCTGCACCGTCTCTCGTTACAAATCGACAGCGCCCGCGGCAAACCTTCCGCCCGGGCCGGCCGCTGCCGGCGACTGCCCGCGGCGCGCCTGAACCGACGCGACTGCGGCGTATCCCCTGTCCGTTCGCGGCGGCCAGCGCTTCGGCCGCGCCGCTGCGCACCAGTACGGCCGACCCGTCGCGGCACCCGATTCCGGCATAAATCCTGATACAGCACGCCCACGCCCTCCCGTGTGAACATGCATCGACGCCTCGGTGTGACGGCATGACCGTGCCCACATACGCCAGGCATATTGCGCTGATCCAGCGTACGGGAGCTGCGAAATGGATATCGGAATTGCAGGCTGGTTTCTGCTCGTCGGCGGCATGATGCTCGCGATGGGCCTTCTTGCGCCCTTCATGCGCAGGCTGCCGCTCACGCCCGCCATCGTCTATCTTGCCGTCGGCATGCTGCTGGGTCCGTCGCTGCTGGGCCTGTTTCACTTCAATCCGCTCAAGCAGTCCGAACTGCTGGAGGTGCTGACCGAGATCGCCGTGCTTGTTGCGCTGTTCTCGGCCGGAATCAAGATGCCCGCGCCGATCAGCTGGGCGCGCTGGCGCACGCCTTTTCTGCTGGCCTTTCTGTCGATGGCGATCACGGTTGCGCTGATCGCGGCGTTCGCGCACTACGCGCTGGCATTGCCGCTGGGCCTGGCCGTGCTGCTCGGCGCGATCCTGGCGCCGACCGATCCGGTGCTCGCGAGCGACATCCAGGTGCGCCACGCCGGCGACCGCGACCGCCTGCGCTTCAACCTGACCTGCGAGGCGGGCATGAACGACGGCACGGCGTTTCCGTTCGCGATGCTGGGCCTGGGTCTGCTGGGTCTGCACGAGCTCGGCAGCGTCGGATCCGAGTGGCTGGTCGTCGATGTGCTGTGGGCCGGTCTCGGTGGCATCGCCATCGGTGTCGCCAGCGGGGTCGCAGTCGCGTGGGTCGCGGCGCAACTGCATCGCCAGCGGCCGGACTGGAAAGGGTCGGACGACTTTCTCGGCCTGGGGTTGATCGGCGCGGTGTTCGGTCTGAGCACGCAACTCGAGGCGGGTGGATTCCTCGCGGTCTTCTTCGCCGCGGTGGCGCTGCGGCAGACCGAACTGAAGCTCGCCGGACTCGCGCCCGCACCGACGCCCAGCGAGGCACCTCCCGCACCGCTGAACACGCCACAGATCGGCATCGGCGCGCTGGTCTACAAGGAGCATCTGGAGCGGCTGTCAGAAGTCGCGCTGGTGCTGCTGCTCGGCGGCATGCTGTTCGTCGACTCATGGAGCTGGCGCGCGCTCGCACTGGCGGTGTTCGTGTTCGTCGTCGCACGCCCGGTCAGCGTACTGGCGGGGCTCTACCTGACGCGCACGCCGATCGCGATGCGCGCGATGATCGGCTGGTTCGGCGTACGCGGGATCGGTTCGCTGTACTACGTGATGTACGCGATCAACCAGGGCCTCTCCGAAGAGATGGCGCTCGAGCTGATCCACCTCACGCTCATCGTCGTGACCCTGTCGATCGTGCTGCACGGGCTCAGCGCGAAACCGCTCATCCTGCGCTTCTGGCGCAGACATGGGGCCGACCGCGTGCACCGGGCAGTCCTGCCGCCCGCCTCACCGGAGCACGCAGCGGAGCGCGCGCTTACGGCGTGAGTGCCGCCACCCGGCCGCCGGCGGAAACGTCGCAACGCCATTCTTGTCCGAGTCTCTACGGAAGCACCGGAGACGACGACGATGACGGCTATACTTGCACGCGCACGCATGTTCGGTATGACGGCACTGTTGTGTCTGTCGACGGGCGTGATGGCCGCACAGCCCGAGGCCGACCAGACGGTTAACGGCGGCCGGGTGGCGACGGCGATCTTCGCCGGTGGCTGCTTCTGGTGCATGGAGCCCCCGTTCGACAAGCTCGATGGCGTCGTGTCGACGACCTCCGGCTACATCGGCGGCCAGACCGAAAATCCGACTTACCTCGAGGTGTCGTCGGGCACGACCGGCCACACCGAGGCCGCGAAGATCGAGTACGATCCGGACAAGGTCGATTACGAAACGCTGCTCGAGGTCTTCTGGGTCAACGTCGACCCGACCGACGCGAACGGCCAGTTCTGCGATCGCGGCAGCCAGTACCGCCCGGGGATTTTCTACGTCGACGACGCGCAGCGTACGCTCGCCGAACAGTCCCGGGCCGAGCTCGCGACGACGAAGCCGTTCGAGCAGCCGATCGCGACCGAAATCGTCGCCGCAACCACGTTCTACGCCGCCGAGGAATATCACCAGGACTACTATCTGAAGAACCCGTTCCGCTACAAGTTCTACCGGGCCGGCTGTGGCCGCGATCGGCGACTGCAGGAGCTCTGGGGCGAGCAGGCCGGCGGCAAGGAGTAGAAACATGAAGAGGCGTCATTTCCTGTCCGGGCTCGTCGGGATGGCGGCCGCGCCGTTGCTGCACCGCCAAGCGGCCGCAGCCGATACGCCGGCAGCGATCGAGCGCATCGAGAAGTCCGACGAAGAATGGCGACGCATCCTGACCCCCGAGCAGTACGAGGTGCTGCGCCGCGAAGGCACCGAGCGCCCGTGGACCAGCCCGCTGAACGACGAAAAGCGCGAAGGCATTTACGCCTGCGCCGGTTGCGGCCTGCCCCTGTTCACGTCCGAGACCAAGTACGACAGCGGCACCGGCTGGCCGAGCTTCTACGCGCCGATTGCCGGCGCGGTGGGCACGAAGCGCGACTTCAAGCTGATCATTCCGCGTACCGAATACCACTGCGCACGCTGCGGCGGGCATCAGGGGCATGTCTTCAACGACGGTCCGCCCCCGACCGGCCAGCGCTGGTGCAATAATGGCGTTGCCTTGACCTTCATTCCCGCAGCGTCCTGACGGAGCGCGATGAAGCACCCTCACAAGAAACAGCGACACGCCACCGACAGCCACGAAGCTCATGCCGAACGGATACGCCGGCGCGACCGCCGCATGCTGCTGCGAGGCGCGTTGGCGCTCGCCGTGCTGGTGCCGGTCGGCGCCATCGGCATCGGCTGGTACCAGCGACATGCCGCCGAACTGCGCGACCTCACCGTAATCGGCAACGGCAGCCCGACGGTGGTGCAGGTCTACGACTATGGCAGCCGCACGTCGCGGCAGCTGCGCGACCGGCTCACCGCCGTCGAGCGCGAGTTCGCTCCGCGCGTGCAGTTCCGGCTGGCCGACCAGGCGACCGCCGACGGCGCGCTGCTCGCCTCGCGCTACGGGGCAGCGCCGGAGACCCTGCTGCTGTTCGGACCGGATGGCAGCCTGCGCGACAGGGTCGCCGGAACCCAAGACGCGCAGGCCATCCGTGCAGCGATCGCGGCCAGCTTCCCGGCTGCACGGCCGCCGGGCTGAGCCGGATCGTAACCGCGGCATTCTGACCGCAGCGTGGCCGTCCTGCGCCTCTGCAGTCGAGCGCATCACCGGTACAGATACTCGGGCAGCCACAACCCGATCGCCGGAAACGTGTAGAACAACACCATCGCAACGAACACCATCATCAGGAACGGCATGATCCCCATGAAGATCTGCGTGAGCTGCAACTGCGGCGCGACCCCTTTCAGGTAATAGGCCGACATCGCCATCGGCGGCGTCAGGAACGAGGTCTGGATGTTCAGCGCCACCAGCACGCCGAAAAACAGCGGGTCGATGCCGAAGGCCGGCAGCAGCGGCAGAAAGATCGGCACAAAGATGATGATGATTTCGGTCCATTCGAGCGGCCAGCCGAGCAGGAAGATCACGAACTGCGCCAGGATCAGGAACTGCAGTGGCGTCATGTTGAGCCCCAGCAGCCATTCCTCGATCAGCCCGTGCCCGCCCAGCAGCGAGAACACCGACGAGAAGATCCATGAGCCGACGAACAGCCAGCACACCATCGCCGAGGTCCGCGCGGTGAGGAACACCGACTCCTTGAAGCGCGCGAAGCTGAACTGGCGATACGCAATCGCGAGCAGGATCGCGCCGAACGCACCGATGCCGGCCGCCTCGTGCGGCGTCGCGAGCCCGAACAGGATTGCCCCGAGCACCGACAGGATCAGAAAGGCCAGCGGAAAGCACGAGGTCAGCAGGCCCTTGAAAACAGTGACGAGCGGAACATTGCGCTCCTCGGGCGACAGTTGCGGCGCGAGACGCGGATTGACAAGCGCACGCCCGACGACGTACAGGACGTAGAGACCAGCGAGCAGGATGCCGGGAAACAGCGCGGCCGCGTAAAGGCGCACCACCGACACGCCGGCCATCGCACCGTACAGGATCAGCATGATGCTCGGCGGGATCAGTATCCCCAGGCAGCCCCCCGCGCAGATCACGCCGGAAGCGAGCTTGCGGTCGTAGCCGGCCCTGAGCATCGCGGGCAGCGCGAGCAGGCCCATCAGCGTCACGACCGCGCCGACGATGCCGGTGGCCGTTGCGAACAGCGCACAGGTGATCAGGCTTGCGACGGCGAGCGACCCGGGCACAGCACCGAAGGCGAGTTGCAGGCTGCGAAACAGGCGGTCGAGCACGTTGGCGCGCTCGACCAGATAGCCCATGAACAGGAACAGCGGCACGGCGATCAGCACGTCATTGGACATCACTCCGTAGGCCCGCTGCACGAGCAACGAGAAGATGATGTCACCGATCGCAAAGTAGCCGAACCCGAGGGCAAGCGCGATCAACGTGAACGCCACCGGAAAGCCGAGCAGGATGGTGACGATGAAGATCGTCAGCATCAGGAGTCCGAGTTCCGGATTGCTCATCTGACGGTCTCCTTGTTCGCCTGCTCGCTCAGCGTCGACTCGATCAATTCGTCGCCGATGTCGCGCACGTCGTGCACGCGCGGCGGCCATTTGCCGGTTCGCAGTGCAATTGCGCTGCGAATCAGCTCGGCAATACCCTGCAGCGCGAGGAAGAAGCCGCTGATCGGAATCAACGCCTTGAAGTGATACAAGGGCGGGCCGATGGGGCTATAGGGGCTGCGTTCGCCGATGCGCCACGACATTTCGGCAAAGTGGTAGCCCGCGTACATCAGCGCCGCAACCGCGGGCAGGAAGAAGACGAGATACAACAGCACGTCGATGCCACCCTGCACGCGCACCGGCAACAGCCGATACAGGACGTCCGCGCGCACGTGCGAATGGGTCGCCAGTGCATAGGCCCCGGCCATCATGAACAGCGCGCCGTACAGGATGTAGCCCATGTCATAGGCCCAGCCACTCGGCGCGCCGATCGCATAGCGCATGAATACCTCGTAGCACACCACGCCGGTGAGCAGCACGGCCGCCCACGCAAACAGCTTTCCGGCCCAGATGCTGATGTGGTCGATCGCGAACAGGAACCGCTGCATGCAGCCTCCCCCCGGCGTTAATTCACTCCCCGCGCACAGCAAGGCTATGCAACGGTGCGGCGCGCGCAACCCGACCCACGCGCGAACATCTGCGACGGAGCAGGCACCACCGTCATGGCCGTCCCGCTCCCGCCTCCACGGCGGGCTGCAGCGACTCCCCAACCTAGTACGTCACTGCAGCCCGGATCGGCCACTCAAGCCGGCAACGGCGCCGAATCCGCGGTCGGCTTGCGTCCGAAGAAGTGCTCGTAGGCGGGCTCCTTCGGTGCACTGCCCTCGATATGGAAGGCGACCGTCTTCTCGCAGAAGGTGCGTTGCGATTCGATGACCTTCTTGAAGAACGGATCGGCCTCGGACTCGCGCTTGATGACCACGTCCCAGGCCTGCAGCTGCGCCTCGAGGATCGAGTCGGGCGTGACGTAGGTCGTCACACCCTGCTCCTTGCGCATCTTCTCGAGGTCGGCCGGGTAGCGCTGCATGGCCTTCCAGTACATGTCCGACGAGGCCGCCTCGGTCGCATACTTGATGATGGCCTGCAATTCGGCCGGCAGCGCGTTGAAGCGGCGCCGGTTGAAAATGATCTCGAACGACTCGGCATCCTGGTGATAACTGCGCAACATCCAAACCTTGCTGACGTCGGGAAAGCCGAGCAGGCGGTCCGAGGACGGATTGTTGAATTCGGCGCCGTCGAGCAGCCCGCGATCCATGGCCGGCACGATGTCGCCGCCGCCCATGATGGTCACGGCGGCACCGAACTCGCGCATCAGGTCGGCGGCAAGGCCGACCGTACGATACTTCATGCCCTTGAGCTGGTCGGCCGACGTGATCGGGTTTTTGAACCAGCCGAGCGCCTGGGTCGGCATCGGGCCGGTGAGAAAACCCACGAGCTCGAGCTTGAGAATGTCGTGCATCAACTCGTTGTAGAGCTCGTTGCCGCCGCCGTACTTCTGCCATGCGAGAAACTGGTGGGCGTCCCAGCCGAATGGTGGCGGCGTCCCGAACAGCGAATATGCCTTGTGCTTGCCATACCAGTAGGCGCACACCCCGTGCCCGCCATCGAGCGCCCCGGCGATCACCGCATCCTGCATCTGCAGCGCTCCGACGACCGCTCCGGCAGGCAGCAGGTTCACGCGCAGGCGCCCGCCGGACATCTCGTTGACAATCCTGACGAAATCGGATGCGAACTCGTGAAAGATGTCTCGCGCCGGCCAGGTACTCTGAAAATTGAGCGTCGTCGTCTGCGCGAACGACACCATCGGAAAACCTGCCGCCGCCACCCCTGCTGTCGACGTGGCGAGAAACTTGCGGCGGGACATCCGGCCGGAACCTTCAGCAGGCGAGCCTGCACCTGCCGAAGGCGCAGTCTTCTTGGGTCTCTGATCGTCATGCATTGCCCATCCTCCTCCTGGTTCATTCGATGGTCATCGAAGGTGTGCGAGGCGGCCGGTAAGCCGCCAGTGCACGGGGTCACCGACGCATCCCGCCCGCGCGGCGGAACGCACTTCGGATACGGTCAAGATCGGAAATGACGGAACACGCAGCAACGCACGCACGCAGCGGCGCCGGCGATAGACGCGGCGTGCCACGTGGCCCGCGCGGACAACAAACCTGATCGCCCGGCGTGCGCACAGCTGACACTTCCTTTGGATACTGGACTCACCTGCACCTCTCGATCGATCGGATCTAGGCGGCACGGGAACTCTTGTCGGTTCCTCGATGCTGCAACCGTTATCCAGACGCTATTTGGCGGTCAACCGAATTCGGCGCCGCATCGCGACAAAAATCACGCTTGCCGCCGCCAGCTGACCGAGTCGCCGTACAGTCGTGGGTGTCATCTCGCGCTGCTCCTCAACGCCCCTCCGCGGAGGAATGACCGCTTGGCTCCTGCAGACCGTCGCCGCGGAATCAGCAAACGGTACTTGTCAGACAATTTAAAACCAAAAAGTTGCCCCCTGTAAAGCTGCTGTTACCCACTGCCATGCGAAATCGTGACTGCAGCAACGGCACCGACAGTCGATCCAGGCGAGCAATCGGTCCCGCGATTCGGTAGGATGCCGATTTGCACGCCATCGGACCGCACCGTCCCAGCCCGCCGAACGCGATCTGCGACGGCCCGCCGCCGCAGCAACTTTCCCCTTCCGCACATGACCACTCAAATCGAAAGCTTCAGTCAACTCGATCTGCGCGCGCCCATTCTCGAGGCCCTCGCCGAGGTCGGCTACGAAACCCCCTCGCCGATCCAGGCTGCCTGCATCCCGCATCTGCTCGAAGGCCACGACCTGCTCGGCGAGGCGCAGACGGGCACCGGCAAGACCGCGGCGTTTGCGCTGCCGCTGCTGAGCCGCCTCGACCTCGCGGTCAAGAATCCGCAGGTGCTGGTGCTGACGCCGACCCGCGAGCTCGCGATCCAGGTCGCCGAGGCCTTCATGCGCTACGCGAAGCAGCTGCCGGGTTTTCACGTGCTGCCGATCTACGGTGGTCAGAGCATGGTGGTGCAGCTGCGCCAGCTGCAGCGCGGCGCGCATGTCGTGGTCGGCACGCCCGGTCGGGTGATGGACCACATCGAACGCAAGAGCCTGAACCTCGAAGGCCTGACCGCCCTGGTGCTCGACGAGGCCGACGAGATGCTGCGCATGGGCTTCATCGACGACGTCGAATGGATCCTGCAGCACGCGCCGGCGAGCCGCCAGACCGCGCTGTTCTCGGCGACGATGCCGGAGCCGATCCGGCGCGTCGCGCACCGCTACCTGCGCGACCCGAAGGAAGTCAAGATCAAGGCAGCGACGACAACGGTCGCGACGATCCACCAGCGCTTCTGCCAGGTCGGCGTCGCCCACAAGCTCGACGCGCTGACCCGCATCCTCGAAATCGAGGAAACCCTCGATGCGGCAATCATCTTCGTGCGTACCAAGACCGCGACCGTCGAGCTCGCCGACAAGCTCGAGGCGCGCGGCTACTCGGCCGCCGCACTGAACGGCGACATGACCCAGCAACTGCGCGAGCGCGTCGTCGAGCAGCTGAAGCGCGGCACGCTCGACATCGTCGTCGCGACCGATGTTGCCGCGCGCGGCCTGGACGTGCCGCGCATCACTCACGTGATCAACTTCGACATTCCGTACGACACCGAGGCCTATGTCCATCGCATCGGCCGGACCGGCCGTGCGGGGCGCGCCGGCACGGCGATCCTGTTCGTGACGCCGCGCGAGGTGCGCATGCTCAAGGTGATCGAGCGCGCGACGCGCCAGAAGATCGAGCCCCAGCCGCTGCCCTCGCGCGAGGCCGTCGCCGACCGCCGCGTGGCACTATTCCGCCAGCAGGTCGAGGCGGTCATCGAATCCGAGGATCTGGGCTTCTTCGTCGACGTCGTCGCCGAACTCGAGGCGGCCGGTGGCAGCGAACTGCACGAGATCGCCGCCGCGCTCGCCTTCCTCGCCCAGCGCGAGCGGCCGCTGCAGCTGCCGCCGGCGAGCGGCCCGGACATCGCCGAGCTCGGCCAGCCGCGCCCCGAACGCCCGCAACGCGACAACCGCGACACCATCCTCGAACGGCGCCGCGACTATGCCGAAGGCAAGCTGCTGCGCTATCGCATCGACGTCGGCCGCAACCAGCAGGTGTCGCCCAAGGACATCGTCGGGGCGATCGCGAACGAGGCGGGCATCGAGAGCCGCTTCATCGGCCAGATCAACCTGTACGAAGACTACTCGACCGTCGAGCTGCCGAGCGCGCTGCCAAAGGAAATCCTGGCGGTGCTGCGCAAGCTGCGGGTGCGCCAATGTCCGCTCAACATCCGCCTGCTCGATGCGGACGAGGCGCGCCGCGACGCCGCACGCGCGCGCCCGGCACCTGCGCCGAAGCATGCCGGCAAGCCGCGTCGCCCGGCTCGCGACGATCGCGTCGGCGCGCCGTCGGCCGAACGGCACAAGACCGGCTTCGCAGCAAGACCGAAGCCGCGCAAGCCCTGAGCGATGGCCGAACAAGGCGCACCCGGCTGGCCCCGGCCGCGGCGCCTCGAATCCGGTGCGAGACCCGCACCGGCGCCTCTATCGCACTACAGGCAACGGCGCTGTGCAGCCTACCCGGTGCGGGTTAGAATGCGCGGTCTCGAGAGTTGCTCGGGCTCATGCCGGGGTGGTGAAACTGGTAAACACAGCGGACTTAAAATCCGCCGGCGCCAGCCTTGCGGGTTCGAGTCCCGCCCTCGGCACCAATCGTGAAGTTGCCGCTCAAATCCTCGAACTGCTGCGGAAAAGCCACCTTGATCGTCCTGAACCTGTGCTGCGACAACGAGCACCTTTTCGAAGGCTGGTTCGCCTCGGCCGAGGCGTTCGATGCGCAATGCGCTCGAGGGATGGTTTCGTGTCCGGTGTGCGGATCGTCGACGATCTCGCGCCGCCCCACCGCCCCGTACGTGAATACCGGTGCCGCACCCGTCCCCGCACGGACGCCGGCGCGCACGCCCGCCGACGCCGGGCTCCCGCCCGAAGCCGCTGCCGCCCTCATCGCGGTGCTGCGACGTGCGGCGCGCGAATCCGAGGACGTCGGCGAGCGCTTCGTCGAGGAGGCCCGCCGCATCCACTACGGCGAGCAGCAAGCGCGCAACATCAAGGGCAAGGCATCGGGTGAGGACATCGGCGAGCTGCTCGAGGAAGGCATCCTGGTCCTGCCGGTCCCACCCGACGACAGCGAGCTGCATTAGTCGGGCGCGCAGCGCGTACCGTCCTACCCCCTGGCACGCGGGACGTCGGACGTCCTGAGCAATGAATCCATCAGCTTGGCAGGCTCGCAGGCTGTCTGCGCTGCTCGCGCACACGTTGATCATGCGGCGGCCGCATGCCGAAACAGCGGGCGCGGACGACTACGCCTGCATGCGGATCAGCGGAATCCACATCTCCTGCGGCGACAATCCGCCATGCACCCCGATCATGCGGGGCACCTTCTCGCCGGGAAGCCGATCCCGAATCGTCCAGCCGGGCTGCATCAGCAGGGTGTGCGTGCCGACACGCTCGCCGATGCGCCGATGATACGGCGCCGGACCGAAGAAGCCGCGCGCAAGCAGGTCGGCCGAGCGCACGAGCACGGCCTTGCCGGCCAGCACCTCGCCGGCGAAGGCCGCAAATTCCGCCTCGGCCCCGTCGCGAACATCGGCGAACGCCGCGCGGCGCTCACCGAACAGCGGACCGTTCAGCATCGCGACCGCGTCGGGATGCTCGTCGAGATCGATCAGTCGCGTCTCGGGCGAGTCGATGAAACCATGGTCGGCACTGATCAGCATCTCCGCCTCGAGCGGCGCAAGGCGCTCGGCCAGGCGCCCCATCGCGGCGTCGATACGCCAGAACTCTTCGACGACCGCGCCGGACTCGCAACCGCAGTCGTGGCTGAGCGCGTCGAAGTCCGGATAGTAGGCATGCACGTAGCCGCCGCCGCTCGCGGACAGCGCCGCAGCAGCGGCCGCGACGGCATCGACCATGCCGTCCAGACCCTCGTAGGCACGGATGCGGGCACCGCGACAGTGGCGTTGCGAATACGCGGACCTCGCGATGTGGCGCGGTGAAACCATGATCGCCGGACGCCGGCGCTCGATGAACAGCGTGCGGTAGGGAAAGAGCCGTTCGACATCCCCCACATCGACCACGCCACCCGTACGCAGTGTCAGTGGCAGCGGCGCGATGATGCCGCCGAAACGGTGATCCCGGATGAACCAGCCGGTCAGGCCGTGTTCGGCCGGCGCAATGCCGGTCAGCACCGTCGTCACGGCACTCGCCGTCGTGGACGGGAAGACCGACGTGATGCGCCGCACGCGGTTCGCGAGCAGCCGGCTGCCCCGGCCGTGACGCTGCAGAAAGGCATCGCCCAGCCCGTCGACGAGCACGAAGACCAGTACCCGAGCGGTGGACCGGACGGGCTGTACGACGGAGCCGCTCGCCGGGAAAGTCCACATCTCCCCGTCGAGAAAGGCCCCGATCGCGCCGACCAGGCCGTACAAGCCCCCGTCGCCGTAATCCGCCACGACCGCATCATCGGGGAGTCGAAACGGCAGTTCGCGGTCGGTTTGCATCGTAAGCCCCAATCAGGGAGGCCCGATACTTCCAGGCTGGGGCCTCCTCCACTCACCCGAAATTCTATCCGACGGCCCCGGCCGGGATGACGTTCCCAAAGGGTTCTGCGTACATGGGCGATGAAGCACCTGAGGTGACCGAGCCGTAGTCACCGGTCCTTGGTGCGCACGGAAGAACGAGCGCTTCCGGGCGCCTCATCCTGCACAGAGTCGCCGCGCGAACACAGAGTCAAAAATTTGTTGCGAACGCTTCTCATTGTCGATATCCTGGCTGGCATGTCCGCGATCGCGAGGCCGCATGCAATTTAAATCGAGGAGTCCGAGCATGGAAATGGATACCGACACACCCCAAACCCCCTGCCCCCTGGGCATGATCGCGGCCACCGTCGCATTGATGACGCGCTACGCCGACCCGGCTCGCGGGCAGACGCACGCAGGTCCGTGCGACATACATCCGCTTCTCGCCAAGAAGATCGTCTCCAATCTCTTTTTTCTGCAGCACCATCCCGACCTGCCCCCGGCATTCGGCCGGGTCATGGCACAGGCTCACGCACAATGGCGCAGCATGATCGATGAGGGCACCGGCGAGCGTCGCGCGACATTCGCCCACGCCTCCTCCGGCCCAACCATCCGCCACTGAAATTGCGTGCTGCAGGGCACGGACAGCGCCCTTTCCACACGCACCGGACCGACCCGAGGAGTTTTACCGATGCACCTCGACACCTCTCCGACACGACTCGATCTGATGCATGCTGCGCTCGCTCACCTCGGCCAGCTCGCACAGACCGGCTGCCCCCGCGCGGGTCATCGCGCCCGCCTCCTGATCGACCACATGGCGTGCGACAACGATCACGCCGGCGATGAAGCGCAGGCGATACTGCGTCACCTGCTCGAGCGGCTCGAACCACGGAATCACCGCTGAAAGGCACGCAGCGCCGTCATGCAAGATCCGGCTGGAACGCCGCCGCCTCCGCTCCGAAACCCGCAGCCTTCTCGCCAAGCTCTCATCTCCGCATCCGTACGAGGAGAACATCGATGAACATCAAGGCGGAAACCCGCACCATCACCGATTGCGACTTCGATCGCCTGGCCGACGAACACCGGATCCTCGTCGCCAGCCACGGCGAAGCGCAGACCCGCTGCAGCGACGTGATCGCCCGTCAGGCTGCCGAGATCGAGACGCTGCGGGCACACGTCATGCGCCTGCGGGCGGAAGTCATTCGTCGTGATACGCAGATCGCTTTTCTTCGGGCCGATCAGGCCGAGATCGAGAAGGCCATGCCGGGGCTGCCCAGCCGGCTGGCGCTTGCCAGAAAGGTCAACACCTTGATGGCACGCACTCAGGAGCTGCTGCGCGAGCGCCATGCCCGCTGGCACCGGCCCGACGACGAGCGCCCGGTGAAGCTCGAGCAGGCAACGGTGCTGAGTCATCTCGACAACCGCACGGTCCTGTGCATCGGGCGCGACGAGTCGGCAGCCAGGTTCGTGATGAAGCTGGTCGAAATGGCCGGTGGCCGCTTCGCCCATGACCCGGCCGATGACCTGGATGATCCCACGCGCATCGAGCAGAGCATGAGGGCGGCCGACCTGGTCATCTGCCAGGCCGGATGCATCAGCCAGAATGCATACTGGCGCGTACGCGATCATTGCAGGCGCACCGGCAAAGCCTGCCTTCTCGTCGAAAGCCCACGGGAATTGCCACTGCCCTCGAGGTGACATCGAGGCTTTCCTACATGCCGCGGCCAGACCGATGCAAAGCAAGGTGTGCGGCCAAGCCGCGCCTGGAAGCGGCGCCGGGCGGAAGCCGCTGGAATGAAAAAAGGGACCGAAGTCCCTTTTTTCAATAGCTTACGGAATTCAGTGGAATTCCGTAGCAGTGCAACTGGAGCGGGAAACGAGTCTCGAACTCGCGACCTCAACCTTGGCAAGGTTGCGCTCTACCAACTGAGCTATTCCCGCATCGTGTTCTGTCTGCTGCGGCGGGGCCAACATGCAAGCCCCGCTGCCGCCTCGCTGTGCCGCTGGCATCGCGGCGGCCAACGGGGGCGAACTATACCCGGCTTCGCCTCGGCCTGCAAGCCCGCGCGATCGTATCCACCGTCTCCAGGCTCGGAGGTCTCGGGGCGGCGTTGCCCACCCGCTGCCACCATCGCCAAAACGAGCCGACGGCTGAATTCGGTGTTCAGCGGTCGTTCGAGCGCCTGCGATTGCAGGCTGGCGACTGACGGCATCTGGTCTGTTCGTCTCCCCACCGATCCGATGGCTGCACCCTAAAAATCCCGTTCAGGGTTCGGCTACACAATCCATCGCAGCACCCGGCATCGTCGCTCCTCGCATGTCGAACGCATTGGGTATCTCTTTGTTTCCATCGTGCAGCCGTCCGATGACACGAAGGTACAATCCGCTTCCGCGCCCTTGCTGCGGGTGATCACTTGGACGATGAGGAGCCTATGGACAAATCAATGCTGCTGGGCGTGACGCTGGGAGCGCTTGGGGTTACCGCAGGCGGTGCCGTTGCGACCTACAGCCTGGTCGACTTTGGGCCGAAATACGCCGACGTACTTGTCGTACAGCCCCTCACGGAAACGATCAGCACGCCGCGCGAAGTCTGCAAGGACGTTGTCGTAACTCATCGAAGCCCGGTCAAGGATCAACACCAGATTGCCGGTACGGTGATTGGCGCGCTGGCAGGCGGCCTACTGGGTAATCAGGTCGGAGGCGGCAGCGGCAAGAAGGTCGCGACTGTCGCCGGAGCAGCCGCCGGTGGTTATGCGGGCAAGAAAGTTCAAGAGAACATGCAGGCCAGCAACACATACCACACCACAGAGACACGGTGCACAACGGTGAACGACACCAGCGAGAAGGTGGTCGGCTATGACGTCGAATATCGACTTGGCAACCAGCTCGGACGCGTGCGGATGGATTACGAGCCTGGTCCGCGCATTCCTGTCAAGGATGGTCAGCTCGTCCTGACCGGGGGGCAGCATCCGCCTGGGCGATAGTGCGATCGTTCCGGTTCGGAGGACCACTGAACTCGAGTTCCGCTCGGTTGTGGGGGTTGGGGCGCGAACCGAAGCTGCGCCATCGAGCTTTCGGGCGGCATACTCCCTGCATCGGCTTGATGATCGACGGTAATTCCTGGCTGAGGCCTGCTTCCGGGGGTGGTCCTTGTGAGGCGCATGGCCGGCGGCGACCGGGTAACGAACCGGACACGGTCGAGGTCGCCTCGGCCGCAGTGCGCGGTGTGTGCATCGACGGGCCATGGCATCACAGCCTGCGCGGGGTGCGCTCGGCCTGCGGTCACTGGCTACGCTGGACGGCCTTGCCGGAAGGGGCATCGGGCCGGGGCACGAGCGCGCCGAGCACCTCCGGATGAATCGGTGGCTCTATTGTGCCGATCCGTCACAGCCGTTGAGCGGCTGCTGAAGGCGGCGTTGCCGTGGGCGCGGGGGGAGTAGCGGCAGCTGGCATGAGGAGGACAACAAGACAAGACGGCCAGCGGCGAACCATCCCGCCCCGGATTACGCGGCCTGCGCCAGCGCGTCCTCAACATAGTCGAGCCGTGGCCCGGCCGGTACGATGCCGCTCGGATTGAGCGCGCTGATCGAGTAGTAGCCGGTCTTGATGTGATCGGGCCGCACGCTGGCCGCAAAGGCCGGGATCGCGAGCAGTCGCCGAAGGTAGGCCAGCACCGCGGGATAGGCCGACAGCGCCCGCAGGTTGCACTTGAACAGGCTGTAGTACGCCAGCTCGAAGCGGATCAGCGTCACGAAAGCGCGGATGTCGGTTTCGGTCAGCCGCTCTCCGGCCAGCCAGCGCGACTGCGCGAGCCGCTCCTCCATCCAGTCGAGCGTCGCGAAGACCTTCTCCACGGCTTCGTCGTAGGCTTTCTGACTGCCGGCAAATCCCGCCTGATAGACGCCGTTGTTGAAGTCGGTGTATAGGCGCTCATTCACCCGCCCGATCTCGGCCTCGAGGGCCGCCGGTCGGAGCTCGACGGTGTTGTCGGCGAACGCGGCGAAATCGCGATCGAGAATCCGGAGGATGTCGGCCGACTCGTTATTGACGATCGTGCGCGTCACCGTGTCCCACAGCACCGGCACGGTGGCGCGGCCGCTATAGGTCGGGTCGGCGCACGTATAGAGCTCGTGCAGGTGGGTCGCGCCGTTCGTAGTGTCGACGTCGCTGTCGTACTCGCCGGTGAATTGCCAGCCCTGGTCGCCCAGGCGCGGATCGACCACGGTGACGCCGATCACGCGCTCGAGCCGCTTCAGGCGCAGCGCGATCAGCGTCCGACTCGCCCACGGGCAGATATAGGCGACGTAAAGCCGATAACGGCCGGGCTCGGCGACGAAGCCGCGTTCGCTGTCGACGCCGATCCGATCGCGAAAGCCGGAGCGCTGCCGGATGAAGCGTCCGTCGTCGTCGCTGGCCTGCACCGGTTGCCACTTATCCGCCCATCGTCCGTTTACAAGCATGTCCCATCCTCCGTATCCGTTCGGGAGCCCTCGCTCCCCGATACAACCACTCTAACGGATACGAATCAGTCGATAAACGGCTGCTGGCGGCATTCACCATCCCGTCTGGTGCAACAATCGATCGTGCGATGCACGGCCACGACGGCGACGCGGCGCGGCAGGCGGCAGGTCATTACGCCAACCGCATCGCGGCGAGCCGCTCGGCGAGAAAGTCGAGCAGCGCACGCACCTTGGGTGCGACATGCTTGCGGGTGGGATAGATCGCGTAAATGCCCAGCTCGATCGAGCGGTACGCGGGCATCAGCTCGACGAGCGCGCCGGCGGCGAGATCGGGCCCGACCAGAAAGCTCGGCTGCAGGATCACGCCCTGGTGCGCGAGCGCGGCGGCGCGGCAGGTGTCGCCGCTGTTGGTATGGATGCACGGATCGGTTCTCACGCTGACCCGTCCGTCCGGACCGTCGAAGTGCCATTCGTCCCCGCTCGACCAGTAGCTGTAACCGATCACC
>DAOMOP010000033.1:0-3887 GCA_035444405.1 Rhodocyclaceae bacterium
CGGCAAGCTGATGCTGTCGCGCCCCAACGTGCTGCTGATGGACGAGCCGACCAATCACCTCGACATGGAGTCGATCGAGTCGCTCAACACCGCGCTCGAGAAATACACCGGCACGCTGGTGTTCATCTCGCACGACCGCGAGTTCGTGTCGTCGCTGGCGAGCCGCATCGTCGAGATCAAGCTCGACGGCACCCTCGTCGACTACCGCGGCAGCTACGAAGAGTACCTCGCCAGCCAGGGCCTCGCCTGATCCGCCCGCGGGTGGTGCACGCCAGCCGGCACCGCCCGCCTTCTGCGCCTTCGCCGGCCACTCGCCGGCCTCGGCTAGAATGGCGGCATCGAGACAGGCAGCCAACATGATCGGCATATTCCTGATTACCCACGGCACGCTCGGCGAGTCGCTGATCCAGTGTGTCAGCCACGTGCTCAACAAGCGGCCGGCGCAGCTGGTGCAGCTGGGCGTGTCGCCGCAGGACGATCCGCTCGATCTGCTGCCGATCGCGCGTCAGATGCTGGAGTGGACCGACAGCGGCCAGGGGGCCGTGATCCTGACCGACATCTACGGCGCGACGCCGGCCAACGTCGCGGCGAAGCTGCTCGCGCCGGGCCGCATCGAAGGCATCGCCGGCGTGAACCTGCCGATGCTGCTGCGCGTGCTGACCTACCGCGAGAAGGATCTCGATACACTCGTACAGCGCGCGGTCACCGGCGCGTGCGACGGCGTGCTGCACATGAAGTGAGGCGCGAATGCCACGAGCCGAAGTCGAAATCATCAACAAGCTGGGGCTGCACGCGCGCGCCTCGGCAAAGCTCACGCAGACCGCCAGCGGCTTCGATTCGCAGATCTGGCTCGAGCGCAACGGCCGGCGCGTCAACGCCAAGAGCATCATGGGGGTGATGATGCTGGCGGCCGCACGCGGTGCGAAAATTGCGATCGACACCGAAGGGCCGGATGCCGATGCGGCGCTCGACGCGCTGATCGAGCTGATCGCCGACCGCTTCGGCGAAGAGGAGTGAGGCGCCATGCCGTTCACAATCCACGGACTGCCGGTCTCCCAGGGTATCGCGATCGGCCACGCGCACCTCGTCTCGCACGCGCTGCTCGAGGTCAATCACTACCACGTCGCCGAGCGGCACATCGCCGAGGAGGTCGAGCGCCTGGACGAGGCGGTGGCCACCGTGCAGGGCGAGCTGGTCGGCCTGAAGGCCGCCGCGACCGCCGGCCACACGCACAGCGAGGTCGGCGCCTTCGTCGACCTGCAGGTCATGATGCTCGCCGACCCGATGCTGGTCGATGCGGCCCGCACGCTGGTCGAGGAGCGCCGCTGCAACGCCGAGTGGGCGCTGGTGCAGCAGATGGAGCATCTGGTCGAGCAGTTCGAGCAGATCGAGGACCCGTACCTGCGCGAGCGCAAGGCCGACGTCGTGCAGGTGGTCGAGCGCCTCGTCAAGGTGCTGCTCGGCCATCCCGGCCACCTGCCGCCCAAGCGCCGCGACGGGCTGGGCACCATCGTCGTCGCGCACGACCTGTCGCCGTCGGACACGATCGGTTTTCGCGACCACAACATCGCCGGCTTCGTCACCGACGTCGGCGGCCCGACCAGCCATACCGCGATCGTCGCGCGCAGCCTGTCGATCCCGGCGGTGGTCGGCCTGCACCACATCCGCCACCTGATCGAGGACGACGAGCTGCTGATCATCGACGGCACGCGCGGCGTCGTCATCGTCGCGCCCGACCAGCAGATCGTCGAGGAATACCGGCTGCGGCGCACCGAGCTCGAGCTCGAGCGCTCCAAGCTCAACCGCCTCAAGGATCGCGTCGCGACCACGCTCGACGGCGAGGCGGTGCAGCTGCTCGCCAACATCGAGGGGCCCAAGGACATCGGCCACATCCGCGCCGTCAATGCCGACGGCGTCGGCCTGTACCGCACCGAGTTCCTGTTCATCGGCCGCGACACACTGCCCGACGAGGACGAACAGTACGAGGCCTACCGCGCGGTGCTCAAGGCGCTGCCGGGCAAGCCGGTGACGATCCGCACCTTCGACGTCGGCGCCGACAAGGCGCTCAGCAACGCCGGCACGCGCTTCGAGCCGAACCCGGCGCTGGGCCTGCGCGCGATCCGCTACTCGCTTGCCGAGCCGCAGATGTTTCTGACGCAGCTGCGCGCGCTGCTGCGCGCCTCCGTGCATGGCAAGCTCCGGATCATGATCCCGATGCTCGCGCACGCGAAGGAGGTCGAGCAGACGCTGCGGCTGGTCGACAAGGCCAAGGCCGAGCTGCGCGCGCAGCACGTCAAGTTCGACGAAGGGGTCGAGATCGGCGCGATGATCGAGGTGCCGGCCGCCGCCCTCGCGCTGGGCATGTTCGTGCGCCGGGTGGGCTTTCTGTCGATCGGCACCAACGATCTGATCCAATACACGCTCGCGATCGACCGTTCCGACGAGGCCGTCGTGCATTTGTACGATCCGTTGCACCCGGCCGTGCTGCGGCTGATCGCCGACACGATCCGCACCGGCCGGCGCCACGGCCTGCCGGTGTCGGTGTGCGGCGAGATGGCGGGCGACCCGACCTACACGCTGCTGCTGCTCGGCATGGGCCTGCGCCAGTTTTCGATGCACCCGGCGAGCATCCTCGAGATCAAGCAGCAGGTGCTGCGCGCCAACGTGGCCGAGCTCACGCCGCGCGTGCAGCGCATCCTCAAGATGGACGAGCAGGCCAAGGTGCTCGAGGCGGTGCAGAAACTGGCTGGCTGATGCCCGCGCGTCGGGCGGCGCCCGAGGCCTCGCGTGCGCACGGCGCGGCACCAGCCGCCCATCGATGGCCCCTGCGGTTTGACATTTGTGCGGCCACAGGCTAATTTCACCCCCGATAGCGCTGATTTGAACCACAGCTTGCGAGCGCTCAATAAATACGGCTAAAGCGAGGGCAGACCCGTCCGCGTTTTCGAGCCGGCCGGGTTTTCTCGTTTACAGACAGACATCATGATCCAGCCCCAATCCGTCGGTGTCGCGACGCCGCAGCGCGCGCGCTTCACCGAAGCGCTGCAGCTCAGAAGCGGTGGCATGCTGCCCGAGTACGAGCTCGTGTACGAAACCTATGGCGAGCTCAACGCCGCACGCAGCAACGCCGTGCTGGTGTGCCACGCGCTGTCGGGCTCGCACCACGTCGCCGGCCACTACGCCGACGATTCGGCCAGCGTCGGCTGGTGGGACAACCTCGTCGGCCCGGGCAAGCCGCTCGACACGCGCAAGTTCTTCGTGATCGGCGTGAACAACCTCGGCGGCTGCCACGGCTCGACCGGCCCGAGCTCGATCAACCCGGCCACCGGGCGCCATTGGGGAGCCGACTTCCCGTTCGTCACGGTCGAAGACTGGGTCACCACCCAGGCACGCCTGGCCGACCGCCTCGGCATCGAGCGCTTCGCGGCGATCGTCGGCGGCAGTCTCGGCGGCATGCAGGCAATCTCGTGGTCGATGCAATACCCCGAGCGCGTCGCCAACGCGCTGGCGGTCGCCGCCGCGCCGAAGCTGACGGCCCAGAACATCGCGTTCAACGAGGTCGCACGCCAGGCCATCCTGACCGACCCGGATTTTCACGGCGGCCACTACTACGAGCACGGCGTGGTGCCGGCCCGCGGCCTCAAGCTCGCGCGCATGCTCGGCCACATCACCTATCTGTCCGACGACACGCTGGCCGAGAAATTCGGGCGCAACCTGCGCCACGGCAAGGCGATGTACAACTTCGACGTCGAGTTCGAGATCGAGTCCTACCTGCGCTACCAGGGCGACAAGTTCGCACGCTTCTTCGACGCCAACACCTATCTGCTGATCACCAAGGCGCTCGATTACTTCGATCCGGCTTTCGAGTACGGCGGCAACCTCGCCGC
>DAOMOP010000033.1:3916-7117 GCA_035444405.1 Rhodocyclaceae bacterium
GGTCGTGTCGTTCTCGACCGACTGGCGCTTCTCGCCGGCGCGCAGCCGCGAGATCGTCTACGCGCTGCTGCACAACCGCCGCAACGTCAGCTACGCCGAAATCGACAGCCCGGCCGGCCACGACGCGTTCCTGCTCGACGAGACGCACTACCACGCGGTGCTGCGCAGCTACTTCGACCGCATCGAGGTGTGAACATGGGTTACCGTTACGATTTCGACGTCATCACCGAATGGATCGCTCCGGGCGAGAAGGTGCTCGACCTGGGCTGCGGCGACGGCAGCCTGCTGCGGCACCTGATGGAGGTGCGCGACGTGCAGGGCTACGGGGTCGAGATCGATCCCGACAACATCGTCGCCTGCCTCGCCAACGGCATCAACGTGATCCAGGTCGATCTCGAGAAGGGGCTCGCCGGCTTCGAGGACGGCTTCTTCGACCACGTGATCATGAGCCTGTCGCTGCAGGCGATCCACAACACGCAGGGGATCCTGGCCGAAATGCTGCGCGTGGCGCGCGAGGCAGTGGTGAGCTTTCCGAACTTCGGCTACTGGCGCCATCGCCAGAGCATCCTCAACGGGCGCATGCCGGTGTCCGAGTCGCTGCCGCACCAGTGGTTCAACACGCCCAACGTCCGCTTCTTCACGATTGCCGACTTCGAAGCGGTGTGCGAGCTGAACGGCATCGCCGTGCGCGAGCGGCTCGCCTTCGACGAGGGCCGGCTGGTCCACGACGAGCCGAACTTCCTCGCCAGCGTGGCGGTGTACCGCCTCGGCCGGCAGGGCTGAACGGCCCCGCCCGGCGCGTACCGGTCGATCGGCGGGCCCGGCGGGCGCAGCGCCACGGCCCGTCGCCGGCCGGCGGGGCGTGCGTCAGCGCACGACGAAGTTGGCCACGTCGACCTTGACCGCGGGACGCTGCAGCGCCCCCGCCACGGCCGAGGCATAGCCGCGCGACCAGTCGCCGCCGTCCCTGAAGCGCTCCTCGCCGGCATACTTGGCGACGTTCAGGATCATGTCGAGCACGAGCACCTTGCCCATCGGGTTGGTCGGCGAGCACTCGAGGGCCTCGAATTCGCGCGACAGCCAGGCGCGCGCCTGGTCCTTGCCGGTCGCGGCGACATCGCTGTCGTGCAGCATGATCTCGTACTCGCGCTCGGGCCCGAACGATACCGTGACGCTGTGGCTCATGACGATTTCCTCACTGTGGTTATGGTTTCATGATCGTCTGCATTGTCGGCCTCGGCGCGCCGGCAGGCAAGCCCGTACGCGACCGTATCGCTGCAGTGCATGATGGTCGCGCGAGGGCCGTAGCACGCGATCGCGCTGCCACGGCCGCCGCACGGCAGGGACCGGCGCGGCGCTGCCGCCGCACGCCGCGCGCGCAGCGCTGTGCCGAGCGGGCCAATCTGGGATAATCGCGGCACGGCAATTCTCCCTGGTCCCGCCTCCGTGCCCTTTTCCCGCTGTCCCGCGTGGCTGCAGGCGCTGCTGAACCGGCGCATGCTGATCTGCATCTTCACCGGTTTCGCGTCCGGCCTGCCGCTCTACCTGCTGCTCAATCTCATCCCGGCCTGGCTGAAGACCGAGGGCCTGTCGCTGCGCGCGATCGGCGCTTTCGCGCTGATACAGTTTCCGTACACGTGGAAGTTCCTGTGGGCGCCGCTGCTCGACCGCTACGGCATCCTGCCGTGGCTCGGGCGGCGGCGCAGCTGGATGTTCGTGTCACAGCTGGGGCTCGTCGCGTCGATCGCATGGCTCGGGCAGCTCTCGCCGGTCGAGCATCTCGCGCTGGTGGTCGGCCTGACCGCGGTGCTGGCCTTTCTGTCGGCGACCCAGGACATCGCGCTCGATGCGTTCCGGCGCGAGATCCTGCCCGACCACGAGCTCGGTCTCGGCAACGCCATCCACGTCAATGCCTACCGCATTGCCGGGCTGGTGCCCGGCTCGCTGTCGCTGATCCTCGCCGACCGCCTGCCGTGGGACCAGGTGTTCGTGATCACCGCGCTGTTCATGGTGCCGGGGCTGGCGATGACCCTGCTCGCACGCGAGCCGGCCGCCAACGCCGGCGCACCGCGCACCCTGCGCGCCGCGGTGGTCGAGCCGTTCCGCGAGTTCTTCGGCCGCCACGGCGTGCAGTCGGCGCTGCTGGTGCTGCTCTTCCTGTTCCTGTACAAGCTCGGCGATTCGCTGTGCACCGCGCTGGCGACGCCGTTCTACCTCGACATGGGCTACAGCAAGACCGACATCGGCCTGGTGGCGAAGAACGCCGGGCTGTGGCCGATGGTGATCGGCGGCATCGTCGGCGGGCTGTGGATGCTGCGCCTGGGCATCAATCGCGCGCTGTGGCTGTTCGGTCTCGTGCAGCTGGTCACCATCCTCGGTTTCGTGTGGCTCGCGTGGCTCGGGCCGGCGCCGTCGGACGCCGGCCGGCTGGTGGTCCTCGCCACCGTGATCACCGGCGAGGCGCTCGGCGCCGGGCTGGGCACGACGGCGTTCGTCGCCTTCATGGCGCGCACGACGCATCCGGCCTACACGGCGACACAGTTCGCGCTGTTCACCAGCCTGATGGCGGTGCCGCGCACCTTCGTCAACGCCTCGGCCGGCTGGCTGGTCGAGTACATGGGCTGGCTCGACTTCTTCTGGGCGTGTTTTCTGCTGGCGATCCCCGGCATGCTGCTGCTGGTCAAGGTCGCGCCGTGGCACGGCGAACGCGCGGCGCTCGCCTCGATGCCCGGGCGGGCGTGACCGTGGGCGGGCCGCTCGGCGCCCTGGCGCGGCCGCGGATGCGTTCGACGACGCCACCTCGCCAGCGCCGCGCTGCCGGCGAGGTTCCCATCGATTTCAACCCGTACCGACCGTCATGACCGAAACAACGATCCCGAGCAGCTCCGTCGCGGACGCCCTGATCGACGCCGCCCGCGCG
The DNA here is from genome assembly GCA_035444405.1 of Rhodocyclaceae bacterium. GTDB lineage: Bacteria > Pseudomonadota > Gammaproteobacteria > Burkholderiales > Rhodocyclaceae > DAOMOP01. Next base: position 6,837 of record DAOMOP010000033.1, read on the forward strand.
CTTTCCGACGAGGTCGGAGCGATGCGCTTCGGCGCTCCCGTCAGTCACGTCTACAACCCGCTCGAATACGCCTGGGCGGTGCACGAAGCCTATCTGCGCCGCTTCGGTGCGAGCACCAGGCGCGTGATCTTCGTCGGCATGAACCCCGGCCCGTTCGGGATGGCGCAGACCGGTGTGCCGTTCGGCGAGATCGCCGTCGTGCGCGACTGGCTCGGGCTCGCCGGCGCGGTGGGGCGGCCGGCGCACGAGATCGCGGGGCTTGCCGACGCCGATCTGATGGA
>DAOMOP010000033.1:7127-29301 GCA_035444405.1 Rhodocyclaceae bacterium
GGCGCCCCGTGGAAGGCTTCGCGTGCGCGCGCTCGGAGGTGTCGGGCCGGCGATTGTGGGGGCTTTTCCGCGAGCGCTTCGTCGCGCCCGAGCGCTTCTTTGCCGAGCATTTCGTGGCCAACTACTGCCCGCTCGCCTTCTTCGCCGGCGGCCGCAACCTGACTCCGGACAAGCTGCCGGCGCGCGAGGCCCAGCCGCTGATGGCCGCGTGCGACCACCACCTGCGCGAGATCGCGGACGCACTGCGGCCGGACTGGGTGATCGGCATCGGCGCGTGGGCCGAGCAGCGCGCCGCGCAGGCGCTCGCCGGTTTGCCGCTGCGCGTTGCGCGCATCCTGCACCCGAGCCCGGCCAGCCCGGCTGCGAACCGCGGCTGGTCGCAGGCCGCCACCGCACAGCTGCGCGAGCTCGGGGTATGGTGCGAGTGACTGCGCCAAACCACACGCGGACGGCCGATGCGCCCTGCCGACCGACGGCGTCGTGGCGGACCGGGGGGCGCCCCGGCGGCACCAAGCCGGCAGCGGCCGGACGGCCGATCCGCAGCGCGGCGGCCGACGCGCGCCGCCGCCGGTGTGCTCATCCCGTCCACAGCGTGTAAAATTCATAATTATGGTGGCGCAATCGCCCACCGAGCGTCTTCCGCGAGACGTGTTCATCCGCTCTTCTGGGGTCAGTCATGCACGACATCGAACAGCTGTTTGCCAACAACCAGGCGTGGGCCGAGCGCAATCTGGCCGAAAATCCCGAATTCTTCAGCCGCCTGGCCACCCAGCAGTCGCCCGAATACCTCTGGATCGGCTGCTCCGACAGCCGCGTTCCGGCCAATCAGATCATCGGCCTCGCGCCGGGCGAAGTGTTCGTGCATCGCAATGTCGCAAATCTCGTCGTCCACACCGACCTGAACGCATTGTCGGTGATCCAGTACGCGGTCGATGCCTTGCGCGTCAAGCATATCCTCGTGGTCGGCCATTACGGCTGCGGCGGCGTCGGCGCGGCACTCGCCGATCACCGCATCGGGCTCGTCGATAACTGGCTGCGCCATGTCCAGGACGTGCGCGATCGCCATGACGCGATGCTCGATGCCCTCGACGACCCGGTCGAGCGCCACGACCGCCTGTGCGAGCTCAACGTCATGCAGCAGGTCGTCAACGTGTGTCAGACCTCGGTGCTTCGCGAAGCGTGGGAACGCGGCCAGCGGGTCACCGTGCACGGCTGGTGCTACGGCCTGCGCGACGGCATCATCCGCGATCTCGGCATGAGCTCGAGTTCGCGCGAGGAAGCCCTCGAGCGCCTGCGCGACACCTGCCGGCGCTATCCGCAGAGCACCGCGACCCCTCTGGCGCTCGCCAGGAGCGGCACATGAGGCGCCGGATCGCCACCGTCGACCGGCTCTTCGTCGGCGGCCTGCGTCCGCTCGCCCCCGAGGGGCAGCTGTCGGGCATCTTCAAGGCGCCGGTCGCCGGGCCCGTTCACCTCGGCCACACCGGTCTGGACGGCGACGAGCAGGGCGATCGGCGCCATCACGGCGGCGTCGAGAAGGCCTTGCATCATTATCCGGCCGAGCACTACGACGCCTTCGCCCGGCGCTGGCCGGGTCTCGCCGGGCAGCTCGCCGCCGGCGTGCTCGGAGAGAACGTATCGACCCGCGGACTCACCGAGCACGACGTATGCATCGGCGACGTGTTCGGTATCGGCGGCTGTCGCGTGCAGGTGAGCCAGCCCCGCGTGCCGTGCTGGAAAATCAATCACCGTCTCGACGTCTCGGGTGCGTCGGCCTTCATCGCCGAGACCGGCGTCACCGGCTGGTACTACCGCGTGCTGGAGCCCGGCCCGCTCGCGGCCCAGGATGCGATCGAGCTGCTCGAACGGCCGTGTCCGCAGCTCAGCCTCGCGCACTACTGGCAGACGATCCACGCCCACCGCCCGGATGTCGCCGAGCTGCGCGCCATCGCCGCCGCCCCGGGCCTTGCGCCGGACAAGGCCGCGCGACTGCGCGAGCGCGCCGACTGGCTCGAGCGCAACGCCGGCCGCGGCGGCTGAGCCCGCGGTCTGCCGCGCAGCCCAAATCCGCGAACGGCACCGAACGTGCCGCCTACACGGTGACTCAGACCTCGAGCGGATCGACGTCGAGCTGCCAGCGCAGCGTGCGCGCGACGCGCTGCGCACGCAGCTGCGCCAGCCACTGCGTCACGAAGCCGTGCAGCACGCCGCGCTCGTCGGCCTCGACGAGCAGCTGCGCGCGTTCGCGCCGCGCGAGCCGGGTCAGGCGCATCGGCACCGCATCGAACACGCGCAGGCCCGCCGGCGCGAGCTCCTGGGCGAGCCGGCGCGCGTGGGCCAGAAAGGCAAGCGCCTCATCGAGCAGCGGAGCATCGGCGCGCAGCATCGCCTGAAAGCTGTACGGCGGGAAACCCGCCGCCTGGCGCTCGTCGAGCTCGCGTGCGGCGAAACCGTCGAAGTCGTGGCGGGTCAGGAAGCGGTACAGCGGATTGTCCGGATACTCGGTCTGGATCAGCACCTCACCGGCCAGCTCGGCGCGCCCGGCGCGGCCGCCCACCTGCATGAGCTGCTGGAACAGACGCTCGGGGGCACGGAAGTCGGCCGCATGCAGCGACGCGTCGGCGCCGATCACGCCGACCAGCGTCAGCTTCGGAAAATCATGGCCCTTGGCCATCATCTGGGTGCCGACGAGGATGTCGGCCCCGCCCGCGGCGATGCGCGCGAGCAGCGCTTCCCACTGGGGACGCGTGCGCGCCGCATCACGATCGACGCGCAGCACGCGCGCCTGCGGGAAGCGCGCCACCAGGTGCGCCTCGACGCGCTGCGTGCCGCGGCCAAAGGGCTGGATGTCCTGGTTGCCGCACACCGGACAGGCGCCGGGAATGCTCGCGTCGCAGCCGCAGTGGTGGCAGCGCAGGCGCCGGTCGGCCAGATGCACGACCAGATTGGCGGAACAGTGCGGACACTTGCTGACCCAGCCGCAGGCCGTGCACGAGAGCACCGGCGCATAGCCGCGCCGGTTCAGGAACACCAGCGCCTGCTCGCCACGCGCGAGCCGCTCGGCGATGGCGGCATCGAGGGCCGGACTGATGCCCTCGTCGAGCCGGACCCGGCGCGTGTCGATGCAGCGCACCGCCGGCAGCCGGTCGGCGCGCGCGCGCGCGGCAAGTCGCAGGCTGCGATAGCGCCCGCTGCGCGCGTGCTGCCAGCTCTCCAGCGACGGCGTCGCCGAGCCGAGCACGACCGGCACGCCGCGCTGGCGCGCGCGCCACACGGCGACGTCGCGCGCGGAGTAACGCACGCCTTCCTGCTGCTTGTACGATGCGTCGTGCTCCTCGTCGACGAGGATCAGGCCCAGCCGCGGCAGCGGCGCGAACACCGCCAGGCGCGTGCCGAGGACGATGTCGGCCCGGCCTTCGAGCGCCGCGACGAAGCCGCGCGATCGCGCCCCCTCGGCCAGTCCGGAATGCAGGCTGACGACGCGTGCAGCGGGAAAACGGCCTGCCACGCGCGCCTCGAGCTGCGGCGTGAGCGCGATCTCCGGCACCAGCATCAGCACCTGGCCGGCGTCGGCCAGCGTCTTCTCGGCCAGGCTCAGATAGACCTCGGTCTTGCCGCTGCCGGTGACCCCCTGCAGCAGCCAGCAAGCGAAACCGCGCCCGCCCGCGCGCACCGCTTCGATCGCGACGCGCTGCTCGGCCGTCGGTTCGGGGCGTCCGCCACCGGCGTGCGCCGGCACCGGGGCCGCCGTCGGGGCGAGCCAGCCGCGGCGCAACGCACCGGCGAGCGCGGCCCCGTCAGGCAGCGTGCGCACCTCGCTGCGGCGCATCACGCCGGCCTCATGCACACGCTCGAGCAGCGCGAGCGCGCGGCTCGCGCGCCGCGTCTGGGCGAGCGCCGCCGCGCCCGCGGGCGTCAGCGCGATGAACGGGTCGTGGTCGTCGGCACACACCGCATCGGCGCGACGCAGACCCGGAGGCAGGGCGAGCGCGATGACTTCGCCGAGCGGCGCCTGGTAGTAGCGCGCGACGAAGGCGACGAGCGCGAGCCAGTCCGGTGGCAGTGCCGGCACCTCGCGCTGGATATGCACGACCGATCGCAGCCGCGCCTCGTCAACTTCGGACGCGGAGGCCAAAGCGACGATGACGCCGCTCTTCTCGCCGCGCCCGAACGGCACTCGGACGCAGCGACCGACGTCGGCGTCGCTGGCGTCGTCCGATCTGTAGTCAAAGAGGCGCGCGACGGGAACGGGCAGCGCAACTCGAACGATACGATCTGCAGCGACGGCCATTCGAGCGAAAACCTCGTCGTCTTGGAGGGTTGCGCCGCGACGCCGGGAAACTTCGTCGCGACTGCAGGCAAGCGGTTGCCGCACAATGCCACCGGCACTGCCCACAAATGCTGTGGATAACTCTGTGCAATAGCTGGGTGGAACGGCCTGAAGCGGCCATTCCGCCGCGTCTGCCGTCACCTTGCCTCAACAAGAGGCAATCACGTTCATCTTGATTTTCCGATACTTGTGGAGCGGCCCCGATGTTCTGCACGAGCTCTGCGGCGGGAGATCGCCAGAACGGGTCGATGTGCATAAGTCAAGTACCGCGGGCGGTTGTTCGTGCTTGACGTCGCGCCCATGCTGCCTCGCGGCCGCGGCACTGGCGACACCCGGCGCGGGACCCGCCGGCGCCCCCGTCAGGCGCCCGCGCGAATCTTGCGGCTGTGCTGATGCACGGTATCGACGAGCGCCGAGACCGATTCCGGCGGCGTGAACTGCGAGATGCCGTGGCCGAGGTTGAACACGTGGCCGTTGTGCGGACCGAACGCATCGAGCACGCGGCGGGTTTCGGTGGCGACGACCTCGGGCGGCGCGAACAGCACCGCCGGGTCGAGATTGCCCTGCAGCGCGACGCGATCACCGACCAGCGCACGCGCACGGCCGATATCCATGGTCCAGTCGAGGCCGACGGCGTCGGCACCGGTCGCCGCGATGCGCTCCAGCCACAGGCCGCCGCCCTTCGTGAACACGATGTTCGGCACCCGCCGACCGTCGTTCTCGCGCTTCAGCCCGTCGACGACGCGCTGCAGATAGGCGAGCGAGAACTCCTGATAGGCCGCTTCGGACAGCACGCCGCCCCACGAATCGAACACCATCGCCGCCTGCGCGCCGGATTCGATCTGCGCATTCAGATAGGCCACCACCGCATCGGCGGTCACGCCGAGGATGTGGTGCAGCAGATCCGGGCGGCTGTAGGCGAGCGTCTTGATGCGGCGGTAGTCCGACGAAGAGCCGCCTTCGACCATGTAGCAGGCGAGCGTCCACGGGCTCCCCGAAAATCCGATCAGCGGCACGCTGCCGTCCAGCGCGCGGCGGATCTCGGTGACCGCGTCCATCACGTACTGCAGCTCGACGTGCGGATCGGGCACCGACAGGTTGCGGATCTCCCACTCGTCGCGCAGCGGACGCTCGAAGCGCGGCCCCTCGCCCTCGGCGAAATAAAGACCCAGCCCCATCGCGTCGGGAACGGTGAGGATGTCCGAGAACAGGATCGCCGCGTCGAGGTCATAGCGCGCCAGCGGCTGCAGCGTGACCTCGCAGGCGAGCGCGGGATTCTTGCACAGGTCGAGGAAGCTGCCGGCGCGGCGGCGCGTCTCGCAGTATTCGGGCAGGTAGCGGCCGGCCTGGCGCATCAGCCAGACGGGCGTGTATTCGGTGGGTTCGCGCAACAGCGCGCGCAGGAATGTATCGTTGCGTAGGCGGCTCACGGTCGGATCCTTTGCTGTGCCCGTTCGGGTTCAAACCGCCGATTATCCGTGTTTTCGCCGCGGCTGCCGACCCCAGCGGTCAAATCGCGCGCCCGATGCACGCTCAGCGGCGCCAGAACACCGGCGTCAGCACCACCAGCAGCGTGAAGATCTCGAGGCGGCCGAGGATCATCGTGAAGGACAGCAGTCCGAGCTGGAAGTCGTTCAGCACGGCATAGTTCGCGGCCGGGCCGACGGCGCCGAGCCCGGGGCCGGTGTTGTTCAGGCAGGCGACGACGGCCGAGAAGGCGGTGACGAGGTCGACCCCGGAGGCGGCCATCGCCAGCGTCAGCGACACGATCGACACCATGTACATGAAGCTGAAACCGAGCACCGTGTGCAGCACGATGTCCGACACGCGCTGGTTGCCCAGGCGCACCGGATGCACGGCGTTCGGGTGCAGCGAGCGCACGATCTCGCGGAACACCTGCTTGTACAGGATGATCGCGCGCATCATCTTGATGCCGCCGCCGGTCGAGCCCGAGCAGGCGATGAAGCTGCCGAGGAACAGGATCCAGACCTGCGCGAAGGTCGGCCACAGGGTGTAATCGTAGGTGGACAGGCCAAGCGAGGTCGAGATCGACACGACGTGGAAGGCGACGTAACGCACCGTCGTCGCAAGGTCGCTGTGCGCGTTGAACTGCATCAGGAACACCGTCAGCATCGCGACGCTCAGCGCCAGCACGCCGAAATAGAACGGAATCTCCGGGTCGTGCAGATAGGGGCGCGGCGAGCGGCGCATCAGCGCGAGGTAGTGCGTCGCGTAGTTGAGGCCGGCGAGCAGCGCGAAGACGGTCACGACGATCTCGATCGGCACGCTGTTGAAGTGGCCGATCGACGCGTCCTTGCTGGAGAAACCGCCGAGGCCCGCGACCGTGAAGGCGTGGATCAAGGCGTCCCAGCCGTTCATGCCGGCCAGCCACAGACTCACGCCGCAGGCGACCGTCAGCACCAGGTAGGTCATCCACAGACCCTTCGCCGTCTCGGTGATGCGCGGGGTGAGACTGGACTCCTTCATCGGCGTCGGCACCTCGGCCTTGAACAGCTGGCGGCCGCCGATGCCGAGCAGCGGCAGGATCGCGACGACCAGCACGATCACCCCCATGCCGCCGATCCAGTGCAGAAAGGTGCGCCAGACGTTGATCGAGACCGGCAGGCCGTCGAGGCCCGAGAGCACCGTCGCGCCGGTCGCGGTGAGCCCGGACACGGCCTCGAAATAGGCCTGCGGCACGGTCAGCGCGGGCAGGTGTTCGAGCAGCGGCAAGGCGCCGAACACCGGCATCACGATCCAGGTCAGCGCGACGAGCAGGAAGCCGTCGCTCGGACGCAGGTCGCGACGACGGCCGCGCGTGGCGAGCCACAGCAGCATGCCGGCCGAGAAGGTGACCAGCGCGGTGTGATCGAAGGCCGCATGCGCGCCGTCGTCGAGGTACAGGGACACGCCGAGCGGAAACAGCGTCATCAGGCCGAAGATCATGACGATCAGGCCCAGCGCGTTGAGGACCGGGAAGTAGCCGCGCATGCCTACAGAAACGTGAAGCCGACCTGAAACAGCTTCTCGACCTGGCGCACCAGCCGCTTGTGGGTGCAGAACACGATGACGTGGTCGTCGGAGCGGATCACGGTGTCGTGATGCGGCATGATCACCTCGTGACGCGCGAGCCTGCCGTCGGCGCGGCGCTCCTCGCGCACGATGCCGCCTATCGTCGCCCCTGTGGGCAGCTGCAGCTGCTCGATGCGCTTGCCGACCACCTTGGAATCCTTTTCGGTGCCATGTGCGACGATCTCGAGCGCCTCGGCGGCGCCGCGGCGCAGGCTGTGCACGGCCACGACATCGCCGCGGCGCACGTGCGCGAGCAGCGTGCCGATGGAGATCTGCGCCGGCGAAATGGCGATGTCGATCGGCCCGCCCTGCACCAGATCGGCATACGACTTGCGGTTGATCAGCGCCAGCGTGCGGCGCGCGCCCATGCGCTTGGCGAGCGACGCCGACATGATGTTGTCTTCCTCGTTGTTGGTCAGCGCGACGAACAGGTCGGTTTCGTCGATGCCTTCGTTCTCGAGCAGCTTCTCGTCGGTCGAATCGCCACGCAGGACCAGGGTGCGGTTCAGGTTGGTCGCGAGCATTTCCGCCCGCCGCCGGTCGAGCTCGAGCAGCTTGATGTTGTAGTCCGCTTCGATCGAACGCGCGAGGCGAAAGCCGATGTTGCCGCCACCGGCGATCATGATGCGGCGGATCGGCTGATCGGAGTGGCGCAGCTCGCGCATGACCTGGCGGATATGCACGGTCGCGGCGAGGCAGAACACCTCGTCACCGGGCAGGATCACCGTGTCGCCCTCCGGGATGATGGCCTCGCCGGCGCGGTAGATCGCCGCGATGCGCACCTCGACGTTGGGCATGTGGTAGCGCATCGCCTTCAGCGGGTGGCCGATCAGCGGCCCGCCCTCGAACGCGCGCACCGCGATCAGGCTCACCGCGCCGCCGGCGAAGTCGAGCACTTGCAGCGCCTCGGGGAACGAGATCAGCCGGCGGATGTAGTCGGTGACGATCTGCTCGGGGCAGATCGAGAAGTCGACGGCGAAGTTCTCGGCATCGAGCAGCTGCGGGTAATCGACGAATTCGCCCGAGCGCAGCCGCGCGATGCGGGTCGGCAGGTTGTACATGGTCTTGGCGACCCGGCACGCGCACAGATTGGTCTGATCCGACTGTGTGACCGCGATCAGCAGATCGGCGTCCTCGGCGCCGGCATCGCGCAGAACGGTCGGCGATGCACCGTTGCCACACACCGTACGCACCTCAAGCCGATCGCGCAGCGCGTCGAGAAACTCGGGATTGGTGTCGACGAGAGTGATGTCGTTGGCCTCGGAGCTGAGACTTTCGGCGACCGAGGCGCCGACCTGACCCGCGCCGAGTATGATGATCTTCACCTTGCGACAATCCCCATGCCGAGACCGGCGCCATTGTACGCCCAAGCCGGCGGCATCCGAAACAGCATGTTGCGCCGCACCACGAAGGCGTCCGCCCGCTCCGCGCGCGCGTCAGCGTGCGTCGATGAAGGCACGCATGTGAAAGCGTGCGTGCTCGGGTCGATAGCGCGCGCGCGCGCCATGCGGACAGGCGCGCCGCGCGAGGCAGCCGTGGGTGGCACAGGCTCCGCCCGGCTGTGCTCGCAGCAGCGACGCACACGCAGCGACATCATAGCCTCGCGCGCCGAAGGCGGCGACCGGGCAGGCGTCCAGACACGGGCGTTCGACGCACGACGTGCACGGGGAAGGCCGGACCGGCCCGGCGGCCAGGTCGGGCGGAACGGCCGCAAGCAGCAGCGCGAACCGGTAGGCGTGCCACAGCCCATGATCGGGGTGCATCAACAGGCCGATCGGCGACGGCTGCAGCGCTTCGGCACGGCGCGCCCAGCGCTGGAACGGGTAATGCGGCGGTCCGCCGAACGGATACACCGCAAGCGCGCCGACACGGCCGGCGGTGTCGTCACCGACGCGCCGGCTCCAGCGATCGAGCGGATCGGGGCGGCCGTCGTGCAGCTCCGGTGCGGCACGAAACGCCTCCCATAGCGATGAGCCGACGTTGCCGACCAGCAGCACGGCGCGGGCCGGTGCGGTGCCGGCCACGCGCGGGAGTTCGTCACCGGCAGCGGCGACGAAGCCGCCCCGCACGTGCAGCCCGTGCGCCGCCAGCGCGTGCTCGACGTCGGCCACCGGCACGGCCGCGGTCGGCGCCAAGCCCATCAGGTTTCTTCCGCCTTGCGCCCGGCCTGCAGGCCAAGCTGCTTGAGCTTGCGGTACAAATGGGTACGCTCGAGACCACATTTTTCGGCGATGCGGGTCATGTTGTTGCCCTCGATGCGCAGGTAGTGCTCGAAGTAGAGCCGCTCGAAGGCCTCGCGCGCCTCGCGCAGCGGCTGATCGAGCGAGATCGAATGGATGCTGTCGACCGGCGGCGGCAGCACGCGCCGCACGTCGGCCAGGCTGATCTCTTCCTCCAGGGTGCCGAGGGCAAGCGACTTGACGGCTGCACGCAACTCGGCGAAGCCGCCCGGCCAGGCGCTGGTGCGCAGGGCATTGAGGGCCGCCGTCGACAGGCGCCGACGCGGTACCTCGCCGGCCTCGACCAGATGGACGAGGAGCTGCGCGGCCAGTTCGGGCACATCGTCCTGGACGTCGGCGATGGACGGGGGCGTCAGACTGATCTCGAACAGACGTGCAACGAGGCCCTCGTCCCAACCGTCGGCGCTCAGCATCTCGGCGCCGTATTCGGTCGCGACCACCATGTACAGATTGAGACGCTCGAGCCGCTCCATCGCGAAAGCGAGATTCTTTTGCTGCGTGCGGTTCAGCCGCGCAAGCTCGGCGACGTAGAGCAACCCACCCTGACAGCTCTGCAGCTGCTTGAGTTCGAGCGGCTGCGTGATCGCGGCGAGATCGAGCCAGGCACCGGTGCCACTCGCGAAACTTCGCGCAGCGAGCTCGGCGAGACTGCCGTGTCCGGCGCGCAGCAGCAGCAGACGGGATTTTTCGGCGATTTGCTGCAAGCGACGGTGCAGCTCGCGCAGCGGCACCGACCTTGGAAAGGCCGCCAACGTCAGCGGACTCGGCTGACCCGGTGCGGTCGGCCGCTGCAAGCCGCGCTTGACCGCCGACAGCAGCTTCTGCAATGCGATCGGCTTCTCGAGGTAGTCGATCGCGCCGATGCGCGTAGCCTCGACCGCGGTGTCGATCGTCCCATGCCCGGACATCATCACGACCGGCATCGTCAGCTGGCCGTTAGCCGACCATTCCTTCAGCAGTGTTATGCCATCGGTATCCGGCATCCAGATGTCGAGCAGCACCAGATCGGGCCGCTGCGCGTTGCGCAGGGCGCGGGCCGCGGCGGCGTTCTCGGCGAGCAGCACGTCGTGCCCCTCGTCGCCGAGAATCTCCGACAGCAGCTCACGGATGCCGACTTCGTCGTCTACGATCAGAATCTTTGCCATGTCTTTCCAACCCGGGTACTACATGAGGCCGCGCATCGTCGGCACACGGCATGCCCAAAAAATCAAAACGCGTGCGAGGAGCGGGCGCACGGCCCGCAACCTGCTCGGACACGGATTCGGCGTGCGACCGCGAGCCCCTCCACGGCAGTCGGCGATCATGGGGCCGAACTCGACTGCACGCTGGAGAGCGCGGCCCGCAGGCGGATACGCACCTCGGCACCGCCGCTGTCGCGATTGAGCAGACGGACTTCGCCGCCATGCTCGTCGACGATCTTCTTCACGATGGCCAGGCCGAGCCCGGTGCCACGAGTCTTGGTCGTGAAGTAGGGCTCGAACGCGCGCGCCAGCACATCGGCCGGAAAACCGGGGCCATTGTCGCGTATGACGAGCACGATGTGCTCGCCTTCGCTTGCGGTGAGCACGGTCAGCTCGCCATCGTCCCGTCCCGCGAGCGCATCCTCGGCATTCAGCAGCAGATTATGAATGATCTGCCGGATCTGCGCCGCATCGCCGAGCACTGTCGGCAGGCGCGCCGACAGTTCGCAGCGCAGCCGCAGCGGTGAACTCTCGTACAGATGCAGCACCTCGAGGATGACCTCGTTGAGATCGATGCGGCCGAGCTTGGGACTGGGCATGCGCGCGTAATCGCGGAAGGCATTGACGAGGTTCTTCATCGCTTCGACCTGGTTCACGATCGTGCGCGTCGCACGCTCCAGAACCTGCTGTCCTTCCGGGTCGAGGCGGTCGGCGAGCTTGTACGCGAGCCGCTCGGCCGACAGCTGGATCGGCGTGAGCGGGTTCTTGATCTCGTGCGCGAGGCGTCGCGCCACCTCGGCCCAGGCCGCCGTGCGCTGCGCCTGGATCAGCTCGGAGATGTCGTCGAACACGACGACCGTGCCGCCGCCCGAGGTGCGCGGCAGGTGCGCACCGTGGATCAGCAGCGTTTGCGGTGTGCTGTCGCTGCGAACCAGCTCGAACTGTCCGTGCCAGTCGCCATCGTTGTCGGCGAAACCTTTCAGCAAGGCATCACGGAACGCGTGCAGCCGCGGCCACTCGGCGAGAGCGAAGTTCTCGAAGCCTTCGAGCTCGTCGTGCAGGATGTCCAATGCGCCGCGGTTGGCCGCACGCAGGTAGCCATCGGGGCCGAAAGCGAGCACGCCGGTCGACAGGTTCGCCAGCACGCTTTCGAGATACGCGCGTGCCGCCTCGACCGCCGCACGGTGCTTTTCGGCCTGCTCGCGCGCCTCCTGCAGCTGGTGCGTCATCTCGTTGAACGAGCGCAGCAGCACGCCGAGCTCGTCGCGCGCACGCACCGCCTGGCGCGGGCTGAAATCGCCCTGCGCGACCGCCTGCGTGCCTTCGGCCAGAATCATCAGCGGTGCGACGACGCGACGGGTCAGCACGAACGCGACCGCCACCGCCGCGAGCAGGGCCAGCAGCAAGGCCAGCGTCAGCGTCAGCGAATAGATGCGACTCAGGCCGGTGCGACCGAGGACCAGCTGCTGGTAGTCGCGATGCGCCTCCTGAACCGCGTCAGCATGGCGGGCGAGCGCCTCGGGCACCGGTTGGGTGAGCTGCAGGTAGCCCGGCTCGGCCATCAGCGCGCGCGCCGGAATCGGCACGACGACGCGGATCATCAATCCGTCGGGACGGCTTTCGACGAGGTGGTAGCGCTGGGTCTGGCGCGCGTGGCGCATCTGGGCGGGCGTGGGCATGTCGGGCACGAGGCTGGCGACGCCGTCCGAGACGGTGGCGATCAGCTGCGCGTTCGCGCCGATGACCGTCGCGCTGGCGACGCCGGCCTGCTCGCGCAGGCGGTTGAGCTGGGTCGGCGAGAACGTCGCGGCGATGTCGAGCTCGTGCGCCATCTGGCGGGCCTGATCGCTCACCTGGGTGACCAGATAGTCCAGGGCGGTCTGGCCGAGCGCGATGCCGCCTTCGAGCGCCCGGTCGACACGCACGTCGAACCACGAATCGATGCTGCGCACGACGAACTGCAGCGACACCGCATACAGGACGACGCCCGGCACGATCGCCATCAGCGCAAAGTTCAGCAGCAGGCGATACTTGATGCGCGATCCGAACTGGCGCGTGCGGTACTCGCGCCACAGCGTGCGCAGCTGCATGCCCACGAGGGCCGCGAGCGCAACGGCGACCGCGCCGTTGAGGGCGAGCAGATACGGATAGGCGCCGGCAAAAAGATCGGTGTTCGCACTCGCCGAGGCGAGCAGGAACAGCGAGATCGCGGTCACCGCGGCGATCACGACGATCGACGCGCGCTTCATCGCGGCAACCCCGGCAGAAAAATCCAGTGCAACCAGCCGGTGCCGACGCTCCAGTCGCGGTTGCCGAGCGTGGTGACCTGGAACGGCCGCGGAAGCATGCTGGTGTCGTGCCGTAGACGCAGCGCGGCATGGTAGGACACGCCCGGCTCGAGTGCGTCGGCATCGACGATGTGCCAGTTGCGTATGCGCTGCATCGTGCGCAAGGCAGCATCGAGGGTCTCGAAGCTCTGATGCAGGTTGCCGATGGTGAGGCGATACGAGCGCGTGATCGCGTGGTAGGACAGTCGGTAGTTGAGGCTGCGTTCGACGATGACCTCGTCGAACCAGTACCAGCGAGGACGTTCGATCACGAACTCGGCGGCAAAATGCAGCGATACGCCGCGCATGACCGCATCGATCAGGCGCGGGTTGAGCTCGAGCTCGACATCGGCATTGACGACATAACCGCCGGCGTCGCGCACGATTTCGGCATAGCGAACTTCGCCGCCGGCCCTCGCGAACAGAGGCAGTACAACGAGCAGAGCGGCAAGCAGACGGAGTGCGAGGAGCTCACGGACGCTTGTGCAGGAGCGCGTAGTAGAAGCCGTCATGTTCGGCGTTCGGCAGCAGTTGTCGATCCGGGCGACCATCCAGCGGTACGCGCTCCATATCTGGGTGGCGGACGCACAAGGCTTCGATCTGTCCGCGATTTTCCTCCTCGAACAGCGAGCAGGTCACGTAGAGCATTTTGCCATCGGGAGCGAGGGTATGCCAAAGCGCCTCGACGATCGCACGCTGCTGGCGCACGAAGCTGGCGATGTCGGCGGGACGGCGCAGCCACTTGATGTCCGGATGGCGGCGAACGACACCGGACGCACTGCACGGCACATCGGCGAGAATGCGATCGAACGGCCGGCCGTCCCACCAGCGCTCGGGCCGGCTGGCGTCGGCCTGGCGCACTTCGCCCGCCAACCCCAGGCGCCTGAAGTTGTCGCGGACACGCTCGGCACGCCGCGCGTCGAGCTCGAGGGCGAGCAGCTCGACATCGGCGGTCTCGAGGATGTGCGCGGCCTTGCCCCCGGGCGCGGCGCACGCGTCCAGGACCCGCTGGCCTTCGGCCAGGTCCAGCCACTGGGCCGCCCACTGCGCTCCGGCATCCTGCACCGACAGCAGGCCGGCGGCGAATCCGGGCAGCTTCGCCAGCGGGACCGGCGCATCGAGGAGTAGTGCGTGGTTGGCGAGACGGCGGACCGCCAGGCCACAGTCTCCCAGCGTGCGCTCGAGCGCGACGGGCGTCGTGCGACGCCGATTGGCACGGAGGCTCATCGGCGGGCGCGTGTTGCCGGCGGCGAGCGCGGCTGCCCAGTCGTTCGGATACGACGCGCGCAGGCGGTCGATCCACCATTGCGGATGGCGATGGCGGGCCGGCTCATCGCACTCGAGCGCGCGTGCGAGCGTGTCGGCCTGACGCAGGCTGTTGCGCAGCACCGCATTCGCGAGCCCCTTCAGGGCCGGCGCGATGCTCGCGACCACCGCGACCGCCTGATCGACCACGACGTAGGCCTGCTCGGGCCGGTTCTCCAGCCGGTGCAAGGCGACGAGCAGCAGCGCATGGACGTCGGCCGGCAGCGCCTTGTGCACCAGACGGCGCAGGATCAGATCGCCGCGGCCGTAATCGCGCAAACTGCCCCAGGCATGGTCGCGCACCGCACCGCGCACTGCATCGGTCCACTGCGGGTGCTCGTGCTGCATTCGCTCGAACGCATCGGTGAGGTTGCGCCCTGCGATCACGGCCGCGACGAGCTCGGCGGCACGACAAAAGGCGTACGCGAGGCTGTCGTGGGCGAGTGCTGGGTGGCGGGCGGCTGGCTTGCGAGCGGTCACGGCGGGAGGCGGCAGACGCGGGATGAAGGCCTGCGGGGCCTGCCCGGCACTCAGCCGAGCAGCTCGCGCAGGTAGTTGGGCAGCGCGAACTGGGCACGGTGCACCGCGCCATTGTAGTACTGCAGCTGCGAAAGACCGCGCGCGCCGATACGCCGGTCGACCTCGGCCTCCGACAGCACCGTCGGATCGAGCGTATCGGAAGCACAGGCCATGCCCCACTGGCTGCCGTACAGGGGAATGTACGTGAAGTAGGGACAGACCTTGCGGAACACCGCGCGCAGATTGTGCATCAGCCGCACGAGGCGCTGGGGCTGGAAAATCGGCGCGCCGATGTGCAGGACGAGCGCACCGTGCGCGGAAAGCAAAGCCTTGCAGTCGCGGAAGAACGCTTCTTCGTACAGCGCTTCGGCCGGACCGACCGGATCGGTGAGGTCCAGCACGATCAGGTCGAAGCGGCGGCCGTCGGCCGGCGCACGCTCGCGCACGTAGCGCAGCCCGTCTTCGACGCACAGCTCCAGGCGCGGATCGTCGAGCGCGCCGTGGTGGACGATCGACAGGTGCGTGCGCGCAATCTCGACCACCTTGGCATCGAGCTCGACCAGCACCACCTGCTCCATGCTCGGGTGCTTGAAGAGCTCCTCGGCCGAACCCCCGTCGCCGCCGCCGATGATCAGGGCGTGGCGGGGGGCCGGATGCGTCACCGCCGGCACGTGAATCAGGTTCTCGTGGTAGAAGAACTCGTCACGCTCGGACGTCATGAAGCAGCCGTCGAGCCGGAAGAGCCTGCCGAACTGCTCGGTGTCCCACACCTCGTAATCCTGATATTCGGAGCGACCGGCGTCGAGAAGCCGCGCCGGGCGGATGAAGAACCCGGCGTACTCGTTGAGGTCCTCGCACAAGGGCTCGGGCTGGCCGGTCCGGTGCTGCGGGCTCATGTCACGCCTCGACCGGCAGGCGACCACGCACGACATCGTGACAGACGGCGTCCTGCGGCTTGAGCAGGTCGATCACACGCTTGAAGATCAGCCGCGCGCGATCACCATTGTCACGCGAGAAATTGCACACGTACACATCCAGCGTGACATCGCCGGTTTCGGGCCAGGTGTGAATGGCGAGATGCGACTCGGCCAGCACAACGGTCCCCGTCACGCCGGCCTGCTGACCGTCGTCGTGGGTGAACTGATAGAAATAGGCACCCAGCGGCGTCAAACCCGCATCACGGCATTCATTGACGCAGATCTCCTCGAGAACCTGGCGATCGAGCAGAATGTCGGGCGGGCATTGGCAGCGGTAAAGGTCCGCAATCAGATGAAGTCCGTTCATTTTATCCTTCAATCCAACCACAGGAAAACGGAGGATTCTATCATGGCGACCCTCATCACCCAATCGAAGCTGCATTGGCATAAATGTTTCACGTGGAACACGAAGGCATGTCGCCGCTGATGCCATCGTCGCAGTCGTAGCTGGGCCCGGCATGCGCACCAGCGATGCCTCCTGCGCCCGAACCGGCACGGTCCGAAGGCCGCAGCTTGCGCCTCATGTGTGAGCACAACCGCGGTTGCACCCAAGCCCTCAGAGCTCGCGCAGCAAATCGTAGGCCAGCTTTACAATCAGCAGCGCAACGACACCAAGAAACATGCCGCGCACGAACCCCGCACCGTGCTTCAGCGCCATACGCGAACCGGTCACGGCACCACACAGATTGCACACCGCCATGACCAGACCGAGTTGCCACAGCAGCGTGACATTCAGTGCGAAAAAACCGATCGCGGCGAAATTCGTCGCGACGTTGACGATCTTCGCCGTCACGGAGGCGCGCAGAAAATCCATCCCGATACAGCGCACAAACAGGAAGATCAGAAAACTGCCGGTCCCCGGCCCGAAAAAGCCGTCGTAGAAGCCGATCACGCCACCGATCAGCAAGGCGAGGGCGATCTCGTGCGCTGCCGGCAACTCTTCGCGTGCATGCCGCCCGAAGTCCTTGCGCGCAAACGTATACGCGGCGACGAGGACGAGCAGCACGAGGATCACCGGTCGAAGCACTTCAGCCGGCATATGCGCAACGGCACGCGCCCCGTACCATGCGCCGATCAGCGCCGCCGCCGCGCCGGGCAGCGCCACGCGCCATGGAATCGCCACTCGGCGCGCATACTGCACGGCGGCACTGCTGGTGCCGACGATGCTCGCGATCTTGTTGGTGCCGAAAAGCGTGGCCGGCGCGATGGTCGGAAACGCCGCCAACAAGGCCGGGATCTGGATCAGGCCACCGCCGCCGACCACCGCGTCCACGAAGCCGGCCAGAAACGCCGCCAGCCCCAGCACCCAGAACAAGGTGTCGGTGTCGCCCATGCAGGGTTCAGCCGATTGCCGGCGGATGCATCGCACACGACGGCGACACGCGCGTCGCGCCTGCACAAGCCGCCGAAGCGAGGCGGGGCAGCCGTGCGCCGCGACCCATCGCAGGCCGCCGTTTCACGTGAAACATGTCGATCGACTCCGTCGCCCGACTCACTTGCCGATGCAAAAACGCGAGAAGATCACCCCGAGCAGATCGTCGGCCGTGAACTCGCCGGTGATCTCGCTCAGCGCATCCTGGGCCCGCCGCAGCTCCTCGGCAAACAGCTCGAGTGACGACAACAGACGAGCCGCCGCATCGACGTGCTCGAACGCCGTGCGCAGCGCCGCCAGGTGCCGCTCGCGCGCCAGCACGACGTCTTCACCGTGCCCGTGCCAGCCCGCCACGCGAAGAAGTTCCGCCCGCAGCAGATCCACCCCTGCACCGAGCTTGGCCGACAGCGCGATCGTCACCCGTCCGCCCTCGTCCACGCGTCGCGGCACGCGCCCGCACAGATCGATCTTGTTGGCGACCGTGATCCGCTCGACGCCTTCCGGCAGCCGCCTCTCGATGCCGCGATCCTCGGCCGCCATTTCTGTGCGCGCATCGACCAGTCGCACGATCACGTCGGCCCGCGCGACCTCCTGCCACGTGCGTTCGACACCGATGCGCTCGACCACGTCGTCGGTGTCGCGCAAACCCGCCGTATCGATGACATGGACGGGAATGCCCTCGAGTTGAATCGTTTCGCGCACGGCATCGCGGGTAGTGCCGGCAATCTCGGTCACGATCGCGCGCTCGTGACCGGCCAGCGCATTGAGCAGGCTCGACTTGCCGACGTTCGGCTGTCCGACCAGCACCACGTGCAGCCCGCTTCGCAGCAACGCCCCTTGCCGCGCGCGCACGAGCACCTGGTCCAGGTGCGTGCGCACCGTATCGAGCCGTTCGCGCACGCGGGCGCGCTCGAGGAACTCGATCTCCTCCTCGGGAAAGTCCAGCGTCGCCTCGACCAGCATGCGCAGGTCGATCAGCTCGTCGCGCAGCGCGTTGACCTGTCGCGAGAACTCACCGCTCAGCGAACGCACGGCCGAGCGTGCCGCCGCCGCGGTCGACGCATCGATCAGATCGGCGACCGCCTCGGCCTGCGCGAGATCGATACGACCGTTCAGGAAGGCGCGCCGCGTGAACTCGCCCGGCTCGGCCCTGCGCGCCCCGAGCTCGAGGCAGCGTCCGATCAGCAGCTGCAGCACCACCGGCCCGCCGTGACCCTGCAGCTCGATGACATCCTCACCGGTGAAAGAATGCGGCGCGGGGAAGAACAGCAGCAGCCCCTCGTCGATCACCGCGCCGTCGCCCGCCCGAAAGCGAACAAACCCCGCGTGGCGGGGTTTGGGATTGCGGCCCGTCAGAGCCCTTGCGAATGGCGCGAGTGCATGGCCGGAAACGCGCACGACGCCGATGCCGCCCCGGCCCGGCGCCGTCGCGACGGCCGCAATCGTGTCAGGTGGTCTTGGCGCCGGCTTTCTTCGCACCTTCGATCATCCGCGTGATCTGCCATTGCTGCGCAATCGACAGGATGTTGTTGACGACCCAGTACAGCACCAGCCCCGACGGAAACCACATGAACATGAACGTGAACACCAATGGCAGCGCCATCATGATCTTGGCCTGGAGCGGATCCGGCGGTGCGGGATTGAGCTTCATCTGCACCAGCATCGACAGCCCCATCACGATCGGCAGGATGAAATACGGGTCCTTCGCCGACAAGTCCTGGATCCAGCCCAGCCAAGGGGCGTGGCGCATCTCGACGCTGCCCAGCAGCACCCAGTACAGTGCGATGAACACCGGGATCTGTACCAGAATCGGAAGACAACCGCCGAGCGGGTTGATCTTCTCCTTCTTGTACATCTCCATGACTTCCTGCTGCATCTTGGCCTTGTCATGGCCGTACAGCTCCTTGAGCCGCTGCATGCGCGGGCCGAGCACGCGCATCTTGGCCATCGACTTGTAGCTGGCCGCCGACAGCGGGAAGAAGGCCAGCTTGATCAGCACCGTCACCAGCACGATCGCCCAACCCCAGTTGCCGGTCACGTCGTGGATCCACGACAGCACCCAGAACAGCGGCGCCGCGATCATCGTCAGCCAGCCGTAGTCGACCACCAGCCCGAGCCCCTCGGCGATTCCGGCCAGGTGATCCTGCTCCTGCGGCCCGGCATAAAGCCGCGTGCCGACGCGACCGCTCTGCCCCGGAGCGATCTCCGCGACCGGCAGGATCACACCGGCGGTGTAGAGGTCCGCTCCGACCTTGCGCGCGAAGAACTCCCGCGGGATGTCGCCCTGCGGCAGCCACGCCCCGACGAAGTAGTGCTGCACCATCGCGACCCAGCCGTCGTTCGCTTGGCTCTTGAACTTGGCGCGGCCCTCGTCGATCTCCTCGAACTGCACCTTCTGGAACTTCTCCGCCTCGGTGTAGAACGCCGGCCCCGTGAAGGTGCGCACGCCGAACACCTCGACCGCTTCGGCCGGCTTGCCGTCACGTGCGAACTGGAAGTACGCGTGCGCACCGAGGCCGCTGTCGCGCGCGTTCTCGATCTCGTACTCGATGTCGATGACGTAGCTGCCGCGATGGAAGGTCATGAGCTTCACGACCCGCACACCGTCGGCCTCCGGCGCCTCGAGCCGCAGCGTCAGCGTGTCCTCGCCGTCGCGCAGCACGTGTTCGCCTTCGGGCAGCGCAAACAGCGTGCGATGGTTCGGCAGCCCCTCGCCGATCAAGCCGCTCTGCGCCGAATACCAGTGGCGTCCACCGTCGTCGAACAGCACGAAGTTGGCACTGCGGTCGTCGCTGGCACGGTGCTGCGTGAGCTCGAGGTGCACGATCTCGCCGCCCTGCGCGGAGACTTCGGCGATTATCATGTCCGTGCGCACCGTCGCGCGCGGCACGCCCGAGTCGCTTGGCGCCGCGAGCGCCGGCACGCCGCTTTCCGCACCGAGCGCCGTGCTCGGGGTCGGCAGCGCCGCCGTCTGCGCGGCATCGCCACCTGCAGCCGCGGGCGCCTGAACCGGCGCGGGCTGCTGCTCGCGCAGCCAGCCGTCCCACAGCATCACCAGGGCGAAGGAGAAGACGAGAAAAAGTAATATGCGACGCTGGTCCATCGGATTTATTTGTCGTTGTGCGAGTGTTTGGGAACCGGATCATACCCGCCGGGATGGAACGGGTGACAGCAGCCGATCCGCTTGAGTGCCAGCCAGCCGCCCCGCAAGGCGCCGTGCACACGGATCGCCTCTGCGGCGTACTCCGAGCAGGTCGGGTGAAACCGGCAGTTGCGGCCGAGCAGCGGGCTGATCGCGTAGCGATAGATTCCGATCAGTCCGAGAAGCAGTTTCGCGATCATCTTCGCAGGCGGTCCAGCAGTTGCACGATATCATCGTTGACCATCGCGCGCGTCGCCAGATCGATCGGGGCATGCAGCCGCACGACCAGGTCCAGGGCCGGCAGCGTCGCGCGCTTGTTGCGAAACTGCTCGCGGACGATGCGCTTGACCAGGTTGCGTTGCGTCGCCCGCCTGGCGAAGCGCTTGGCCACCACCACGCCGAGGCGGGCCGTCTCCAGCGTGTTGGGCCGATAGTGGACCGTCAGAAAGCGCCCCTTGTGCGCCCGCCGAAAAGCAAAAACGGATGAGAACTCATCCGTTTTTCGTAATCTGTAGGCGCTGCAGAATCGCTGTTCAGCGCCCGACGGGCGGATCACGTCAGACGGCGAGACGATGACGGCCCTTGGCCCGGCGCGCGCGGATCACGGCACGACCACCACGGGTCTTCATGCGGACCAGGAAACCATGGGTGCGCTTGCGGCGAACGACGGAAGGCTGATAAGTGCGTTTCATGTTGGTTGGCCAGTGTTTGAGTCAAACGCGGCATTTAATTCCATAATTGCCTGTTTGTCAAGCATAATTTTTGCCCCGCGCTGTGGATAAGTCGCCCCCCGCAGGGTAGAATCCCCGGGTCGGGCTCGGCGCCGGCCGGAACGCCGCACGGGCACAGCGCGGTAGCAGTGGCCATCGACGCCAAGCCTTCGTAGAATCGATCCGTCAGCCACACCCGTCGGCGCCATGCAAGACGGGTAGCGTGCATTGCAAGAACCTTGGAACAAGTACATCTCGACCATCCAGTGACTCAAGATTTCTGGTCTTTCTGCCTGTCGCGCCTGGAAAGCGAACTGCCCCCGCAGCAGTTCAGCACCTGGATCAAGGCCCTGAAGGCGGATCAGAAAGCGACCGCCGAACAACCCTTCCTGCGTCTGCTCGCGCCGAACCGCTTCGTGCTGCAGTGGGTGCGCGAGCGCTATCTGCGTCGCATCGGCGAGCTCGCCGAGGAGTTCCACGGTGCGCCGATGGCCCTCGAGCTTGCCCTGCCGGCCGCCGGCACCTCGACCACGCTGAGCCCGGTGCGCACGGTGACGCCGGTCGCCACCGGCACGGCCGGTGAAGACGAGACCGCCGCGGCGGCGCCGGCACGCACGACCGCGCCGGCACCCGTCGTCACGCCTGCTTCGGACAGTGCCTACGAAAAGACGCGCCTGAACGCCGACTTCACCTTCGACACGCTGGTCACCGGCCGCGCCAACGACCTCGCACGCGCGGCGGCGATGCAGGTCGCGCAGAACCCGGGCACCTCGTACAACCCGCTGTTCATCTACGGCGGCGTCGGCCTTGGCAAGACCCACCTCGTCCATGCCATCGGCAATGCGGTGTTCCGCCACAACCCGCGCGCGGTGATCCGCTACGTGCACGTCGAGGACTATTATGCCGACGTCGTGCGTGCCTATCAGCAGAAGAGCTTCGACGCGTTCAAGCGCTACTACCGCTCGCTCGACATGCTGATCATCGACGACATCCAGTTCT
>DAOMOP010000034.1:0-14083 GCA_035444405.1 Rhodocyclaceae bacterium
CGGCGTCGAGGCGATCGTCGCCGAAGGCTTCGAGCGCATCCACCGCACCAACCTGATCGGCATGGGCGTGCTGCCGCTGGAATTCAAGTCCGGCACCACACGCCAGACGCTGGGCCTGGACGGTACCGAGACCTACGACGTCGTCGGCCGGCGCAAACCGCACGCCGAGCTCACGCTGGTGATCCACCGCAGGAGCGGCGAGACCGTCGAGGTACCGGTGACCAGTCGGCTGGATTCCGACGAGGAGGTCTCGGTATACGAGGCGGGCGGCGTGTTGCAGCGCTTCGCCAAGGATTTTCTGGAAGGGAAGGCTTGAACCCGGACACGGCACGACAGGACGACACTTCGATGACCCACATCCCACAAATCAGGATTCCCGCCACCTATATGCGGGGCGGCACCAGCAAGGGCGTGTTCTTCCGCCTGCAGGACCTGCCGGAACGCTGCCAGGTGCCGGGCGAGGCGCGCGACCGGATGTTCATGCGCGTCATCGGCAGCCCCGACCCCTATGCCGCGCACATCGACGGCATGGGCGGGGCGACCTCCAGTACCAGCAAATGCGTGATCCTGTCGAAGAGCCGCCGGCCGGACCACGATGTGGACTATCTCTACGGCCAGGTCGCCATCGACAAGGACTTCGTGGACTGGTCGGGCAACTGCGGCAACCTGTCCACCGCCGCGGGCGCCTTTGCCGTCCATGCCGGGCTGATCGACTCGGCGCGCGTGCCGGACAACGGCGTGTGCGTGGTGCGCATCTGGCAGGCCAACATCGGCAAGACCATCCTCGCCCACGTGCCGGTCACCGACGGCCAGGTGCAGGAAACCGGCGATTTCGAGCTCGACGGCGTCACCTTCCCGGCCGCCGAGATCGTGCTGGAGTTCCTCGACCCGTCCGACGACGGCGATGCGGGCGGGGCGATGTTTCCCACCGGCAATCCGGTCGATGAGCTGGAGGTGCCCGGCGTCGGGACCTTGCGCGCCACGATGATCAACGCCGGCATCCCCACCGTGTTCGTCAACGCCGAGGACATCGGCTACCGCGGCACCGAACTGCGCGAGGACATCAACGACAAGCCGGAGGCGCTCGCGCGCTTCGAGGCCATCCGCGTCGCCGGTGCGCTGCGCATGGGGCTGATCCGGACCGCGGAAGAGGCCGCCACCCGCCAGCACACCCCGAAGATCGCCTTCGTCTCCGGGCCCAGCGATTACCGCTGCGCCAGCGGCAAGCCGGTCGCGGCCGCCGACGTGGATCTGCTGGTGCGCGCGCTGTCGATGGGCAAGCTGCACCACGCGATGATGGGCACGGCAGCGGTCGCCATCGGCACGGCGGCCGCGATTCCCGGTACGCTGGTCAATCTCGCCGCCGGTGGGGGCGAGCGCCGCGCCGTACGTTTCGGCCACCCGTCGGGTACCTTGCGCGTCGGCGCCGAGGCCCGCCTGGTTGACGGCCAGTGGCGCGTCACCAAGGCGGTCATGAGCCGCTCGGCGCGCATCCTCATGGAAGGCTGGGTGCGCGTACCCGGCAACGCATTCTGACTTTTCCCCCGATCTCTGGAGACTCCCATGTCCACCCGCAAGACTCTCAAGGCCCTCGTCGAAGCCCGCCGTGGCGTGATCGTGCCGGGCGCCTTCAACGCCCTGTCGGCCCGGGTCGTCGAAGACCTCGGTTTCGAGGCCATCTACGTCACCGGCGCCGGTGTCACCAACATGTGGTTCGGCATGCCCGACCAGGGCTTCATGGGCCTGGCCGAGATCGCCGATCACACCGCGCGCATCCGCGACGCGGTGGAAGTGCCGCTGATCGTCGATGCCGACACCGGCTTCGGCAATGCCGTGAACGTCTATCACACCGTGCGCACGCTCGAGCGTGCCGGTGCCGACTGCATTCAGCTCGAAGACCAGGTGGCGCCCAAGCGCTGCGGCCACTTCAACGGCAAGGACGTGATCGGCACCGAAGAGGCGGTCGGCAAGATCAAGGCCGCCGTCGATGCACGTCGCGACGAGAACCTGCTGATCATGGCACGCACCGACGCCGCCGCGGTGCACGGCTTCGAAGCGGCCGTCGAGCGTGCGCAGCAGTTCGCCGAGGCCGGCGCCGACATCCTGTTCGTCGAGGCGGTCACCTCCGCCGACGAAATCCGCGCCCTGTCCCAGCGCCTGCCGTGCCCGCAACTGATGAACATGGTCATCGGCGGCAAGACGCCGATCTTCAACGCCGATGAGCTCGCCGAGCTCGGCTACGGCATCGTGCTGTACGCGAACGCCGCGCTGCAGGGCGCGGTGATGGGGATGCAAAAGGCGCTCACCGTGCTGCGCGACGAGAAGGCGGTGAAAGAGTCCAGCGGGCTGGTCACCTCCTTCGCGGAGCGCCAGCGCCTGGTCGGCAAACCCGGGTGGGACGCGCTGGAGAAGCGTTACACCTGAGGTTTCCCCGCGGGCCGCCCGGCGCGGCATGATCACTCCTCCCTTTTTTGTATGTTGGTTCTACGGGTCTTTTGTAGAGGATCGTCATCCACGAATGCAGTGCGCTGTGAATCGGCCCGGTGGCGAGCCATCCCCGCCTGACCGTCCGCGGCGGGCTCTGCTCTTGATCGGCGCCCTGCTGCGCGGCTTCGGGGCGAGCCAAGACCGGCGCCGGATCGGCGGGCCAAACCAAAACGCTGCAGGTTCGCGTCCGTCACCGTTCGGTGCGCGGCGCGCCGGAAGCCTCCACCGCGCCGGGGTGGCTGCGCGCGAGGTCGACCATGCGACGCTCGATGTGCTCGATCAGCTTGCGGCTTTCCGACGGCTGCAGCACGCCTTCGTCCGCGAGGTGCTGCACCGCTTCGCGCTGCCGGTTTAGCAACAGGCGTATTGCCGTGTAGGTTTCCAGGCGGGCAACCATCGCGCCGTGCTCGTTGCGGAAGTGCTGCAAGCACTCGTGCGCGAGGCGCAGATTGTCGGCGATCTGTCGCTGCGCCGCGTGCGCCGTCGCCTCGTCGGGCGCCAGCCGCGGCGCGATCGCCTGCTGCGCCTGCTGGGCCTGGAGATAGCCGCGCAGCGTGCCGTACACCACGCACAGATGACCAACGCGCGTACCGCGCGACCACCCCGGCCGGCCGTTTCGTCCGGCCCAGTCGTCGCCCGACCACAGCGCAAGCAGGCCGCTCCTGGGGCCGAGCTCCGGCACGCCGTCGAGTGCCGACTCGACCGCCTCGACCAACCGCACCGTCGCGTCCTTGTCGAGCAGCCCTTCGTTGAACTGGTTCCAGTAGTGCTGTCGTTCGCTTTCGAGCAGCTGGCGTTTGTAAAAGATTTCAAAGTCCTCGGCCGGCTCCGGCGCGCG
Organism: Rhodocyclaceae bacterium; assembly: GCA_035444405.1. GTDB lineage: Bacteria > Pseudomonadota > Gammaproteobacteria > Burkholderiales > Rhodocyclaceae > DAOMOP01. Next base: position 3,326 of record DAOMOP010000034.1, read on the forward strand.
CGGCGCGAACGCGTCGCCGAGCTTGAGCCGGCCCAGGCTTTGCTCGATCGCGGGCCAGTCGGCGTGCGCCAGCAATGCGTCCTGGCGCAGCGTCGCGAGCAGCGCGGCGACGTCGCGCTCGACCCAGTCTGCCGCCCTGGCGACGGTCGCCTGCTTGGCCGCAGGCAGCCGGGCGAGACCGAGGCGCTCGAGCACGGCCCGTATCGTTCCGCCGTTGATCACGATGCTCAGCACGACCAGGCCGGCGGTCAGAAACAGCACCTGCTCGCGCAGCGCCTGCGCAATCAGGCTCTGCTGCGCGACGGTCAGCGCGAGCGCCAGGGCAACGGCGCCGCGCAGCCCGCCCCACGCCAGCACGATCGCCTTGTCGCGCGTCAGGCCGATGCCGATGCGCGCCAGCAGTGGCGAGAGCAGCGCGATGGTCGTGGCGCGGATCAGGTTCACGCCGAGGTAGAGCAGCAGCAGGCTCAGCCACAGCTCGAGCGGCGGCAACACCACCGCGCGCGCGATGATGATGCCGACGAGCAGAAAGATCATCGTGTTGAAGATGTAGGCCAGCATCTCCCAGAAGTGGTGCAGGTAGTGCATCACTTCCGGGCTGAAGCGCGTACGACCGACCCCGGCCAGCAACACGGCCGTGGTCACCACCGCGACCACGCCCGACGAATGAAAGCCGTGCTCGGCGACGATGAAGCCAAGATAGGCCGCCGCGATGGTCACGACGGTCTCGAGCACGGCGTCGTTGAAGACCTTGCCGACCCAGAATGCCACCGCGCCGGCGACGGCGAGCCCCACGAGCGCGCCGACGAACACGACGCGGATGAACTCCTGGCTCACCTGAGCGATGCCGGCGCCCGCCGCGCCGCCCACCACCATGCCGTAAAACAGCACGAACACGACGATTGCGGTGCCGTCGTTGAGCAGCGACTCGCCTTCGATCAGCGTCTCGAGGCGCTTGCGCGAGCTCTGCTCCCTGAGCAGGGACACCACCGCCACCGGGTCGGTGGCGCTGACCAGTGCGCCGAACATCAGGGCCACCGGCCAGGACCAGTCGAGCGGCAGGCCGAGGCGCACCAGCGCCGCGGTCAGCAGCGCCGCGATCACCATCCCCGGGATCGCCAGCAGCGCGATCTGCGGCAGCATGCGGCGAAACAGGTGGACTTCGAGCCTGAACGCGGACTCGAAGATCAGCGCCGGAAGAAACAGGAACAGAATCAGCTGCGGTTCGATGCCGGCGACGAGCTCGATGCTGCGGGCCAACTCCGCCGACCAGGCCGGCAGCCAGTCCTGCTGTGCCAACGCGCCGAGCGCGAGGCCGAACAGCAGCAATGCCACCGAATAGGGCACCTGGCTGCGCGCAAGCAGAAAGCGCAGCAGTGCGCCGCTCAGCAGCGCGAACACCGCGAACAGCAGAATCGACAGGCCATTGGTCATGACTCGCTCCCGCACGCGAACCGTATCGCCCGCAGCAAAGCCGACCGCTACCACGTCCGCCGCGCGGCAATGAGCGCCTCGGCCGAGGCCGCGTCGAGCGGCCGGCCGAAGTAATAGCCCTGCCCGTAGTGCACGCCGAGTGCCCGCAGACGCGCGAGCTGGCGCTCGTTCTCGACGCCTTCGGCAATGAGGTCCATGCCGAGGGTGCGGGCGAGCGCGACGATGGTTTCGATGATCTCGGCGTTGCGGCGATCGATGTCCATGCGGCGCACGAACGACGCGTCGATCTTCAGCGTGTCGAGCGGAAAGCGGTGCAGATAGGACAGCGACGAGTAGCCGGTGCCGAAATCATCCATCAGCAGCGTGATTCCGAGGGCGTGAAGCTTCTCGAGCACGGCGGCCGCCGCCTCGGCGTGCGCCATGATCACCGTCTCGGTCACCTCGAGCTTGAGGCTGGCGACATCGAGGTCGGTCTCGGCCAGCACGGCCTCGATCTGCGGCACCAGGTCGGGCTGCACGAACTGCCGGCCGGCGAGGTTCACGCTGATCTGCAGTGGCGGATGGTCCGCATGGCGAAGCTGCCAGGCGCGCATCTGCCGGCAGGCCTCGCGCAACACCCAATGGCCGATCTGCACGATCAGGCCGGTCTCCTCGGTGAGCGGGATGAACTCGACCGGCGGCACCAGGCTGCCGTCCGGCCTTCGCATGCGCACGAGCGCCTCGAAACCCGCCAGGTGACCCGTTTGCAGCGACACCAGCGGCTGATAATGGACGCAGAACTCCTCGCCGCGGATCACCGCATGGCGCAGCTCGGTCTCCATCTTCAACAGCGCGACGACCCGCTCGCGCATGTCGGCCGCGAACAGCTCATGGCAGGCGCCGCCACGCTGCGCGGCGGTGTGCGCGGCGGTCTCGGCGTCGCGCAGCATTTCGCCCGCATCGATACCGGCCGCGCGGCCGAGCACGATACCGATGCTGGCGGTCGCAAAGAGCTCGTGGCCCTCGAGGTTGAAGCCGAGCGCCAGCGCGGCTTGCGCCTTCTCGGCGAAGCGTACCGCGTCGGCGACATCGGTCGTCTCGTCGAGAACAATGGCGAAGCCCTCGCCGCCGACTCGGGCGAGCGTGTCGCCGGCGCGCAAACCGGCATGCAGGCGCTGTGCGATCGCGATCAGCAACTGGTTGGCGACCGTCGGGCCGAGGCTGTCGGTGACCAAGGAAAGGCGGTCGAGTAGCACGAAGAGCAGTGCGAAGCCGCGGCGCGGATCGCTGCGGCTGCGCTCGAGGGCCTCGTCGATGCGCGTGAGCAGCATCGCGCGGTTGGGTAAGCCAGTCAGGCTGTCGCGCAGCAACTCCTCGCGCACCACCGACGCGAGCATGACGCGCGCCGAAGCCGAACCGATGACACCGGCCAGGCGCGCCTCGCAGTAGCCGGCCAGTTCCGCGTCGATCTCTTTCGGCCAGTCGAGGCCGCGCTGGCGGGCATAACGCTCGAGCTCCAGGTGTGCATCGCGCGCGCCGAGAAAGCGCGTCATCAAGGCCTCGAGATCGGGCAGCGAGCCGCTCGCCCGCCATGCCAGGTCCGCGCCGCGATCGAAGCGAAAGACATCGACGAACAGTGCCGCCTGGGTCTGCTCGACGCTGCTCTGACCGCTGGCGACCGACACGGTGACGTAGCCGCCGATATTGGCGAGCAGGCTCCAGAGCATCGCATGGCTGATCTCGTCGAGCCCCTCCAGACCGAACAGCGCGAGCGGCCGCAACAACGCGATGCCGAACGGGCCCTCGTCGAGCAGCTCACCGGGCAGCCAGCCGGAACGCGCGAACGCCGGCAGCATCAGCGTATATGCCCATACCGCGAACCCGGCGCCGAGTCCGGCGAGCGCACCGCTCTTGGTGCCCCCCTTCCAGTAGATGCCGCCGAGCAGCGCCGGCGCGAACTGTGCGACCGCAGCGAACGAGATGAGCCCGATCGCCACCAGCGCATAGGCCTCGCCGGCCAGCCGGTAGTAGGCGTAACCGAGCAGCAGGCCAACCAGAATGGTGGCGCGCCGGATGCCCAGCAAGAGCGGCGACAGATCGGTACGACCGGCCAGGCGCAGCGCCTTGATGCGCAACAGCACGGGCATGACGAGATCGTTGCAGACCATCGTCGACAAGGCGATGATTTCGACGATCACCATGCCGGTGGCGGCGGAGAAGCCGCCGAGAAAGACCAGCAGCGCCAGCGCTCGCTGCTCCGCCGCCAGCGGCAGGATCAGCACGAAGGTGTCGGGGTCCGCACCGTCGCTGCCGAAATGCAGCAGCCCGCCGAACGCGATCGGCAGCACGAACAGCGTGAACAGGAACAAATAGAGCGGAAAGAGCCAGATCGCCTTGTTGAGGTGCACTTCGTCGACGTTCTCGACCACCGCCACCTGAAACTGCCGTGGCAGAAACATGATCGCGAGCATGCCGAGCACGGCGAGCGAGAACAGCGAAATCCAGCTCCGATAGATGTCCGTCTCGCCGCCGCCGATCGTAAACACCGCCGCGATGTCCGGGTGCTCGGCGGCACGCGCGAAGATGTCGCCGATGCCGCCATACATGCCCCAGGTGACGAAGATGCCGACGGCCAGAAAGGCCAGCAGCTTGACCAGCGACTCGAACGCGATCGCCGCGACCATGCCCTCGTGGCGCTCGGCCGCGTCGAGCTTGCGCGTACCGAAGACGATGATGAACGCCGCGAGAATCAGCGCGAGATACAAGGTCGTGTCGGTCCACAGGCTGTCCGCTGGTCCGGTGGCCGGCACGGCGTGCGGGTAGGCGTGCAACACGTCGAAGCTTGTCGAGATCGCCTTGAGCTGCAGCGAGATGTACGGGGTGATGCCGACCGCCGCGATCACCGTGACCAGACCGGCGAGCGTCGCGCTTTTGCCGTAGCGCGACGAGATGAAGTCGGCCAGCGACGTGATGCGGTTTTCCTTGGCGATGCGGATGATCTTGCGCAGCACCACCCACCACAGCGCAACCATCACCGTCGGACCGAGATACACGGGCAGGAAGCCGATGCCGCTTTCGGCGGCCCTGCCGACGCTGCCGTAAAAGGTCCATGCCGTCGCATAGACCCCGAGCGACAATGCATAGACATAGGGATTGGCGATCAGGCTGCGTCCGGCTGCGGCAGCGCGGTCGCCGCGATAAGCGATGTAGAAAAGCAGCCCGAGGTAGGCGCCGGCAACGGCGACGATGATCCATCCAGGCACGCTTCGCTCCCCCGTGCCGGTTCACCCGGGCCGGCCATCGCGCAACCTGTCGTCATCGCTTCTCGACCACCCGCGCCAGCAGCACGATCAGCAGTGCCCACGCGGCATAGACATACGCATACAGCAGCGGAATGGTCCCGATCAGCAGAGGTCGGTTGAATAACGCCAGCAACGGATAGTTGAACAACAAACAGCCAAGCAGGAACAATCCCACCAGACGCTCGATCTTGACGTTGGGCTTGTTCGTCATGTCTTTCACCGATCGGCCAGCGATTTCCGAAGCGCAGAGAGGCCTTTCTTGCAGCATAGACAAGCACGCGTACCGCAGCAACGGCGGTACGCCCAAGCCCCGTCCACGCCAACCGCGCCGGCTGCGCGGCCCGGGCGCACTTCGTGCAGACGTGCCGCGCGGCACTCGCTCACGCCCCCCTGTTTGCATGCCGCACCCGCATCGCCTCCCCCTGCTCGGCCTCCTCCAGCCGCGACTCGACCTCGGCGATCGTTCGCTCGAGCTCCGGAATCAACACGTCCTCGAGTGCACGCGCGCGCCGTTCCGTACGCCGATACTCGTGCTGCAGACGCTTCAGATTGCCCGACAGGGCTGCCAGCGATGCCCCCTGACGCAGCAGCTCGAAGAACATGAGCCGGCAGCGCTCGGCCTCGGGCGACGGATTGAGCGCCGCGTGCGCCGCGCCGCATTCGGCCTCGAACGCAGCCTCCTGCAAGCGCACGCCGAGCAGCTGGCGGCGGCGGATGGTCACTTCGAGGTCGGCGAGCCGCGCGGCGGGATACACCTGTACACCGTGCAAGCCGTGGCGCGCACAGGCAGCCTGCAGCGCCTCGTTCGCGTGCGCGAGCCGCTCGCAGAACTCGGCCCACGACTGCTCGTAGCGCTTGAGCTCGTGCAACATCTCGGCGGCCAGCAGCAGCCGCTTCTCATCGAGAAACGCATAGCCGTCGCGCATCGCGCGCCGCTCCTCGCAGAGCTCCAGCACGGCGGCACGTGTCGGCGTGACATCGCTCATGTCGGCGCCCTCACGTGCTCGGCGAGCTGTCGGTCGGACAGTCGCGTCAGCTCGCTTTCCGGCAGGATGCGCAGACAGCGCCAGCCCAGCGCCATGCTCTCTTCGAGTGGCCGCGGTTCGCGCTGGTCCACGATGTCCGTCTCGAAACGACGACCGAATTCGAGATAGCGCCGGTCGGACTCCGTAAGCCCGTCCTCGCCGACGACACCGGCCAGCACACGCGCCTGCATGGCCCGCGCATACGCGGCGAAGAGCTGGTTCGCGAGCGCCGGGTGATCGGCGTGCGTGTGCTTTGCGCCGGTGCCGTCCTTCATCAGGCGCGACAGCGACGGCAGCACGTTGACCGGGGGGTAGATGCCGCGCCGATCGAGCTCGCGGTCGAGCACGATCTGGCCCTCGGTGATGTAGCCGGACAAGTCCGGAATGGGGTGACCGATGTCGTCCGCCGGCATGGTCAGAATCGGCAGCTGGGTAAGCGATCCGGGCAGGCCGTGCAGTCGCCCGGCGCGCTCGTACAAGGTTGCGAGGTCGGAATACAGATAGCCCGGGTAGCCCTTGCGCGACGGGATCTCGCCGCGGCTCGAGGACACCTCGCGCAACGCCTCGCAATAGTTGGTCATGTCCGTGAGGATGGCGAGAACGTGCCGGCCCTCGCTAAAGGCCAGGTACTCGGCCGCGGTCAGCGCGTAACGCGGCGTGAGCAGGCGCTGCGTGCTCGAGTCCGAGGCGAGGTTGAGAAACAGCGCAGTGCGCCCCAGGGCCCCCGATTCCTCGAGCGTACGGCGAAAGTACTCCGCGCTCTCGTAGGGCACCCCGATCGCGGCAAACACGATCACGAAATCCTCCCCGCGCGCGGCCGCGTGCGCCGCATCGGTCGGCGCGCCGTCGCGCGCGGCCGGGTGGGGCAGATTCGCGTTCATCGCGATCTGCGCCGCCATGCGGTCGTGCGGCAGCCCGCCGCCAGAGAACAGCGGCAGCTTCTGCCCGCGTACGAGCGAGTTCATCAGGTCGATCGTGCTGATGCCGGTCTCGATAAAGGCGCGTGGGGTGGCACGCTCGGCCGGATTGATCGGTGCCCCTTCGATGGGCAGCCTCTCGACCGCCGCGACCGGCGGGCCGCCATCGATCACCTGTCCGACGCCGTTGAACACCCGCCCGAGCATGCCTGGACCAACAGCGAGCCGCAGCGGCTCGCCGAGAAAGCACACGCGCGTGTCCACGGTGGATAGACCCGCGGTGCTCTCGAACAGCTCGATGACGACCTGCTCGTCATCGACGGTCGCGATGCGTCCAAGCCGCGCCCGCCCGTCGCTGCCGAGCACTTCGACCGCCTCGTTGAGACCGACCTCGACCGTGCGCTGCAGAAAGAGCAGCGGTCCATCGAGCCGGGTGGCGGCGCCTTCAACTTCGAGCCTGACGCGCATGAGCCGCCTCGACCAGTTGTTCGAATTCCCGCTCCATGTCGGCCGCGAGCCCCGGGTAATCGCCGAGCGCGGCCTCGGGCAGGTCTTCGCCCATCCGCGACAGTCGGCGATAGACGGCGAGCCGCATCAGCGCATCGGGCGCAACCCCGTCGACGACCGCCTTCTCGGCCAGATCGAGAAAGCGCGCCAGCAAGCTCATCATTGCGCGCTGGCGCGCGGGCGAACAGTGTGCATCGACCAGCGAGAATGCCGACTGACGCAGGAAGGCCTCGGCCACCAGCTCCGCGCACAGCAACGTGAGCTGCTGGCGCACCGGCATCGCATCCTGGCCGATGATGCGCGCCATGCGCTCGAGGCGCGCCTGATCCTCCAGCAGGGCAAGGAAACGGCTGCGCAGCCGCGGCCAGTCCGGGTGACCCGCGCCCTCCCACCACGACGCCAGCACCACCGCATCTTCCGAGTAAGACTGCAGCGGATGGACCGCCGGATAGAAGCGCGCCTGCGCGCGCCGGATGTCGAGCGCCCAGAAACTGCGGATGTAGCGCTTGGTGTGGGCAGTGACCGGCTCGGAGAAGTCGCCCGACGGCGGGCTGATGGAGCCGATCAGCGTGATCGACCCCTCCGCCCCGGCGAGCGTGCGCACACACCCCGCTCGTTCGTAGAACGCCGCCAGTCGGCTCGACAAGTAGGCCGGGTAGGCTCCCTCGCCGGGCAGCTCGCCAAGCCGCCCCGACACCTCGCGCAAGGCCTCGGCCCAGCGGCTGGTCGAGTCGGCCATCAGCGCGACGTCCAGCCCCTGGTCGCGAAAGTACTCCGCGACGGTGATCGCGGTGTAGATGCTCGCCTCACGCGCCGACACCGGCATGTTCGACGTGTTGGCGATGATGACCGAGCGCTCCATCAGCTTGCGGCCGCTGCGCGGGTCATCGAGCCGGGGAAACTCCTCCAGCACCCCGGCGATCTCGTTGCCGCGCTCGCCACAGCCGACATAGATGATGACGTCGGCGTCGCACCACTTGGCGAGCGTCTCGAGCAGGATCGTCTTGCCGGTGCCGAAGCCACCGGGAATCGCCGCACGTCCGCCACGCGCGACGGGGAAGAGCGAGTCGAGAATGCGCTGGCCGGTCAGCAGCGGTCGCTCGCCGGGTAGTCGCTCGCGGCTCGGGCGCGGCTCGCGCACCGGCCACTCGTGGCGCATCGCGACTTCGCGACGATCGCCGTGCGATGTTGCGAGCGTGAGCAGCGGCTCGTCCTCGTCGTAGCTGCCCGCAGCGGCGATGCGCAGCACCTCGCCGTCGGCATCCGGTGGCACGAGGCAACCGTGTGCCCGCCCGCTGCCGTCCGTAGCGGTGCCGAACAGCGCGCCCCGCGCGATTCGCTCGCCCGCCCTCACGAGCGGTGCGAACACAAGGCGTGCGGGGGCGGCACGCCGCCATCCCGGGAGCACGAAAGGCGTGCCGGTTCCGCGCAGCGGCCGTAGCAGGCCGTCGAAGATGTTACCGAGCAATCCCGGCCCCAATGCGACCGACAGCGGCCGACCGCTGCCATGGACCTCGACTCCGGGGCGCAGCCCGGTGGTGTCCTCATACACCTGCACGACGATCTGCCCGCCATCGATGCGGATGACTTCGCCGAGCAGGCGCGCGTCGCCGACCGCGACGGCCTCGCGCATGTGAAACACGCCCTGCGTTGTGGCCCGCAGCACGGGCCCGCTGATCCAGCTGATCCGCGCAATGCTCATGACTGGGCCACTTCCGCCAGCAGCCACGCCTCGATCGCCACACGATCGCGCAACAGGCCTTCGAGGGTGCCATCGACCGACGCGCCGTCGACGCGGATGCGCACGCCGGCACGAATGTCCGCGCATGCGACGAAGGCGGGTGTGTGCCCGAGCTCGCGCTCGAGGCGGCCCGCCAGCGCCTCGCGCTCGGCCCGCCGCCACCTCTCCGGGTGCACGATCTCCCAGCGGCGCGCCGGCAGAAGAGTGAGCGCCTGCGATACGACCATCTCGACCCATGCCGCACGCCCGGCCGGATCCGACCAGCGCCGGATCAGCTCGTCGTAGAGCTGCGTCCATCCCGCTTCGAGCAGGGCAAGATCGGTGCGCAACCGCTGGCGACGCCTCTGCGTCTCGAGGGCCGCCTGCGCGCGGGCAAACTCTCGGCGCATGTGCCGTTTGAGCTCCAGCACATACTCGCTGACGCGGGTGCGAGCCTGGCGATGCGCTTCACCGACGATGCGTTTCGAGTCCTCCCGGGCACGCGCGAGGATTGCCGCGCGTTGCTCGCGCTCGTGGCTATGCACGATGTCGAGCATCCGTTCCAGCGCCTCGTTCATCATTCCATCCCGAGCTGCGCGCGCACGGCGCGGCCCAGATCGGTCGGCGCGCATCGCTGCCGGACATCCGGTACCACGATGACCAGTGGTTCGGCGGAAGCCAGCACGCGGTTCATGATCGCGGGCGCGATGCGCGTGGCAACCTCGGCGGTGATCAGCACGAACGCAGACTCGCGTAGCGCCTGTTGCAGAACCGACGCCTCCTGCCCCGGCGCCGGCGTATGGACGCGCGCCCCCGCGAGCCGAAAACCCGCGGCGCTCAACTCATCGCCGACAAAAGCGGGCGTTCGCATCAGCCGAGCCGCTCCAGAATCAGGATCGAAACGATCAGACCGTAGATCGCAATGCCTTCGGCCAGACCGACGAGTATCAGCAGACGCCCGAACAGCTCGGGTTTTTCCGCCATCGCGCCGACCGCTGCAGCACCGAGGTTCGCGACCGCGATGCCCGCCCCGATCGCCGACATGCCGGTCACGAGCGCGGCGCCGATGAATCCCCAGCTCCACGCCTCGGCGGGCAGGGTCGCAGGGGCCGCCTCGCCCGCCGCGACCGCCGAGCCCCAGAGCAATAGAGTCGCCGGGGCCGCGACCACCACGGTGACGATCGTCAGTGCAACTGCCACGATTGCTTTCGATTGCACGCACACCTCCCGTGATCAGCCGGGTGCGGCGAGCGGCCGGAACGGGCGACCGCCGCTGCGCAGGAACCGTACGAAGAACTCGAACAACACGAGGCGGGTGGTCTGGATCGATACCACCAGCCCCTCCAGTGCGATGACCAGCACGTTGCCGGCAATCATGACCGCGACGGCCGTGCCGGCCCCGACCGCGTCCGCCAGCGTGGTCATGGCGATGCCGAGTCCGGCATGGGCAAGCGCGAACGCCCCGACGCGCGCAAACGAGAGCGTGTTGACGGCAAGCTGAAAGGCGCGCTCGAACGCATGGCCGAGGCCACCGAACACGGCAGTCCAGCGGCGTTCGAGCAGGGCGTGTCCGGCCACGAACCAGATGATGCCGGCCAGCACGATCCACCCCAGTTCAGGCTGCAAGACGGCACCGATTGCGGCGACATAACACAGCAACATGCCGGCTTCGCTGGCGAGCCAGCGCCACAGCTCGCCACGCCAGATCATCTCGAGCGCGTTCAGCGCGAGTCCGAGCGCAAGCAACAATGCCCCGCCCATCAACGGCACCACGAGCAGGGTCACCGGCGCCGCCATGGGATGCAACCACAACGCCGGGATCACGTCCTCGCGCCCGAAGACGCTACCGAACAAGAACCCGAACACCGTGGCGG
>DAOMOP010000034.1:14093-20003 GCA_035444405.1 Rhodocyclaceae bacterium
CGCCGCGCTGGTGGCGGCGGCGCCGGCCGCCGTGAGCAGGCGCGCCACGGCGAAGCGGCGGCGCAAGCACAGGCCCACGAGCATGATCACCAAGCCCTGTCCGACGTCGCCGAACATGTAGCCGAACAGCAGCGGAATCACCAGCGCCAACAGCGGGCTCGGATCGACCTCGTGGCGCGCCGGCACGCCGATCGCACGCGGGAACAGCTCAAACGGCCGCGCCCACCATGGATTGCGCAGGAGTAGCGGCGGCTCGACGCCCTTCGGGGGTGGCGAAGAACGCAGCAACGCGCGCACGTTCGCACGCGCGAGCGCATCGGTCAGACCGCCGCCGGTCGAATCCGAGCTCCACCCCGTAAGCCACACGAAGGAGTCCGTGGCAGCAAGTACGGGCATCTGCGAAGCAAACCACCTCAGGCGCTCGATGTCGGCGATCGCCGCCGCAAGCGCGTGGCGGCGACTCGATGCCGCGATCTCGCGACGCAGACCCTCGCTCTCGGCCTCGATCGGTTCGCCGTAGCTCCAGGTGCGACAGACTCTCCTTTGCCGGCCCCCGCAGCCAGACCGGGTCGAGCCCGAGGCGTCGTCCCCTGAGCGCGGCGATCCGGCGGTCGAGCTCAATCGCGGCGTCCTGCGGCGCGACGGCAAGGAGGCAGGTCTTGCCGGCGAGCTCGAAGCGGCGCGCCAGCGCCGGCGCCGGCAGCGACAGGCGCGCTTGCGGCGGCAGCACATACAGTCGGCGGGCCAGCAAGGCCTCGGGACCACGCAGCAGGCCGAACTCGATTTCGCTCTTCGTGGTGCATGCCAAGAGCTCGCGCCAGATCTCCAGCTCGGCGCCTTCCTCGTTCAGCGCTTGCAGCCGATGGATGAGCGGCTCGGCCTCGGCGCGCCACGCATCGATACATTCAAGGCCACGGTCGAGTATTTCGGGGGCGCCCTGCGTCGGCGGCAGCACGACGCCCTCCGCCGTCGGCCAATACGGCCGAAAGCGATTGCAGAGATCCTGGTAGCGGTCGAGCGCGGGCTTCAGCTCGGCCAACGATGGGAGGCTTTGTCGGAGCGCTTGCGGTTCGAGCTCGACCGCCCCGGTGCCGGCAAGTGCCTCGAGCGCCGCCGCGGCATCGTTCCGTGCCACCAGGACTTCGAACCAGCATGCCGGTACGGGCCGCAGCATCAGCCGTTCTCCGCAGAATACAGGCGCCGGCCGACGAGTGCCCCCCGCACCCGTTCGAACTCGAGCGCCACCAGCAACACATGCGCGAACACCGCGGCCGGCTCGAGCAGTGTGCGGCGAAAATAGCTCACGAGCTTCGCCTCGAGCGCACGGCGCATCTCCGACGCGGCGCGCGCCGCGACCGCCTCGCGCATCGGCACGGATGCCAGCCCGGCCCGATGGGCCCGCACGAGCTCGACCAGACCCTCGAGCCGTTGTGCCTGCGCGCGCGTGGTCGGCGGCAGCAGGTGGCGCCAATGTGCAAGCCAGCATTCGGGCAGTGCCTGCACGTCACCTGCGCCGGCAACCGCAGCGTACGGTCCGTGCGCGAGAGCGGCGCGGCGCATTGCAGGCTCCGCCGTCGCGATCCGTTCGATCTCGCCTTGATCGAACATCCAGGGCAACGGGGCTTCCCCGCGCAGCAGATACTCGAGCACCGGGAGATCGTACAGCACGATCGTCCACCGCACTGGCGCCCGCCAGGGTTCGGGCACCCATGATGCGACTTCTGCAATGCGCACCCGCAGAGTCGCGCGCAGCAAACGCTCCAGCTCATGCGGATCGCATGCCGTGCCGATATTCGCGACCCACGGCTCCAGTGCCGTGACCCGAGCCTGCTGAAGAAAGTGGCGGAAGTCCGCCAGCCCCGCGAGAGCCCCAAAGACACTGCCGTCGGCGCTGCGTCCGTGGCGCGCCTGTATCCGCGCCTGTGCGTAGGCGAAGCCGCTGCGCCCCCTCATCGCGCCCCCCCACTGAGCGCCGCGGCCACGCGCGCGACGGCGACGGCCAGTCGTCCATCGCAAGGATCCGGTTCGACATCGACTCGCTGCAGCGCCGCGCCGGCAGCGTGCAGTTCGGCGATACGCTCGCTCAGGCGACGCTGGGCCCCGGCCCGCAGGCGAACGATGCGGGCGTCGGCGCGTTCGTGAATGCGCCGTGCCTGCGCGCGTGCTGAAGCGATCTGCTCCTCGGCCTCGATATGCGCACCGCGGATGCTTTCACGTGCCGCACACTCGGCCTGCAGCACCTGATTGATGGCCGAGTCTTCGCACTCGTGCGTCAACGCCGGACGAGCCGTGTTCATGATCGACCTTCACCCTGCGCCACCGCTGGCGGCCGATGGCACGGTTGATTGATTTCCATCATGTGGCCTACACGGGCGCACTTTGTTGACCTACATCAAAGACAGGGCGCTTTCGAACGGCTTCAGGCCTGGGCAGCTGGACTGGGAGGCTCAGGCGCCGCACGTCCGCCCGAATTCGTCGACGACGCGGGCCGCATTGCGATAGGCACGCACGCCAAACGGGTTGGCGGCCTCGAGCTCGAGGAGAACGGGTGACCGTGCTTGCCCTGGATGCCGCCGCATGCGCGTGCCACGATGTTTGACTTGGCCTCGCTCGCCCACCCGGGCTCGTGACGACCGCTCAGGTCCGACAGGCTGCTAGCACCCCTTGCTGCCACGCGCCGCGAGCAGCGCAAAGCAGCGGTCGCAGTACGCGTCGCCCTTGCGATCGGTGTCGTCCAGGCTGTTGGAGAAGTGCATCACGCAACGAGGGAAGTGTCACGGCCACCGCCTCGATCGTCTGAGCGTCGCAGGCAGTCTCGCGGCCTTCGGCATCGAGGATCGCGGCGCAGCCGAGCCGGCGCCGTTCCGAGACGCCTTTCGCGTAGATCACGCGCCCCGTCGCGCCTGGCTCACGCGCCCCGGCCGCTCACAGGCTTCAAGCACGTAGGCATCCGTCGCCCGCACCTTAAAGCGCTCAGTACGCGCCGTCGCTGTTCGTATTCTTCCTTGTCGATCTCGGCGCGTGCAAAGCGTTCCTGCAGGATGTCCAGGGGCGTTTTCGCAGCGGGCGGAGCGGCCCGCCCCTGGCCGGTACCCGTCAGCCAGCGGACCAGCAGCACGGCCACCGCGACGAACCGCTAATGCGGTGCACCGCATTAGAGATTGCTGGTGACGACGGTGGCGGCCTGCTCGTAGCGCTCGGCGATCAGGTCGTGCAGATCTTCGTCGGCGGGCGAGCGCAGCGGTTTGAGCCCGAAGTCATCGATGATGAGGGCCGGCACGCGCGCGAGCTGCATCAATTTCCGTTCATAGGCTCCGGTGGCCCGCGCGGTGTTGAGGCTCGCGAGCAACTGCGAGCAGGACGCGAACACGACGTCGTGGCCCTTCGCGACGATCGCCTGGCGGTTGCGCGCGTCGAGCGAATCGAGGATGCCGGAAAGGCGCAACTGCTTCAGTTGGGGCGCCAGTTCGGTGGGGGATTCACGGTGTGAGACTCCTTGGGTGAAATGGATGCGAGGCGCCCGGTCAGTGAAGCGAGGTCGATTCGTCGGCGAAGAGCGCCGCGGTGGCGCGCGCGAAGCGGGCGCGCCCGGCGTAGGGTTCGGTGCTCACGGGAGCGAGCGGCTGCAGGTCGTGGCCGCCGGCGAGAATGGTCTTGACGGTGCGGTAATGCGGGCTGTCGTGGGCGCATCCTCGCGCAAGGCCAGGCGCGCGCGATATGAGACGGGGCTGGAGGAACGGGGCTCGCCTGCGCAGGTTGGGTCGGGCGTGGCTGGCCACGGGCTTGCTGGCGACGCTGCCGAACGCGCACGCGGCGGCTGCCGTCGTTGCGACTCCGGTGGGCTTGCTGCAGGCACCGACCCACTCATGGAAGGCCTTGCGCGACGAGCACGTCGTCGAGCAGCATCGGGACTACGCCTGCGGCGCGGCGTCGATCGCGACGCTGCCCAACGGATTTTTCGGTCAGATGGTGACCGAAGCCGAGATTCTGGAAATGTGGGATACCCGGGACGATGCTGCGCTCAACGGAAAGATCCTCGCGATTCTTCCGGACGACGACGCAATGGTCGTGAGCGAGGACTGCTTTACCAATCGGGTGTTCCGGCGGACGGGGCTCGCCGAATTGTTGCTGTCGCTTCGGGGGCGCTGATCACCCGTTCATCCGTGCCGGCGCGCCATGGTCATGCCGCAGACCGAGGCCGAGCAGCGCGAGCGTAGCGGGTTCGGGAACCTGCTGCCCGGCTAGTGCCGGCGGGATCTCGGCTCCGCCGACAGGCAGGGTCTGCGGCTGCGCGTGGGGATCAGCGTGCCACGTGGTGCGTCGCTTCGGCCGCGTGGTGATGGCTTGCGTGCGGCCGGTGGTGGCTTTTCGGGCCGAGATAGCCGCCGATGATCATGCCGAGCGCGCTGACCACGAGGCCGAAGAGCTGCGGCTCGATGTCGCCTTCGGGCACGAACAGCTCAAGGAACAGCCAGGTGCCCAGGCCGAGCACGATCGCCAGTCCGGCGCCGAGGTTGTTCGCGCGCTTCCAGAACAGGCCCGCGACGAGCGGCACGAAGGCCCCCGCGAGGGTGACGCGATAGGCGCTCTCGACCATGTGATGGATGGTCGCGTCGGTCGACACCGCGTAGGTCGCGACGATCACCGCGAACACGACGACTGCGGCGCGCGTTGCCAGCAGCAGCTGGCGGTCGCTCATGTCGCGGAAGTAGCCCTTCAGGATGTTCTCGGAGAAGGTCACCGACGGCGCCAGCAGCGTGCCCGAGGCGGTGCTCATGATCACCGAGATCAGCGCCCCGAAGAACACCACCTGGGCGGCGAACGGCATGTAGCCGACGATCAGGTTCGGCAGGATCAGCTGCGAGTCGACTTCCATGAAGCGCTCGACCATCGCCGGGTCGATCAGCGTCGCCGAGTAGGCGAGGAACAGCGGCACCGCGGCGAAGAAGAAGTACGACACGCCGCCCAGCGTCGTGCCCCACACCGCGACGCGCTCGTTCTTCGACGAATTGACGCGCTGGAACACGTCCTGCTGCGGGATCGAGCCGAGCGCCATCGTCAGCAGCGCTGCGATCCACGCCAGCATGTCGAGCGTGTCGAGGGTCGGCAGGAAGTTGAGCTTGCCTTCGGCGGCAGCCTTCGAAACCACGGTGCTGAAACCGCCGGCCATGTCGCCGGCGAGGAAGGTCACGTACAGCAGCCCGAGGACGATCACGATCATCTGCACGAAGGTCGTCATCGCCACCGACCACATGCCGCCGAACAGCGTGTACACCAGCACCACCGCGGCGCCGATGAACACACCGTCGTTGACCGCGATCGCGCCGTCGGAGAGCACGTTGAACACCAGCCCGAGCGCGGCCATCTGCGCACCGACCCAGCCCAGGTACGACACGATGATGGCCAGCGACAGCGCGACCTCGGTCTGGCGGTTGTAGCGCACGCGGAAGAAGTCGCCGAGCGTGAGCAGGTTCATGCGGTACAGCGGGCGCGCGAACACCAGCCCGAACAGAATCAGGCAGATCGATGCGCCGAGCGGATCCGAGATCAGGCCGCGAAAGCCCTCGTCGATGAAGGTTGCCGAGATGCCGAGCACGGTCTCGGCACCGAACCAGGTGGCGAACACCATCGCGATGACGATGAAGAAAGGCAGGTTGCGGCCGGCGACGATGTAGTCGCGCGCGTTGTGCACCCGGGTCGCGGCGTACAGGCCGATGGCGACCGAAACGGCAATGTAGGCGATCACTAGCCAGAGGAGCATGGGCGGATCTTCCGGTTGAAGTGGTACGTCGGATCGGTGGAATTCACGGCGCGAAGTGTAGCAACGAATAAATTGCTTTGGGGACGGTTTTTCCCTTGTTCGGCAAGGTTTTCTTGCCGATCCGCAGGCCGCGCGGACCCCTCGGGCGG
>DAOMOP010000034.1:20025-28737 GCA_035444405.1 Rhodocyclaceae bacterium
CTTGCGCCGCGACGGGGCGTGGCACGCCCGTGACGCTGAGGCTCGCGTATCAGTCGGCGAGGCCGGCGCAGCCCGCCTGCCCGTCGGTGCGCGGGCGCGTCAGCAGCGGCCACAAGCGAGCGGCGTACAGGCCGAAGGCGGCGATCCAGCACAGTGTCGCGGTCGTGAGCAGCGGCTGTGCCGCGACGCCCGGCCAGGCCATCGCGGCGCGCAGCAGCGCGGCGGCGACCAGCAGCGCGGCCGCCGCCGGCACCCATGGGCGGGTGTCGAGCGCGAAGCCGGCATGGATGCGGCCGGCGATGTTCATCACCGCGAACACCGCCAGCCCGAGCGCGCCGATCATCAGCAGGTGGCGGCCGGCGCTGGCCGCGCCCGGGCCCGCCTCGGCGAGGATGGCCACGCCGATCACCGCGTAGCCGAGCGCCATCAGCCAGTACACCGCATACAGCATCAGCACCCAGCGCTGGAACATCGCGCGGCCCACGTGCCAGTCGTTGGTCAGGTTGAACACGCCGGCCGCAGCGGCGAGCGCGATCCAGCCCGACACCGCGTGCTGCGGCGCGACGAATTCTGCGGTGGTGTAGAGCGCGATGCAGAAGATCGCCAGGTTGCGCCGTGGCGGCCGGGCGAGATACTCGACGGCGGTGACACCGGCCTCCTCGAGCGCGCCGTTGACGACGCGCATTGAAATGCGGCTCATCGCGACGATGATCAGAATCATCAGCACGCCGACCGTGGCGAGCAGCCAGCGCATCGGATACTGGCCGGCGAGCGCGTCGACATGGAAACCCACCGTCAGGCCCAGCAGCGCCAGCAGCCCCCACAGGAAGGACAGGTGGCGCCGATCCGGGTCGCGCCACAGGCGCGGCGCGACGATGGCGACGAGCAGTGCCAGCACGCCGGCATCCAGCACGGCGGCAAGCAGCGCAGCGCCGCTCGTCGCCGATGCGGCGAAGGCCAGGCGCGCGCCCAGCCACAGCGCGAGCAGCGCGACGAGCGGCCGGCGGCCGACCGCGGCGGTGCCGGTGAATTCGGGGATCGCAGTGACGACGAAGCCGATCAGCGAGGCCAGCGTGAAGCCGAACAGCATCTCGTGGGCGTGCCACACGAGCGGCCCGCCGGCCACCGCCGGCAGTGCCAGCGTGCCGCCGAGAAAACCGCCCCAGGCGGCGACGGCGAGCACGCCGGTGAGCGCGGTGAGCAGGAAGAACGGGCGAAAGCCGCACAGCAGCAGCGCGGCGACGCGTGTGCGGAGCGCGTCGGGGGTCAGCATCGCAGGTCTCGGCAAGAAAGGGGGCGGTACGCAATCGGGTTCAACATGGCATCGCTCGTCGCATGGCGGGTCGCTTCAGCAGCGCACGCCGCGCCTGGCCGGGCCGCGCGTCGTCGCCGGCGACGGCATGAGCTCGACGACGGTCGCGCCGTCCGCAACGGCCGCTGCAGCCGCACTGCACGCGTGCGAGCTGTCGTCGATCGGCGCGAGCCCGAAGCTCTCGCGCACCGCCACGTCCTGCAGGAAGGCGCCGGTGGTGCGATAGACGAAGGCATCGTCGCGTGAGATCGCGGCACGCGCGAGGTCGAAGCGGCGCACGATGCGGCCCGGGTCCGGTGCCATCACGAGGATGGTGTCGGACAGCCGCACGGCTTCCATCAGGTCGTGGGTGATGATCATCACGCCCATGCTGCGGCGGGCGAGGTGGTGCAGCAGCAGCGCGTACAGCTCGGCCTTGAGGCCGATGTCGAGCGCCGAGAAAGGCTCGTCGAGCAGCAGCAGATCGGGGTCGAGCACGAGCGCGCGCGCCAGCGCGACGCGGCTTTGCATGCCCCCGGAGAGCTGGTGCGGAAAGCGCTCGAGGTCGTCCGCCGCCAGGCCCATCTGCACGCCGATCGCGTAGGCTTGCCGCACGCGCTCGCGCGCGGCGACGCCGGCCGCCTTCAGGCCCAGCGCGATGTTGTCGAGCGCGCTCTTCCATGGCAGCAGGCGCGGCTGCTGGAACACGCAGGCCGGCCGCGCGAAGCCGTTGTCGATGCGACCGGTGCGCAGCGTCGCGAGTCCCGCGCACAGGTGCAGCAGCGTCGTCTTGCCGCAGCCCGACGGGCCGACCAGCGCGGTGATGCGTCCGGCCTCGATGTCGAGGTCGATGTCCTCGAGCACCGTCTTCAGCGCGAACGCGTGGCTGACGCCGCGCACCACGAGGCGAGCCGATGTGGTGGTGGGTGGGTTCATGCGGGCGCCCTCCAGCGCTCGACTTCGCGCTTGATCGGTTCGAGCAGCAGGTATTCGACCGCGAGCAGCAGCCCGACCACCGCCGAGATCCACGCCAGCGTCGCGGCCGTGTCCAGGTGCGAGCGGCTCACCGCCAGCGCCGCGCCGACGCCGTCGCTCGAGGCGAGCAGCTCGGCCATCACGACGACCTTCCACGAGATGCCCAGCGCGGTGATCCACGCCGGAAACAGGTACGACACGACATGCGGCAGATAGACGTCGAAAAAGCGCATCAGCGGCGGCAGGCGGAACGCGCTCGCCATGTCCTTCAGCTGGCCGTCGAGGGTGCGCGCACCCTGCATCGCGCCGACGAAGACGACCGGCACGCAGGCGACGAACACGGTGAACACCGGTGTGCCGTCGCCGGCGCCGAACCACAGCAGCGCGAGCACCAGCCACGCGATCGGCGGCGTGCCGATCAGCACCGTGACGATCGGGCGCGACATCATCGAGGCGGTCATCGACACGCCGGCGGCAAGCCCCAGCGCGCTGCCGGCGAGCAGCGCCAGCGCGAAGCCGGCGAGCGCGCGCCGCGCGGTGATCGCGAGCTCAGGCCAGGCCGCACCGCTCGCGATCAGCTCGCCGAGGGTGCGGAAGGTCGTGCGCGGGTCGGGCAGGATCAGCTCGCCGTAATGCACGCTCGCCCACTCCCAGGCGGCGAGAAACAGCAGCAGGCTCGCGATCGCGCCCCAGCCGCTCCACAGGTAGGCGGGCAGGGCAGCGAGCCAGTTGCGCAACAGCGTCATTGCGCGGCGGCGCCGTAGAAGGCGTCGTCCGGCATGCGCCCGCCGACCACCGCGGGGCTGCGGGCCATCAGCGTCGTATACAGGAACTCGAGCTCCGCGCGCGCCTCGGCGGCCGGCACCGCTTCGAGCGGGCTCGCCGCGACGGCGTCGGCGACGGCCTCGGCGCTCAGCATGTCGATGTGCCTGGCCACGAGCTCGCCGCACGCGCCGGCATCGGCCTGGCACCATGCCAACGAGTCACGGTAGGCGGCTTCGATCGCGGCGATCAGCTGCGGCTGCGCGCGCAACGCGCCCATCACCGCGATACCGGCCTGCGGGATGCGCGCGCCGCGGCCGAACGCGCGGCCCCACTCGGCCTGCAGGTCGACCGCGCGATGCAGCTCGGGGGCGATGACGCTGACCGGGAACGACTGCGTGCGGCGCAGCGCCATCGACACGGCCGGTTCGGCCAGCAGTGCATGGTCGACGCGGCGCGCGATCAGCAGCTGCATCGCATCCATCGGCGTCGCGACGTAGCGCAGCTTGAAGTCGCTGCGCGGATCGAGCCCGAGGCCCTCGCTGATCGCGCCGAACAGCAGGTCGGGCATGTCGGCGCGAAACGGCATCGCGATCTCCTCGCCGCGCAGATCGTCGAGCGTGGCGATCTCCGCGTCGCGCGACAGCAGCCACAGAATGCCCCACGTCGAGACGTTGACGAGTCTGACCGGGGCGCCGCGGTTGTAGAGGTTGGCGGCGACGTTGGTCGGCATCGCCAGCACGTCGGCCTTGCCGTCGAGCGCGAGCACGCGCAGCTGGTCGGGGTCGCGCCAGGCGACGAATTCGACCGATTCGGCGATGTCGGCCAGCGCGCCCGATTCGGCCATGTGGATGAGCGGGAACGACACCGCCGCGGTCGGGCCGGCGAGCACCAGGCGCGGCAGCTTGTCGGCGCAGGCCTGGCCGGCGATCGCGGCCAGTGCGACGGCCATGAGCAGTGCGCGGAAGTGTCGGATCATCGGGGAGTCCTCGAGTGGTGGCCGGCGCCGCTCATCGGCGCGGTCGGTGGGAGATCGGTGTGATGCGGCCCGCCGCGGCGCCGCGGCGGGCCGGCGGCAGGCGCCGGCTCGTTGCGAAGCAAGCGCAGGCGCGGCCGCTCACGCTAGAAGCTCGCGCTCCAGACCACGACGAAGCTGCGACCCGGCGCCTTGATCTCGTCGCCGGAGATGCCCTCGGTGAGGTGCTCGTGGTACTTGCGGTCGGCGACGTTGTTGACCGCGAGGCGCACGCTCTGGTCCTGCCCGCGCCAGGTCACGCCGAGATCGGCGGTGGCGAAGCCGGGTGTGGTGTTCTCGGTGCCGCGCGTGAACAGCGTCGCAACGCGGTCCTGGCGGCGCACCAGGCGCAGCGTCGCATCCCCGCTCCAGCTCGGCGCGATGCGGCCTTCCCAGCCGAGCGACAGCTCGTCGGCGGGCATCTGGAACAGCGGCTCGTCGAGGTCGTCGTTGTCGCCGCGCACGCGCGAGTAGGCGGCCGTCAGCCACTGGCCGTCGGTGAGCGCGTAGCGGCCGCTCGCCTCGACGCCGGTGAGCGTCGCGCGGCCGAGGTTGATCGTCAGCTTGCACGCGCCGCGGTTCGGCGCCGGGCAGCGGGCGCTTGCGGGCTGGCCGGAAACGTCGAGACCGGTGATGTAATCGGTGATGCGGCTGCGGTAGGCCGACAGTGCGTACTGCAGGCGCTCGCCGTCGCCCTTCAGGCCGAGCTCGAACTGGGTGGCGTGCTCGGGCTTGATCTGCGGATTGCCGACGTAGAAGAAGCCGTCGCCGCGCGGCGAGGCCTCGAAGCGCTCGCGCATCTCGCCGGCACGAAAACCGCGCGAGAGGTTCGCATACGGGCGCAGCAGCGGCGTGACCTCGTAGATCGTCCCGAGGCTCCACGACAGCGCGCGGTCGGTGCGCGAGAGGCCGGTCGTGACCCGGTCCGGCCCGTTGCCGACCGCCGCAGCGCGTCCCTTCACGGTGTCGTGACGCAGGCCGGCCAGCACGTTGAGGCGGCCGAAGACCATGTCGTCCTGCAGGTAGAAGCCGAGCGCCTCGATGCGCCCGTCCTTGAACGGCGCGTTCGGCACCAGCGGGCTCATCGGCGTGGGCGAGGCCAGCAGGCGGTTCGGCGACGCCTCCATGCGCCAGGCATTGACGCCGAAGGACAGCAGATGCGACGGATGCGCGAGCAGGTTCGCGCGCACGTCGGCGCCGTCGGTCTCGAAGGTCACCCGCGTCCTGGCGACATCACGTGCGAGGCCGTTCGCGCGCGAGAAGATCTGCCGGTACATCTCCTGGCGATAGATGCGTGCATCGACGTTGAGCGGACGCTCACCCGTGCCCTCGAAGCTGTAGCCGAGCTCGACGAGCCGGCGCTCCTGACGCGGCGAACGCACGATGGTGCTGCCGACCAGGGGGTTCGGGTGGGGGCGGGTCGAGCCCGGATACCACACGTCCTCGTCGGTATGCTGCTGTACCGACACGCGCAGCTGGTTCGCCGCATCGATGCGGAAGCGGTACTGGCCGATCAGGCTGTCGGAGTCGTAGCCGGTGCGATCGACCTTGCCGTCCGGGCTGCGGTAGTCGTCGATGCGCGCGAGCGAGGCGCCCGCCATCAGCGCATGATCGCCGCTCGAGGCGTTGACCACGCCGGTGCCGCGCATGCCCTGGCTCGCGCTGTCGTAGCTCACCGAAGTGTCGAGCTGCACGCCCTGCTCGAAGCGCGCCTGCGGCAGGCGCACGTTGATCACGCCGCCGAGCGCTCCGGTGCCGTACAGCACCGAGGACGGACCCTTGACGACCTCGACGCGCTCGGCGAGTCCCAGCGACATGAACGACGCGATCGCGCCGGCCGGCTGTGCCGAATTGAAGCGGATGCCGTCGACGAGCAGCACCACGCTTTCCTTCTTCAGGCCGCGGATCACCGGGTTCTGGCCCTGCGCGCTGTCGCCCGACACCGCGAGACCCGGCTCGCCACGCAGCGCCTCGCCGGCATTGTTGGCATTGCGGCGCAAGAGTTCGGCGCGGTCGAGCGACAGCGTCGCGGCCGGCGTCTGCAACTCGTCGGCGGCGTAGCCCTTGGCGGTGACGCTGACCTCGGGCATCGCTGTGGCGGCCTGGGCGGCGGCAGGAAGGACGATGGTCAATGCCATCAACGAACGAGCCAGGGGGCGGTAACGCAAGACCATTTCGCTTCTCCATCTTAAAAGGGGAATGAGCTGGCTTGCGTGTGGCTGGCTGGCACGGTGCTGGCTTGCTCGGGATCGGATTTTCGCGAGAGGTTAGGGAAATAAGAATGAGTCGTATTTGATATTCATCAAGTGTTGATCTGGTTACGCGCGAACGCAACAGGACGGCGCGTAAGAGTGCGCTTTCGAAAATCGTTCGGCATCGCAGCGGCATCTCACCCGAATCTGCTCGCGAGAAGATGTCGATGCGGCACCTTGTGTTGCAGTTTCATGATTGATTTTCATCAAGATTTTCCCCTTTTGTTGGGGTTAGGGTCCGGTTTGCTCGGCGCTTTCGAACGAAACGGCTACAGGGAGGCGGCGCGGCCAGGGATTGGCGTGACAATTCTGGACAATACGTCTGATGGTGTAGTCGAATCGACGTGATGGCCTAGTTATTGTGGCGACTTGGTGGATTTACTTTGACAGGTACCGTCACTACAGTGAAACCGTGCGTGATGAGCTGATGGGAGTACGAATCATGGAAACAACACGACTGACGCTGGTCGGGGCGGGCAAGATCGGCGAGGCCATCGTGGCGCTGCTGGGTGCCACCGGCGACTACCGGCTCACGGTCGTTGACCGCGACCCGGCGCGCCTCGGTGCGTTCGAAACGGCGGGTTTCGCGGTGAAACGCTGCGATCTCGAGACCGCCCAGGATCTTGCCCCGCAACTTGCCGGCGAGGACATGGTGGTTTCGGCCGGCCCCTACCACCTGACGCCGGTGATCGCCGCCGCGGCGAAGGTCGCGGGCGCGCACTATTTCGACCTCACCGAGGACGTCGAGAGCACGCGCGCGGTCAAGCGCCTGGCCGATGGGGCCGACACGGCCTTCGTGCCGCAGTGCGGGCTTGCGCCGGGCTTCATCTCGATCGCCGCGCACAGCGCAGCGCGGGCGTTCGAGTCGCTGCGCGACTTGCGCATGCGGGTCGGGGCGTTGCCGATCTATCCGAGCAACGCGTTGAAGTACAACCTCACGTGGAGTACCGAGGGCCTGATCAACGAGTACTGCAACCCGTGCGAGGCCATCGTCGATGGGCAATTGCGCGAGGTGCCGGCACTCGAGGAGGTCGAGGAATTCAGCCTCGACGGCCTGACCTACGAGGCGTTCAACACGTCGGGCGGGCTGGGCACCTTGTGCGAGACGCTGGCCGGCCGCGTCGAGAACCTCAACTACAAGACGGTGCGCTACCCCGGCCATCGTGACATCGTCAAGATGCTGATCCGCGACCTGCGCCTGGGGACGCGTCGCGACCTGCTCAAGGACGTATTCGAGGCCGCCATTCCGATGACGACGCAGGATCTGGTGCTGATCTTCGTGACGGTGACCGGACAGAAGGCCGGACGGCTCACGCAGGAGACCTTCGTCCGCAAGGTCTATGGGCGCGAGGTCGGAGGCCGTTATCTGTCGGCGATCCAGTTGTCGACGGCCGCCGGGGTGTGCGCGATGGTCGATCTGATGGCCGCCGGCACACTGCCGCGACGCGGTTTCGTGCGCCAGGAGGCGGTTGCGCTCGACGACTTTCTCGCCAACCGCTTCGGACGCTACTACGCTGGCGACGACGACGACGCGCGGCGGGCGAGCGTGTCCGTGCTGCCGGCGCGTGCCGCGACGGAGCGCGCCGCATGAAACTGCAGACTTCCTTTCTGTTGCGGGAATACCTGCGTCCCCAGGTGATGCCGACGACCTGGTGCCCGGGCTGCGGCCTGGGCGCGATCATGGGCGCGATCGTGCAGGCCGTGCACTACCGCGGTCTCGACAAGAACGAGGTCGCGATGGTGTCGGGCATCGGCTGTACCGGCCGCATGTCGGGCTACGTCGACTTCAACACGCTGCACACCACGCACGGGCGCGCGCCGGCCTTCGCAACCGGGCTCAAGCTCGCGCGCCCCGACCTCAAGGTGCTGTGCGTGATGGGCGACGGCGACTCGATGTCGATCGGCGGCAACCACCTGATGCACGCAATGCGCCGCAACATCGGCCTCACCGCGGTGGTCGTGAACAACTCCGTGTATGGCCTGACCGGCGGGCAGCTGTCGCCGACCACGCCGATCGGCGGCGTGACGACGACGGCGCGGCCGGGCTCCTTCGAGCGGCCGATGAACCTCGAGGCGCTCGCGCGCAACGCTGGCGCGGCCTTCTACGCACGCGCGACCGTCAATCACATCGCGGCGCTCACCAAGCTGGTCGAGCGCGCGATGGGCGTGTCCGGCTTCGCGCTCGTCGAGGTCATCAGCAACTGTCACGTCCATTACGGCAACATGAACAACCTCGGCGACGCGGCGCAGATGCAGCAGGCGATGGAGCCGGCCACGCGGCGCGTCAATCCGGTGCTGCTCAAGCGCGCCAAGACCTCGATGCGCCTGTCCCCGACCGCTGAGCCCGCCGCGGCGCTCGCAGCGCCCACGCTCGGCGGCGTCGTCGACGACCCGCGCCTGCCGCGCGGCGTGATCTT
>DAOMOP010000035.1:0-27893 GCA_035444405.1 Rhodocyclaceae bacterium
GATTGCCGCCGAGCCAGTAGCAGAGCTCGGCCGGCTGGGTGATGTTCCACAGCGCGAAGTCGGCCGCGTATCCTTCCGCCAGCATACCGGTTCGGCCTGCGCGGCCGAGCACGCGCGCGGCGTTCACCGTGTAGCCGCGCAGCGCCTCCTCGGGCGTGAGGCGGAACATCGTGCAGCCGAGGGCGAGCACCAGCAGCGGCGAGAGTGTCGGCGAGGAGCCGGGGTTGCAGTTGGTGGCGAGCGCCATCGCCACACCGTGGCGGCGGAACGCCGCGACCGGCGGGCGCTGCGTCTCGCGCAGGAACAGCGTGCTGCCGGGCAGCAGCATCGCCACCGTGCCGGCGCGCGCCATCGCCGCGATCCCGGCCTCGTTCGCGTATTCGAGGTGATCGGCCGAGGCCGCGCCGATGCCGGCGAGCGTGGCCGCGCCGTCGACGTCGCGATACTGGTCGGTGTGGCCGCGCACGGGCAGGCCGAGTGCCTGCGCCTTGCGGTAGAGCCGCAGCATCGCCTCGTGCGGGATCGAGAGCCCCTCGATGCCGCCGTCGCACATGTCCACCAGCCCCTCGGCGACGGCAGCAGGCAGCACCTCCTCGGCGAGGTAGTCGATGAAGTCGTCCGGCCGCCCGGCGAACTCCGGGGCGAGCGCATGCGCGCCGAGGAAGGAGGTGACGACATCGACCTTCTCGCTCGCACCGAGCGCGCGGGCGACGCGCAGCATGCGAAGCTCGGTGTCGCGGTCCAGCCCGTAGCCGGACTTGATCTCGACCGTCGTCACGCCATCGGCGATCAGCGCTGCGAGCCGCGGCACCGTGGATGCAACGAGTGCGTCCTCGCTCGCCGCGCGCGTCGCCCGCACGGTGGCGAGGATGCCGCCGCCGGCGCGCGCGATGTCGGCATAGCTCGCGCCTTCGAGCCGCCGTTCGAACTCGTCGGCGCGGTTGCCGGCGAACACCAGGTGGGTGTGACAGTCGATCAGGCCCGGTGTCATCAGGCCGCCGCGGCCGGCTTCGGCTGCGTCGTCCGTGAGCGCGTCATCGAGCGCGCCCATGCGGCACAGCAGCTCGATGCGGCCCTCACCAGTCACCACCGCCATCGGCTCGGGCAACTCGCGCGTGCCGTCGAAGACCGTCATGTCGCGCCACACGAGGCGCTGCGAAGCGGCGTGCATCGGGCGTCTCCGTTGATCGTTGCGGGGTCTTTACCGCACTATAGACCCGGGCTGGCTGCGGCGGCGTGCAGCTTCTGCTAGGGCGCTCGAGATCGAACAGGCCGCAGCCGCGCGGCAAAGCGTATCGGCGATATCGCTGCCGCGGGACAGGGGTTGATCGGCGCGGGCGGGTGCCCCGGCCTGCTGCAGGCAGCGGGTGCATTGCCCGAAATGGTTTATGCTGCCGTCCGGCAAACCAACTTCGGATACGACGATCGAAGCTCCTGTATGTCTCGATCCGGACATCTTCATATGCTGAACAGAACGATCATCGTGTCGCTGCTGATGCTCGCCGCCGGCATGTCGATTGCCCAAGGGCCGGCCGTCGTTGACGGCTGCAACATCCGGCGTGGCACCTTCTGCGTGAACATGAACCTGCACGGCGCGGACCTGGCCGGCGCCAATCTCGCGAACTCGCAGTTCTCGCGCTCGGTCCTGTCCACCGCGAACCTCGCCGGCGTGAATTTCAACGAGGCCAATCTGCGCAGCGCCGACCTGCGCAACGCGGATCTGCGCGACGCGTCGCTGATTCGCACGAATGCGCGTGGGGCGGAGTTCGGCGGAGCGAACCTGGGCGGTGCGACACTCGAGGGTGCGATCCTGCAGAACGCCGACCTGAGCGGCGCGGACCTGAGCGAGGCGAAGCTCGGCGGCGCCGACCTGACCAATGCGCGACTGAACGGCGCCCGACTCGACGGCGCCGACCTGCAACGTGCCAACCTGCGGGCGGCCGAGCTGCGCGGCGCCTCGCTCACCGGCGCGAATCTGCAGGGTGCGAATTTCTCGCGGGCGAACCTGATCGAGGCGGATCTGAGCGGTGCACGCATCGAGCGCGCGATATTCACCGGGGCCCAGACGCGCGGTTGTGTCGGATGCCCGTGAGCCAGTCTGCACCCCGAGTGGCGCGCGTCGATGTACGCTGTCGGTCATGAAGAAAACGCCCGCAACGCCGCCCCCGCCCGAGCCCGCCCTCGCCGCCGCGGCCGCCGAGGAATCCCGGCTCGCGCTGCGGCGTGTCGCGATCGACACCTACCGCGAGAACGTCGCCTACCTGCACCGCGACTGCGCGACCTACCGCGCCGAGGGCTTCCAGGCGCTGTCCAAGGTCGAGGTGCGCGCAAACGGCCGGCGCATTCTCGCCACCCTCAACGTCGTCGATGACGAGCGCATCGTCGGCTGTTGCGAGCTGGGGCTGTCGGAGGACGCGTTCGCGCAGCTCGACGTCGCCGACGGCCACCCCGCCACGGTGTCGCAGGCCGAGCCGCCCGCGTCGATTCCGGCGCTGCACCGCAAGATCGCCGGCGAGCGCCTCGGCCGCGAGGATTTCGAGGCCATCGTGCGCGACATCGCCGAGCGGCGCTATTCGAAGATCGAGCTCACCGCCTTCGTCGTCGCGTCGAACCAGGGCGAGCTCGACCGCGAGGAGGTCTATTTCCTGACCGACGCGATGGCCAATGCGGGCCGCCGCCTCGACTGGCACGAGCGCCTGGTCGTCGACAAGCACTGCATCGGCGGCATCCCCGGCAACCGCACGTCGATGCTGGTCGTGCCCATCGTCGCCGCGCACGGCATGCTGTGCCCGAAGACGTCGTCGCGCGCGATCACGTCGCCGGCCGGCACCGCCGACACGATGGAGGTGCTCGCCGAGGTCGAGCTGCCGTTCGAGCGGCTCGAAGGCATCGTGCGCGAGCACCGCGGCTGCCTCGCGTGGGGTGGCACCGCGCAACTGTCGCCCGCCGACGATGTGCTGATCTCGGTCGAGCGGCCGCTGTCGATCGATTCGCCCGGCCAGATGGTCGCCTCGATCCTGTCGAAGAAGATCGCAGCCGGCTCGACGCATCTGGTGCTCGACATCCCGGTCGGTCCGACCGCCAAGGTGCGCTCGATGCCCGAGGCGCAGCGCCTGCGCAAGCTGTTCGAATACGTGGCCGGGCGCATGGGCCTCGTCGTCGACGTCGTGATCACCGACGGCCGCCAGCCGATCGGCAGCGGCATCGGTCCGGTGCTCGAGGCGCGCGACGTGATGCGTGTGCTCGAGAACGACCCGCGCGCGCCCAACGACCTGCGCCAGAAGGCGCTGCGCCTCGCCGGCCGGCTGATCGAGTTCGACCCGGACGTGCGCGGCGGCGACGGCTTCGCGATCGCGCGCGACATCCTCGATTCGGGCCGCGCGCTCGCGAAGATGGACGCCATCGTGCGCGCGCAGGGCAGCCACGGCTTCGATCACCATGTGCCGCCGCTCGCGCGGCTGTCCTTCGAGGTGTGCGCGAATCGTGCCGGTCTCGTGACGGCGATCGACAACCAGCAGATCGCGCGCATCGCACGTGCGGCCGGTGCACCGAAGGGCCAGGGGGCCGGCGTCGAGCTCGTCCACAAGCTCGGCGATGCGGTCGCCGTCGGCCAGTGCCTGTACCGCGTGTATGCCGATTTCGCCGCCGACCTCGAGTTCGCGCGGGCGGCGAGCGCGAAGGCGAGCGGCTACACGATCGGCGGCGCCGACGAGATGCTGCACGTGTTCGTGGAGTTCTGAACGGGGAGGCTGAAGAAGAAGGATGGACTGCACGATGCCGCCGGCGGCGCAATCGCGCGCCGGCCGTGCCTGACCCGGACCGACAGGGGATGGACGAGGCGATGCTGCTGCACTTCGACGAAGAGGCGCCGGCGGCCGCGCGCATCGGCGCGGCAACCGGCATTGCGGTCGCCGCCATCGCGTGCCACCGCTTTCCCGACGGCGAGCTGCGCCTGCGCCTGCCGCCGACGCTGCCCGCACGCGTCGTCATGCTGCGCACGCTCGACCACCCCAACGAAAAGCTCGTCGAACTGCTGCTCGCCGCGCGCAGCGCGCGCACGCTCGGCGCCCGCCACCTGACGCTGGTCGCGCCGTACCTCGCCTACATGCGCCAGGACACCGCGTTCGCGCCCGGTGAGGCGGTCAGCCAGCGCATCGTCGGGCGCTTTCTCGCCGATCTGTTCGATGCGGTCGTCACCGTCGACCCGCACCTGCACCGCGTCGCCACGCTCGCCGAGGCGGTGCCGGTGGCCGATGCGATCGCGCTCTCCGGCGCGCCGCTGCTCGCCGACGTGATCGCCGCGCGCCGCGCGCGCCCGCTGCTGGTCGGCCCCGATGCGGAATCGGCGCAGTGGGTCGCGGCGGCCGCGGCGCGCCACGGCTTCGAGTACGCCGTGTGCAGCAAGACGCGCCACGGCGACCGTGCCGTCGACATCGCGCTGCCGCCGGTCGACGTCGCCGGCCGGCAGGTCGTGCTGCTCGACGACGTCGCGAGCAGCGGCCCAGATCATCGACGACGCGCGCGGCCACACGGTCGCGGCCGCCGCGCGCCTGCTGCACGCGGCCGGTGCCGCGTCGGTCGATCTCGCGGTCACCCACGCGCTGTTCGCGGGCGATGCGCTCGCGCTGATCCGCGCGGCCGGCGTCCGCGAGGTGTGGAGCACCGACGCGATCGCGCATCCGAGCAACGCGGTGAGCGTGGCGCCGCTGATCGCGCAGGCGCTCGGGCGTCTCGCGAAGCCATAGGCTGCGCCGGCGGCGGCTGCCGGCGGCGCGTCACTCGCGACCGGCCGCCTTGTCCTGATACGAGAACGTGCCGCGCAGCACCGCATCGACGTCCACCAGCTCGCCGATCGTCGCGCCGGCGCGGATCCTGTCCTGCACGCGCCGCTCGGTTTCGAGGAGCGCGCGCGTGCGCGTGAGCACGTCCGCCGCATCGTGCATCGGCACGACGACCACGCCGTTCGCGTCAACGACGACGATGTCGCCCGGCGACACCGCCACGCCGGCGCACTGGATCGGCACGTTGACCGCGCCGTAGCCGGCGATCGCGCCGACGTTCGGCACGATGCCGCGGCACACGACCGGAAAGCGCAGCCTGCGAATCTCCGCGACGTCGCGGCAGGCGCCGTCGATCACCGCGCCGGCGACGCCGCGGTTGATCGCCGACAGCGTCATGTTCTCGCCCCAGAACGCGGTGTTCGTCGATCCGTGCGCATCGATCACGACGACGTCGCCGGGGCGGCATACGTCGATCGCCTTCATCGCGGCGGCGAGATCGGCCGCCAGCGTCTTGACAGTGACCGCGGTGCCGACCAGTTGCAGGCCGTCGAACAGCGGTCGCATGTCGGCGGTCATTGCGTTGAAGCGTCCGAGGCAGTCCGAGATCGTGCAGGTGATCGAGTCGTGTGCGAGAAGATCGCGGAAGCCTTCGACAACGCTCGTGTCGGGGCGCTGGATGTTCGCCTTGATCATGGTGACCGCCTCCTCGGCGACCGGGCCTGCCGCGTTTGCGCGTGCCCGTCCGGACAACTGCATTTCCGGCCATCGGAGCCTCGGCCGGCTCGCGTTTTTTTGCCCCCGCACGCTGATGACTGCCGCTGCGTGCGGCAGTTCCTGCGCGTGGCCGGTCCCGCCGCGACCGGCTGGGCGAGACTCACGCCCCCACGCGTGTGAGCACGGTCGCGATTACTTCGGCGGAGATACGAAAGTCCGATGCGTGCAGGCGTGCGAAGACCTCACGCGCACAAGGAATGAGGTCGCGCTGCCTGGCCATGCCGATCACTGCCGCCGTTCCGGCGACGCGCAGGCCGTGCTCCTGAGCGATGGCGCGTCCGGCACGTTCGTCCATCAGCAACAGTGCCGGTTGCCTTGCCGCCAGCGCGAGCCGAATGCAGGCCGCTTCGCCCTCGTCCAGATCCGGCAGAACCGGTTCGGGCGGCACCGGGCCGGCAACTTTCAGCCAGCCGGCCGCGAGCGCCGCGGCGATGGCCTGTTCGCCGGCAAAGCCGCGGTCGCCGACCACTTCGGCTTCGACCTCGGGCGGAATTCGGACTTCGCCAAAAAGGGTTCTCGGCCAGGCGAGACCGTCGACCTGCGCGAGGGCGATCAGCGGGCTGGCATCGCTCAGGACGATGCCAGCCATTCGTCCAGCGTGTCCAGATCGCGCTGCGCGTCGTCCGCGCCGAGGCGTACCACCGGGATGCCGAGGCGCGAGACGTGGGCGGCGAACTGCGCCACCGTCATGTCGGCAAGACGCGCCGAGCGGGCGAGCGACAGATGGCCGTCACGAAAGAGTGCGGTCGCCAAGGCCGGTTTTACGCCCTTGGCTTCGAGTACGCCGGCTGCCTCGACACCGACCAGTAACGCGTCGGGACGGTCACGATTCATCACGACTACGACGTCGCGGTGCGACATCCGCAAGGCCTCGCTCGGATTGTTCTTCAAGCCGCTTACATTCACTGATTCCATGGGGTACTCAAGCGGGAAGGTGATATAGGAATGATAGTACTGATCGCCCGAATCCTCAACAAGACTGAATGAGCCAGGACGACTGCGCCTGACCGGAGCGGTGTCCCGAAAATGCCGGCAATGGTCATGGCTGATCGTGCACCGGCAAAGTACAGGACATTGCCCTGCACGGCATGGGCAGCGGCGGTCGCGACTGCTATCCTCTTCGCCATCGGGCAAGCGTGCCGGGGCTGCCTGCGCAGCCCCACGCGAGCACGCCGAGGAGGAGACGAAGTGAGCCACAACGACAGCGCCGCCGGCATTTCACATGCCGATGCGCAGGCGCAGCTGCGCGATGCCTTGTCGCTGTTCGTCGACATCAGCGAGGGCAGCCTGGCGGTCGACCGCGATGCGCGCATCACCTGGATCAACCGCAAGTACTGCCGCCTGCTCGGCATCGACGATCCGGATTCGGTGCTCGGGCGGGCGGTCGAGGAGGTCATCCCGGAAAGCCGCATGCGCCAGGTCGTCGACAGCGGGCGCCCGATTCTGCTTGATCTGCTGCGCTTCGGCGAGCAGCACTTCGTCGTGTGCCGCGTGCCGTTGCGTGACCGCGACGGGCGCGTGGAAGGGGCGATGGGCTTCGTGTTCTTCGACCGCGTCGATTACCTGCGGCCGATGCTGGACCGCTTCAAGGTGCTGCAGAGCCGGCTCGATCAGGCCAACGAGGAACTCGCCCGTGCCCGCCGCGCGCGTTATTCGCTGTCGAGCTTCATCGGTGTCAGCAAGACGATTCTGGAGTTGAAGAGCCGCGCGCATCGTTTCGCCCTGCGTGACGGGGCGGTGCTGATCCAGGGCGAGACCGGGGTCGGCAAGGAGTTGCTCGCGCAGGCGCTGCATCTCGCCTCGGCCCGCGCGGCCGCGCCGTTCGTCGCGGTCAATATGGCGGCCGTGCCGGAGACGCTGCTCGAGTCGGAGTTCTTCGGCGTCGCCCCGGGGGCGTTCACCGGTGCGGAACGGCGCGCCCGCGCCGGCAAGTTCGAGCTCGCCGACCACGGCACGCTGTTTCTCGACGAGATCGGCGACATGCCGCTGGCGATCCAGGCGAAGTTCCTGCGCGTGCTGCAGGAGGGCGAGATCGAGGCGCTCGGGTCGAACGCCGTCAAGCGCGTCGATGTGCGCATCGTCGCGGCGACCAGCCAGAACCTCGAGAAGAAGGTCGAGGCCGGCGCCTTTCGCGCCGACCTGTACTACCGGCTTGCGGTGCTGCCGCTGGACGTGCCGCCGCTGCGCGAGCGGCTCGAGGACCTGCCGGTGCTGGCCGAGCGGATTCTCGACGACCTGCCCAAGGAGGCCGGTTTCGGCGGCTGGTATGTCACCGATTGCGGGCTCGCGAGCCTGCAGGCCCACAGCTGGCCGGGCAATGTGCGTGAGCTGCGCAACGTGCTCGAGCGGGCCGCCGCGCTCGCCGACAGCGAGGCCCTCGATGCCGCGACGCTGCGCCTGGCGATGGGGCACCTGCAGGACGACGATGCGGCGGCCGGTGACGACGGGGCGTTGCGCCTCGCGGACGTCGTCGCACGCGCCGAGCGCGCGGCGATCCACGGCGCGCTGCGCGCCGCGCATGGCGACAAGTCGCGCGCGGCGCAGATCCTCGGGGTGTCGCGTTCGCAACTGTACGCGAAGCTGAAGGGCCTCGACGCGAAGCCCTGAGCGTTCGCGTGTCCGATTGTCGGGACGCCTGTCCGGGATCCTGAAAAGCGCGCAATTGACTGTTCCGACAGGGCTTTTGTCCGTGCGCGAGCTGGCGCGGTGTATGGCCGGCCGGACCGGCGACGTCAGCCCATTCTGTATTTATCCTTTCGATTCAATTGCTTGAGTGTCGCGTCACGGCTGGCACGGTAGCTGCATAGACAGCGCCGACCGGCGCGCCTCGCGCGTCGGTCGATGCCAGCGCCGGACAGGCCCTGCCCGCAGCAGCCTGTGCACGGGCGAGGCGCCGTGCGGCGCGACGTTCAAACGCAAGATGAGAGGAGAAACGACCGATGCTGAAGACCCGTTCCGTTGCGCTGATCACCGCGCTGCTCGTTGCGACCGGCAGTGCCCACGCCTTCGACAAGCTGCGCTGGAAAGTGCCGAACGCCTTCCCGTCCCACCTGCCGGCCCTCGGCGACAACGTGCAACTCGTCGCCGACATGCTCAACGCCTCGTCCGATGGCGCGATCCAGTTCAGGGTGTTCGAGCCGGGCAACCTGGTGCCGGCGCTCGAGCTCTCCGATGCCGTGCGCGACAAGACCATCGACGCCGGCTACACCTGGCTCGGCTATGACGCCGGCAAGATTCCGGCCGCGCCGCTGTTCGCCGCCCGGCCGTTCGGCATGGAGCCGTGGGAGTACACGGCGTGGTGGTACGAAGGCGGCGGCGAGGCGCTCGCGCGCGAGATCTACGCCAAGCGCAACATCCACCCGATCCTGTGCGGCATCACCGGCCCCGAGACGGCAGGCTGGTTCCGCAAGGAGATCGCTTCGATGGCCGATCTGAGCGGGCTCAAGATCCGCTTCGCCGGGCTCGGCGGCGAGGTCATGCAGAAGGCCGGCGCATCGGTGACGCTGATCCCCGGCTCCGAGATCTTCCAGGCGCTCGAGAAGGGCGCGATCGACGCGACCGAGTTCGCGATGCCGGCGGTCGACCAGCTGCTCGGTTTCGACAAGGTCGCGAAGTTCAACTACTTCCCCGGCTGGCACCAGACCTATACCGCCTTCCACTTCATCGTCAACAAGGGGGTATGGGACGGCCTCGAGCCCGCCACGCGCAGCCTGATCGAGACCGTGTGCACGGCCGGCGTGCTGCGCAATCTGTCGAAGGGCGAAGCCATCCAGGCGCCGGTCATCGCCGGATTCGAGGCCAAGGGGGTCAGCGTGCAGCGCGTGCCCGACGCGATGCTGCGCGAACTGCAGGCGCTCACGGCCGAAGTGATGGCCGAACAGTCGGCCAAGGACGCCGACTTCAAGAAGGTGTACGAGTCGCAGGAAAGCTTCGCGAAGACCTACCAGACCTGGAAGGGGCTCGCCTACCTGCCGCGCGACTTCAACGACAGCCGCCACTGAGCGGACCCGAAGGGCCGGGCCGCGCCCCCCGAGGGGGCAAGAACAACCGGGGCGGTTCGCCGCCTGCCCGTGCGGACGCGCGGGCAGGTGCGCGCCGGGGGCGCCGGCGGGCTGGCCCGCCCGGCGCGCGCCCGCCCGCAGCAAATCCAAGGAGGAGTTCATGAGCAAGCCCCGATTCGAGGCGGCCGAGGCGCGTGCGGTTTCGCACGCGGAACCGGACGACCTGCAGTACCTGATGCACCACGCCACGCTGCCGGACACCCGGTTCTCGCGCGTCGTCGACGGCGCCTTGCGCGCACTGGGCCGCGCGATGTCGTGGATGTGGCTGGCCCTGATGGTCGTCATCGTGCTCAACGTGACGATGAAGAACGTGTTCGGCGACGGGCGCGTGGAGTTCGAGGAGATCCAGTGGCACATCTACTCGGCGCTCTTCATGCTCGGACTGTCGGTCACGCTGGTCAATGACGAGCACGTCCGCGTGGACCTGCTGTACGAGCATTTTTCGCTGCGCACCAAGGCGTGGATCGAGTTCTTCGGCATCGTGGGCCTGCTGCTGCCCTTCGCCGCGATGCTGTTCTGGTATGCCGTTCCGTTCGTCGTCGATGCGTTCGAGACGGCCGAGCGCTCGGCCTCGCCGGCCGGCCTGTCGCACCGCTGGGTCATCAAGAGTGCGCTGCTGGCCGGTGTCGGCCTGCTTGCTCTCGCCGCCCTGGCACGCCTGCACCGCGTCGCGGCGCTGCTGTTTCTCGGGCTCGCGCCGAACACGCGCGCGCAGGAGGTGTAGGTCATGGCGCTCGAATTCTACGAGATCCTGTGCATCGCGATGTTCGTCGGTTTCATCGCCCTGCTGTTCACCGGCTTTCCGGTGGCCTGGGTGCTCGGCGGCGTGGCGCTGCTGGCGGCCAGTGCGGCGGCCTTCGTGTTTCCCGAGCAGCTCGCCGACGGTTTCTACAGCATGACGTTCAACGACTTGCGGGCGACGGTGCCACGCATCTGGGCGATCATGCAGAACTGGGTGCTGGTCGCCTTGCCGATGTTCGTGTTCATGGGCCTGATGCTCGATCGCTCGGGCATCGCCGGCGCGCTGATGGAGAACTTCGTCAAGGTGCTCGGCCGCGCCCCGGGCGGGCTCGCCGTGACGGTCGCGGTGATCGGGCTGCTGCTGGCCGCCTCGACCGGCATCATCGGCGCCTCGGTGGTGCTGCTCGCGCTGCTCGGGCTGCCGATCATGCTGCGCAGCGGCTACAGCCCGACCTTTGCCAGCGGCACGATCAGCGCGGTCGGCACGCTCGGCATCCTGATCCCGCCGTCGATCATGCTGGTGCTGATGGCCGACCGCACGCCCGGCGTCGACGCCGGCGGGCTGTTCATGGGCGCGCTCGTGCCCGGCGTCATGCTCGGCGTGATCTACATCGGCTACATGATGGCCGTCGGACTGCTGTCGCCGCGCACCGCACCGCTGCCCGCCGACGCGCGGCCGCTGCGGCTGGCGGACCTGAAGGGCGTGTTCATGGCGGTGCTGCCGCCGGCGCTGCTGATCCTCGCCGTGCTCGGCTCGATCTTCGCCGGCATCGCGACGCCGACCGAGGCGGCCGGGGTCGGCGCCTGCGGGGCCATGCTGCTGGCCGCCGCGCACCGCCGGCTCGACGTGGCGGTGATTCGCGAAGTGTGCGAGCAGACCACCCGCACGACCGCGTTCATCTTCGCGATCTTCATCGGCGCGACCGCGTTCTCGTTCGTGTTCCAGGCGCTCGGCGGCGAGGACTTCATCCATCACGGCCTGAAGAGCCTGCCCTTTTCCGATGCGGGCATCCTGATCGCGGTGCTGGCGCTGATCTTCGTGCTCGGCTTCTTCCTCGACTGGATCGAGATCACGCTGATCGTGCTGCCGCTGGTCGCACCGGTGATCGCCGGGCTCGAGGTCGGCCCGGCCGAGGTCGGCCCGCGCATGATCTGGTTCGTGATCCTCGTCGCGGTGTGCCTGCAGACCTCGTTCCTGACGCCGCCGGTCGGCTTTGCGCTGTTCTATCTGAAAGGGGTTGCGCCGCGCGGCGTGACCGTGACGCACATCTACAAGGGCGTGGTGCCGTTCATCCTGCTGCAGCTCGGCGGTCTCGCGCTGGTGTTCGCGTTTCCGTCGCTGGCCACCTGGCTGCCGCAACAGGCCTACGGCCAATAGGGACGAGGAGGGTCATGATGCACAACAAGGTCATGAGCGAGGCCGATGCCGTGGCGCTGATCGGCAGTGGCGACATGGTGGCCACGTCGGGCTTCGTCGGCATCGGCGTGCCCGAGGCGCTGTTGGCCGCACTCGAGCAGCGCTTCGTGGACAGCGGCGAGCCGCGTGATCTCGGGCTCGTGTTCGCCGCCGGGCAGGGCGACGGCGGCGAGCGCGGGCTGAACCGCCTCGGCCATGCCGGCTTGCTGCGCCGCGTGATCGGCGGCCACTGGGGGCTGATCCCGAAGGTCGGCCGGCTCGCGCTGGAAGGGCGCATCGAGGCGTGGAACCTGCCCCAGGGGGTGATCTCGCATCTGTACCGCGAGATCGCCGCCGGGCGCGCCGGCGTGATCAGCAAGGTGGGGCTGGGCACCTTCGTCGATCCGCGCCTCGAGGGCGGGCGCATCAACGCGGTGAGCCGCGACGAGCTCGTGTCGGTGCTCCGCCTCGACGGGCACGAGTACCTGCACTACAAGGCTTTTCCGATCGATGTCGCATTGATCCGCGCCACCAGTGCCGACGAGCGCGGCAACCTGACGATGGAGCGCGAGGCCCTCACGCTCGACAGCTTCGCGATGGCGTGCGCGGCGCGCAACAGCGGCGGCATCGTGATCGCCCAGGTGGAGCGGGTGGTCGCGGCGGGGTCGCTGGCGCCGCGCGAGGTCGTCGTGCCGGCGGCCCTGGTCGATGCGGTCGTGGTCGCACCGGTGGAGGCCCATCGCCAGACCTACGCGACCGCCTACTCGCCGTTCTTCGCCGGTGAGGCACGCCAGCCGGCCGGCGGCGACGCGCCGCTGCCGCTCGACGTGCGCAAGCTCATCGCACGCCGCTGCGCGCTCGAACTGCCGCGCGACGGCGTCGTGAACCTCGGCATCGGCATGCCGGAAGGGGTTGCCGCGGTGGCTGCCGAGGAGCACATCCTCGAGCACGTCACGCTCACCGCCGAGCCGGGCGTGATCGGCGGGCGACCCGCCGGCGGGCTCGACTTCGGCGCGGCCGTCAACACCGACGCGATCGTCGCGCAGAATCAGCAGTTCGACTTCTACGACGGCGGCGGGCTCGACGTCGCGGTGCTGGGCATGGCCGAGGTGGATGCCGCCGGCAACGTCAACGTGAGCCGCTTCGGCGCCCGGCTCGCCGGCTCGGGCGGCTTCATCAACATCAGCCAGAGTGCGCGCAAGGTGGTGTTCGCCGGCACCTTCACCGCCGGCGGGCTCGACCTGCGCGTCGGCGACGGGCGTCTCGGCATCGTCCGCGACGGGCGCGAGACCAAGTTCGTCGCCGAGGTCGGCCAGATCACGTTCAGTGCCGCGCGGGCGCTCGCCGACGACCGGAAGGTGTTGTACGTGACCGAGCGGGCGGTGTTCGAGCTGACCGAAAGCGGCGTGACCCTGATCGAGATCGCGCCGGGCGTCGACCTCGAACGAGACATCCTGCGGCACATGGCGTTTCGTCCCCGCATCGGCGCGCTGCGCACGATGGATGCCGCGCTGTTCCGGCCGATGATCATGGGGCTGGCCGAACGCTTCGGCGATCCCGCGCCGCTCCGGCGCAGGGCCTCGCGCAGCTTCGCGACGCGCGGCGAGGCGATCGCGTTCCTCGCACGACGCTCTCCGACCACCACGGGCATCTGAGCCCCCGGCCGGGCTGCGCCCGGCCGGCCCCACGTCCGTCATGCGCGCGCCGCAGCGCGCCGCAGCCGCCACCACTGCGACAGGTACACCAGCCCGTACAGCGTCACGCCGACGAGGTCGGTCGTCCAGTTCGGCTGGATCAGCATGAACGCCACCGCCAGCAGCACGAGACGCTCGGGCACGATGGTGCGTGTGCGCACGAAGCCTTGCACGCCGGCCGCGAACGCGAGCATGCCCACCAGCGCGCTGGCGAAGATGTGCGCGATCTCGAACCAGCCGGTGACGCCGATCTGCAGCAGCTTCGTGTTGAAGATGAACATGAACGGCAGGATCGCGGTGCGCATGTCGTAGATGAAGCCCTGCACGCCGGTGCGGATCGGGTCGCTGCGCGCGATGCCGGCCGCGGCATAGGCCGCCAGCCCCACCGGCGGCGTGTCGTCGGCGAGGATGCCGAAGAAGAACACGAACAGGTGCGCCGCGAGCAGCGGGATGCCGTAGCCGAACTCGTTGCCGAGGTTGAAGATCACCGGCGCGGTGAGCGTCGCCATGACCACGTAGTTGGCGGTGGTGGGCAGGCCGAGGCCGAGAATCAGGCTCGCCACCGCCGTGATCAGCAGCACGATGGCGAACTGCGTGGTGTTGCCGAAAGCCTGCGCGTCGCCGCCCAGCCAATCGACCACCGGCAGCGTGGCCACTCCGATCGTCTCGGCGATCGCGGCGCTGATGACGTAGATGATCTCGGTCAGGCGCAGGCCGACGCCGGTCTGGCTGACCGAGCCGACGATGATGCCGGCCGCTGCGACCGCGACGGTGATGCCGACCATGTTGCGCGCGCCGGCGATGAGCCCCGCGAACAGCGTCGTGATGCCGTGGCCGAGCGCGGGCAGCAGCGGCCGCCCGTCGAGGAAGGCCTTGACCGGCTCCTGCACCAGCATCAGCGCGGCGAGCGAGACGATGGCGAACATCACCGCGTAGCCGGGCGTGCGCCGCTCGATGACGAGGTGCCACACCAGCACCGCCACCGGAATCAGGAAGTGCAGGCCGCCGACGAAGGTCTTGAAGCGCGGCGGCAGCTCGCTCTTCGGAATGCCGGTGAGGCCGAGCTTGAGCGCTTCGAGATGCATGATGTAGAAGAGCGCGAAATACGCGACGAAGGCCGGGATCACCGCCGCACGCACGACCTCGATGTAGGGCACGCCGACGAATTCGGCGATGATGAACGCGGCCGCGCCCATCACCGGCGGCATCAGCTGGCCGTTCGTCGACACCGCGACCTCGCACGCGCCGGCCTTGTGCGGCGGGTAGCCGGTGCGCTTCATCAGCGGGATCGTGAAGGTGCCGGTGGTGACGACGTTGGCGAGCGAGGAGCCCGATACCATGCCGGTCATGCCCGAAGCCACCACCGCCGCCTTGGCGGGGCCGCCGCGCAGGTGGCCGAGCCACGAGTTCGCGATGTCGATGAAGTACTTGCCGGCGCCGGCCTTGTCGAGCATCGAACCGAACAGCACGAACAGGAACACGAAGGCCGTCGACACGCCGACCGGCACGCCGAAGATGCCCTCGATGGTCACGTACTGCTGGCTGATCGCGCGCTGCAGGCTCGCACCGCGGTGGGCGAGCAGGTCGGGCATGAACTCGCTCATCCACGGCAGGGCGCCGCGCGGTCCGGTGAGCTGGTACAGGAAGAACACGCCGGCGATCACCGCCAGCGCCGGCCCGAGGCTGCGCCGCGTGGCCTCGAGCAGCAGCAGCATGAACATCAGGCCGATCCAGATCTCGCGCGTGATCGCGAGCCCCTGGCGGGCCTGCAGGCCGTGGTAGTCATAGACCAGGTACAGCGCGCCGAGGCCGGCGAGCAGCGCGAACAGCAGATCGAACCACGGCACGCGGCGGATCTGCTCGCCGCGCTGCGCGTACAGCACGGCGCCGGCCAGCGTCACGCCGACGCCGGCGGCCAGCCACGCCGGCGTCGCCACGGCGGCGAGATGGCCGACCAGCATCGTCGCCGTGTAGCCGGTGCCGACGCAGATGCCGGCGAGCGAGAACAGATGAAACGGCGTGCGGTGATGGCGCGAGCGCACGGCCGGAAACACCAGGAACGCGAGCGTGATGCCGAAGAAGACGTGGATCGCGCGCTGCATGATGACGTCGACCGCCAGCACGCTCGCGACGGCGAGCTGGAACAGCGACCACGCCAGCGCGAGCGCGACGACGAGCCAGCGCAGCAGCCCTTCGGGCGTGCGTGCGCCGGTCTCGACGGCGGCGACCAGGCGGCGTGCCTGCTCGGCCGCCTCCTGCTCGAGCCGCCGCTGTGCCTCCGGCGCCTCGTCGGGCGTGCGGGGTGGGTCGTTCGGGGTTGCCATCGGCGGCTCTGTGGCTCGAGACGTCATGAACGCCCGCGTGCGCGGGCGTTCATCATGTGCATCGCACGTCGGAACGAGCGCATGCGCTCTCAGCGCAGGCCCGCCTCCTTGTAGGCGCGCTCGGCACCCGGATGCAGCGGGGCGCCGAGACCGTTCAGGAAGTCTTCGGCGGTCAGGAAGGCGAGCGCCGGGTGGGTCTTCTTGAACGTGTCGAGGTTGTCGAGCACCGCCTTGGTGACGCGATAGGCGATCTCGTCGTCGAGCCCGGTCGTCGTCACGAACAGCGCCTTGACGCCGAACAGCGTGATCGCCTCGTCCTGGCCGCGATACGTGCCGGCCGGCACTTCGGTGAAGGCGAAGTACGGGAACTGCTCGACGAGGCCCTTGAACTCGGGCTCGTTCATCGGCACGAACACGACGTCCTGCGTCGTGCTGATGTCCTGGAGGGCCGCGCCGCCGATGCCGATCGTGTAGAAGAAGCAGTCGATGCGCCCGTCGCGCAGGAAGTCGACGCCTTCGGCGCCGGTCAGGCTTTCGGCCTGAAAGTCGTTCAGACCGATGTTCAGGGCCGCGAGCGCCTGTTCGACGGTGAAGCGGATGCCCGAGCCGGGGTTGCCGATGTTGACCCGCTTGCCGACGATGTCACGCACGGTCGCGACGCCGGCGTCGCGTGCGCACACCAGGTGCAGCGGCTCGGCGTGCAGGCCCATCACCGTGCGCAGCTGCTCGACCGGCGCGCCCTCGAAGGCGGCCTCGCCGCGATAGGCCTGATAGACGACGTCCGACTGCGCCAGCGCGAGGTCGAGCTCGCCGGCGGCCAGCGCGCGTACGTTGAATGCCGAGCCGCCGGTTGCCTCGACGGTGGCGCGCAGACCGACGTCGGCCTGGTTGATGATCTGGGCGGTCGCACCGCCTACGGGATAGTAGATGCCGACCACGCTGGCGGTGCCGATGGTCAGGAACTGGCGCTGCTGCGCGAGGGCCGACACGGCGAACCCGAGCGCAGCCGCCAGCAACAACGCGAGTACTTTGCGCATGGCTGCCTCCTCCTGTTGGATGGACGATCGTCCGCACGCTGGCGTGCGAACCCCCGGAGGCGAGAGTCCCAGTGTAATCAGGCCCCGCGACGCGCCACTAAGTTCCCGCGCGCCGCGCCGACATGCTGCACACTGCGCATGACACGCGCGGCGGGCTCGTTCCGCCGGCGGTGCCGGGCATGTGCCGAACGCCTGTCGGGCTTAGAATCGGGACTGACACGGCAGGAGGGACTTCGGCATGAACGCACGCTGCGCCTGGGTCGGCGACGACCCCTTGTATCGCGCCTATCACGACACCGAGTGGGGCGTGCCGGCGCACGATGCGCGCACGCTGTTCGAGTTTCTGGTGCTCGAGGGTGCGCAGGCGGGGCTGGCGTGGATCACCGTGCTGAGAAAGCGCGCGCACTATCGCGCCGTGTTCGATGGCTTCGACCCGGCACGCATCGCGCGCTACGACGAGGCGAAGAAGGCCGCGCTGCTCGCCGATCCCGGGATCATCCGCAACCGTGCCAAGATCGATGCGGCGGTGATCAATGCGCGTGCGTGGCTGGCGATGGTGGACGCCGGGCTCGATCCCGTCGACTGGCTGTGGCAGTTCGTCGACGGCGCGCCGCGCCACAATGCCTGGCGCGCGCTCGCCGAGGTGCCGGCGGCGACGCCGGCCTCGGAGGCGATGAGCAAGGCGCTCAAGGCGCGCGGCTTCAAGTTCGTCGGCAGCACCATCTGCTATGCCTTCATGCAGGCGGTC
This sequence comes from Rhodocyclaceae bacterium, assembly GCA_035444405.1. Classification (GTDB taxonomy): domain Bacteria; phylum Pseudomonadota; class Gammaproteobacteria; order Burkholderiales; family Rhodocyclaceae; genus DAOMOP01. Next base: position 17,557 of record DAOMOP010000035.1, read on the forward strand.
GGGATGGTGAACGACCACACCGTCGACTGCTTCCGCCATCGCGAGCTCCGGATGCTGGCCGGCGAGGTGGCGCGGTGAAGGGCGCTCGGCCGCGCGGCTCCGACTGCCCCGGCGCGGCGCGTCTTGGCGTGCGGGAGGGCGCATGGTGAGCTCGTCGCTGCGGCGCGTGCCGCCCATGCACGCGCTGGCCGCCTTCGAGGCTGCGGCCCGCCTGGGCGGCTTCGCCCCGGCCGCCGAGGAGCTGTGCGTGACGCCGAGCGCGGTGAGCCACCGCATCCGCCAGCTCGAGGCGCTGCTCGGTGCGACGCTGTTCGAGCGGGCGCCGGGCGGCACGCGGCTGACCACGGCCGGCCGGCTCTATCTCGACACCGTGCGCGAGGCCTTCGACCGCCTCGCCCACGCCGGCGGCATGCTGGCGCCGGGGCGCGAGCGGCTGCGCGTGTCGGTGCCGCCGACCTTCGCGCGCCAGCTCCTGATGGCGCGGCTGCCCGAGTATCTGCGCCAGCACCCCGAAGTCGAGCTCGAGGTGCACCTGTCGATCCCGCTGCAGGACGTCACCGCCGAAACCGCCGATGTCGAGGTGCGCTGGGGCCGCGGCGACTATCCCGGGCGCGACGTGATCCGCTTGTTCGACGACGTCGTCGCGCCGTTCGCCGCACCGGCCTACGTCGCCGCCCGCGAGCTGCACCAGCCGGCCGACCTGGCTGCCGCCGCGCTGCTGCGCTCGCCGCTGCTGCCGTGGCGGCCGTGGTTCGACGCCGCCGGGCTCGGCTGGCCCGAGCCCGAGCGCGGCGCGGTGTTCAACGATCTGGGCATGCTGCTGGAGGTCGCAGCGGCCGGGCTCGGTGTCGCGGTCGGCACGCGGCGACTGTCGGCCGCGTGGGTCGAGAGCGGGCGCCTGGTGCCGCTGTTCGGGATCACCGCGCCGGCGCCGTTCACGTACCATGTCGCGGTGCCGCTCGCACAGACGCAGCGGCGCGCGGTGGCCGACTTCGTCGCGTGGCTGACCGCGACCTTCGGCCACGGCGCGGCACCGGAGCGGGCCGTCGCCGGCGCTGCGGCGGCGCCGCAATCGGGATGAACTATCTCGCCCACGCCCTGCTTGCCGGCGACCGTCCGGCCGATCGCCTCGGCGGGCTGATCGGCGACTTCGTCAAGGGGCCGCTGCCGGCCGGCTTGCCGCCCGACATCGCCGCCGGCGTCGCGCTGCACCGCGCGATCGACGCCTACGCCGACACCCATTCGGCTTTCCGCCGCAGTCGCAGCCGGGTCTCGAGCGAACGCCGGCGCGTGGCCGGCATCATGGTCGACATGTTCTATGACCACTTTCTCGCGTGCCACTGGAGCGTGTTCAGCGATGAATCGCTGGAAGATTTCGCCGCACGCATGTACCGCCTGATGGGGGAGCACGCAGCACTGCTGCCGCCGCGCCTGGCGGCGATCCTGCCGCGCATGCGTGCGGACGACTGGCTCAGCGCCTACCGCTCGCCCGACGCGATCGTGGCCGCCCTCGACCGCATGGCGCTGCGCCTGCGCCGCCCCAACCCGCTCGCCGGCGGTGGGGTGGAGCTTGCGGCGCAGTACGCGGCGTTCGAGACCGACTTCTTCGTCTTCATCGCCGATGCCCGCGCGTTCGCGGCAGCGCACCGGGCCGCCCGTCGCGCGTCGGGTGCGGCGAGCGGACTCAGCGGATCGGAATGACGATAGGCGGGATATCGACGCCGATCACGATGGCCGGATCGCGCGCGTAGCCCCGATACACCGGCGCCGGCTGATAGACGTAGTGCGGGGGCGGGTAGGCGTGATAGTGGTGCTCGCGCACGACCACGGTACGATGCACCGGCGGGCGCGTGATCACGACCGTTTTCGCGTGCTTGTGCTTGAAGTGGCCGCGTGCGTGGCCACGGCGGTCGTCGCGCCAATCGCGGCGGTGTTCGCGCCAGTCGCGGCGATCGTGACGCCAGTCACCGCGGTCGTGATGCCATTCGCGATGTTCGAAGCGGTCATGGCGCGCCTCGGCCGGCGACGGCGTCACGAGCAGCGCACTGCCGGCGAACAGCGCGACGAGCAGCCCGAACGAGAGAGCTCTCATTTTCATTGTTGAACCTCCATTGTGACGGTCGCTGGGGCTCGGCCTGCTGCTCGCGGCCACGGCCGCCCCATGTCGTCACAACGGTCAGCCTACGCGCGCGGTTGGCATGAAAATGTAAGCAGATGCGCACCGGCGCGCCGGATCGGCGTCAGCCGCCGACCAGGATCACATGCACGCGGCGCGGCCCGTGCGCGCCGAGCTGGATGGTCTGCTCGACGTCGGCGGTGCGCGACGGCCCCGAGATCACGTTGGCTGCGCGCGGCATGCCCTGCGGGCGTGTGCGCAGCAGCGCCCAGGCATCCTCGAAGTGTTCGACGATGCGCTGGGCCTCGAGCACGACGACGTGATCGTCGGGCACGAAGTTGTGCGTGGTCGGGCTCGCCGGGCCGGAGGCGAGCAGCAGGCTGCCGGTCTCGGCGACGCCGGCGAGCGCGGCGCTGACCGCCAGGTGCTCGTCGATGCCGGCGGCCTCGTGGTGGATCTGCCAGCCCTGCGGCCACACGAGCGCATCGAGCGCCGCGCCGACCGCCGCGCGCCGCGGCAATTCGTGCGCCGCACGGTAGGCCTCGACCGCGGCCGGCACTTCGGCGAGCGTGGCCACACGGGCCACCGAGCCGGCGCGGCTTTCGAACTTGCGCACGAAACGCGCGAGGGCGTCCTCGTCCAGGGCCGGGCGGGTGTGCCGCGACGCGCCTCGTCGAGCGGGCCGCGCCCGAGTGCGCCGCGCACGGCGCCGAGGATGGCTTCTCTGGCGTTCATCGCTGACCTCGCTGCGTGTGCCACTGTTCGAGAAAGGTTCGGCCGGCCGGCGCGGGCAGGTCGCGCGCGGCGGTCCAGCCGCCGGCGAGCGGCAGCTTGCGCAGGCGGCCGTTTCGTGCAAGCGCCTTCAGCAGCCGCGCGGCGATGCGCTCGCCGAAGTGATAGAGTCTGGGCCGCGTCGCGACCCAGCGCCACGCCGCCAGCGCGCGCCGCTGCAGCGGCGGCGTGATGTGCTGCTGGTGCTGCAGGTGGCGCAGTTCGCGCAGCAGGTCGGGCAGCGGAATCTTGACCGGGCACACGGATGCGCAGCGCCCGTTCAGCGTGCATGCGTTGGGCAGATCGTAGGCGTTGTCCAGCCCCTTGATCAGCGGCGTGAGCACCGAGCCCATCGGTCCCGGATAGACCCAGCCGTAGGCGTGGCCGCCGACCGAGCCGTACACCGGGCAATGGTTCATGCACGCGCCGCAGCGGATGCAGCGCAGCATGTCGCGAAAGCGTCCGCCGAGCATGCGCGAGCGGCCGTTGTCGACCAGCACGACGTGGTATTCCTCGGGGCCGTCGAGATCGTCGGGCCGGCGCGGGCCGGTCGAGAGGGTCGTGTAGGTCTCGGTCTCCTGGCCGGTCGCGCTGCGCGCCAGCAGGCGCAGGAACACGGTCACGTCGTCGAGCGTGGGCACGACGCGCTCGATGCCGGAGGTGACGATATGCACCTTCGCGAGCGTCTGCGTGAGGTCGCCGTTGCCTTCGTTGGTGACGATCACCGACGAGCCGCTCTCGCACACCAGGAAGTTGCCGCCGGTGATGCCGACGTCGGCGCGAAAGTACTTGTCGCGCAGCACTTGGCGCGCCTCGTTGACGAGGTCGGCGACCTCGGTCTTGCGCGCACCGCCGTGCGCCGCGGCGAAGAGGTCCGAGACCTGGTCCTTGGTCTTGTGCACGGCCGGCGCGATGATGTGCGAGGGCGGCTCGTGGGCGAGCTGGATGATGTATTCGCCCAGATCGGTCTCGACCACCTCCATGCCGGCGCCGACGAGCGCCTCGTTGAGGTCGATCTCCTCGGACACCATGGACTTGCCCTTGGTGACCGTCTTCGCGCCGACGCGCTTGCAGATGCCGAGGATGATCTCGCGCGCCTCGGCGCCGTCGCGCGCCCAGTGCACGTGGCCGCCGGCGGCGGTGACCGCGGCCTCGTAGCGTTCGAGATAGTGGTCGAGGTGCTCGAGGATGTGGTTCTTGAGGGTCTTCGCCTCTTCGCGCAGGGTCTCGAACTCGGGCAGCTCGGCGGCCTGCTGCGCGCGCTTGCCGACGAAGCCCTCGCGCGCCTTGCCGAGCGCCTGCTGCAGGCTGGCGTCGTGGATCGCGAACACTGCGCGGTCCTTGAACTCGTGCGAACGCATCTCCATCAGCGCGTCTCCGGGCCGGTGGCGGCGATGCCGGGGCCGTCGGCGAGCCCGGCCAGCACCTCGGCGGTGTGATAGACGCGCACCGGCGCGTGGATGCGCGAAAGCCGCCCGGCGATGTTCATCAGGCAGCCCAGGTCGCCGCCGAGCAGCGTGTCGGCGCCGGTCGCGAGGATGTTGCGGATCTTGTCGTCGACCATCTTTTCGGAGATCTCCGGGTACTTCACGCAGAAGGTGCCGCCGAAGCCGCAGCACACCTCGCTGTCGGCCATCTCCTTGACCGTCAGGCCGGCCACGCCGCCGAGCAGCGCGCGCGGCTGGCCCTTGATGCCGAGCCCGCGCAGGCCCGAACAGGAGTCGTGGTAGGTCGCGGTGCCGGCGAATTGCGCGTCGCGTGCGCTGGTCACGCCGAGCTCGTCGTGCAGGAAGGACATCAGCTCGAAGCTCTTCGCGGCGAGCCGCTCGGCACGTGCGCGCCACTCGGGCTCCGCTTCGAACAGCGTCGGATAGTCGTGGCGTATCGTCGCCATGCACGAGCCCGACGGCCCGACGACGTAGTCGTAGCCTTCGAACGCGGCGATGACCTGCTTTGCGAGCGCGCGTGCGGCATCGAAGTCGCCGCTGTTGTAGCCGGGCTGGCCGCAGCAGGTCTGCGCCTGCGGCACCTCGACCGTACAGCCGGCGTCCTCGAGCAGCTTCACCGCGGCGAAGCCCACGCTCGGACGGAACACGTTCATCAGACAGGTCGCGAACAGCCCGACGCGCGGCGTGCGCTGGGACGATGCAGTCATATGCGGTCTCCACGATTGTTCTTGTGTCGACTGCATGGTAGCAAGGCCGCGCCGGCCGCGCGGCAAAGGATTTTCAGGCCGGCGGTGAATCGGCTTCGTGTCGCCGGCGTACGCTGTGCCGGCGACCGCGCCGCGCTAGACGCGGAAGCGGCCCACCAGCGCGTTGAGCCGTCCGGCGAGCTCCTCGAGATGCTGGGCTTCGTTCGTGGTCTCGGCGATCGCGCCGTCGTTCTTCTCGGCCATGCGCGCGATCTGCTCGACGTTGCGCGAGATGTCGCCGCTGGCGGCGCTCTGTTCGCGCGTGGCGTTGGCGATCTCGCCGACGCGCACCAGCGTGTGCTGCGCGCTGCGGCTGATGTCGTCGAGCGCCGCGGCCGCCTCGCGCGTCAGCGACACGCCCTGCTCGACCCGACCGGTGCTCGCGCGCATGCCGTCGACGGCCGCGCCGGTGTCGCTCTGTATCGTCTCGATCATGCGCGAGATGTCGACGGTCGCGACGCTGGTCCGTTCGGCGAGCTTGCGCACTTCGTCGGCGACGACGGCAAAGCCGCGCCCCTGCTCGCCGGCGCGCGCGGCCTCGATCGCGGCGTTCAGCGCCAGCAGGTTGGTCTGCTCGGCGATCTCGCGGATCGCCTCGACGATGCCGCTGATCTCGCGCGAGCGCTGGCCGAGGCCTTCGACGCGCTGCGAGCTGTCGGACACCGCCGCGGCCAGCGCCTGCATCTCGTCGGCGACGCGGCGCACGATGCCGGTGCCGGCCTCGGCGAGCTCGCCCGACTGCTTCGAGTCGTCGAGCGTCTCGCGGGCGTGCTCGGCGACCTGATCGATGCTGACCGTCATCTGCTCGACGGCGGCGGCCGTCGACGACGACATCTCGCTCTGCACGCGCGAGCCGTCGCCGACGCGGCGGCTGTTCGCCATGACCTTCGCCGCCGTCTGCGCGAGGTCGTGAACGACGGTGCGCGTCTCGCCGATGAGCCGCTGCAGCTTGTCGGCGAATTCGTTGAACGCGGCCGAGGTCTGGCCGATCTCGTCGGTGGTGTCGGCATCGAGGCGGCGCGTCAGATCGCCCTGGCCGCTCGCCACCTCCCGCATCGAGCTCTGCAGGCGCGCGAGTGCGCGCAGCTTGCCGAGCAGCAGCAGCGTGGCCACGGCGGTCATCAACACCATGAACGCGAACACGAACATGTAGCCGATCATCTGCACGAAGGCGATGTCGGCCGCCGCCTGGGCGTTGTCGTTGCCGACCGCCGAGAACGCTTCGGAGACGCGCAGGATGCTGTTGATCGCGGCGGTGGCCTGCTCGAACCATTCGTTCGCGCTGATGCTGTAGTGGCGGTCCTCGCCCGCGCCGCGGTAGGACGACGCCTCGGCATACACCTTCTTGCGCGTCTGCTCGAAGCTGCCGAGGAAGTTCGCCTCCATTTCGTCGATCGCCGCCACCACCGACGCCGGCATGCCGGGGATGTCGCGCATGAAGAGCAGGTTGGCGATGTTCGCATCGACGGTCTGGCGGAAGGCCATCAGCCGCTGCAGCGTCTCGGCCGGTGCCGGGCGGTTGCCGTTGATCATCGCGGTGACCACGGCACGCTCCTGGCCGGCGTACTCGGAGGCGAGCCACGAGTGGTGCTTGGTGGTCAGGTTCGGGTAGGTGATGTCGGGCGGCATGGTGTTGTCGGCGAACACCTGCAGGCGCATGCGTGCGGTCTGCGCGATGAAGTCCGACATCAGCGGGATCCACTGCGGCGCGGTGATCGTGCGGGCCGCGCCGCCGATGCTGCGGTCGACCTGTCGGCGCGCCTCCGCGACCTTCTCGAAGCTCGCCTCGGCCGCCGCGCGGGCCATCGAGAAGCCGGTGTAGGCGCGGCCGGTCGATTCGATCTCGCGCGCGATCGCGAAAGCTTCGCGCAGCGCCGTATCGCCCTTTTCGCGCAGCGCGGCAAGCCGCTGGCGTGCCGCGTCGTTCGCCGCACCGTCGGCCGACAGCAGGCCGGCGGTGAAGCCGCGCTCGATCGCCTGCTGCCCGGCCGCGACGATGATCTGGTCGCCCATGCGATTGGCGGCAATCGTGTTCTGCAGCATCTGGTGCGTCGCCCAGCTGTGCCACGAGTAGTAGCCGGTGATCCACAGCAGCAGCGCCGGGGCGCCCAGGCTTGCCAGGATGATGAATCGAAAGCTCATGTTTCTGAGTTGGCGCAACATGATCCTTCCCTTGCTGAGGTTCGTGCGTTCTGATGCGCCGGAAGTGTCGCGTGGCGGCTCCGGCCCCGGTCCGTGCGTGGGGATTCGCGTTGGCGACGGTGTCTTCGCGCGGCAAATTGCACCGCAATCCGCGTCGCGATGCGGGCGTGGGCGCGCAGACGTCATCGCCGAAGCGACCCCATGCATTGCGTTACGTCACGTGATTGCAGGGCTTTAGCGTTTTTTTGATCGGAGTCGATTTTTTCGGCCGGCGCGGTCGCCGGGATGGCGGCATGCGCGCCGGTGCCGGGTGCTGGTAGCGGGCGGCGTGGCGGCCGCAGCGGCGCACCGGCGCCCGGTGACGGGGCGCTCGAATGCGTCGCGAACGGGAGGGTCAGGCCGAAGCGCGGATGGCGCTGGGCTGCGGGCGGCTGTCGGGGCGCGCCGCGTTGTCGAGGTAGAGCTGCACCGCCTGATTGTGCTGCGTGGTTGCGCCGTCGGGCTCGCGGGGTGCCGGGGCGCTGCCGGTGTCGGGTGCACCCGGGCTGGCGCGCGATGCCGCGGCAGCGGTGGGATCGGGCGTGAGGTTCGCGCGCGCGCCGGCGCCGGCAGGGGTGACCGGGGTGGCGATCGTGGCGGGGGCCGCCGCTGGCGTGGCCTCGGTCGTGTTTGCCGCAGCAGGGGCTGCGGCGGCCTGTCCGGCAGCGCTGAGGCTGACCAACACGTCCGCCGCCGGGGTGCTCGCCGCGACGGCGCGTTCGGCCTCGTCGCGGCGCGGCGCGACCTGGCGCGGCGACGGCGACGAGACGTCGCCCGCGGTCGTGATCATCGCAATCGGCATCGTTTCCTCCCGTGGTGCGGCATGTCCGAGCCTGCGTGCGCGCCTGCGGCGCGCTGTCGGCGAATGGCGCCAGTATAACGCCGGCATCGGCCGCCATGCCAGCGCGGTGGTGCCCGAGGCCTGCGGGCGACGCCGCGGGGGATGCGCTATTCGGCCGCTTCGCGTTCGAGCAGCGCCTTCTTGCGCGCGATGCCCCAGCGATAACCGGCGAGCCCGCCGTCCGCGCGCACGACGCGGTGACACGGAATCGCCACCGCCAGCGTGTTGGCGGCACAGGCGGCGGCCACCGCGCGTGCGCCCTGCGGTGCGCCGATGCGCTGCGCGAGCGCGGCATAGGTGATGGTGTGGCCGGCCGGTATCGCCTGCAGCGCCTGCCACACGCGCTGCTGGAAGGCGGTGCCGCGGACGTCGAGCGGCGAGGCCCTTCGCGGGGGCCTCGACGAAGCCGACCACCTGCGCGACGAGCCGCTCGAAGTCGCCGTCGCCGCCGATCAGGCGCGCCTGCGCGAAGCGCAATTGCAGGTCGCGGATCAGCGCGTCGGGGTCGTCGCCGAGCAGGATCGCGCACACGCCGTGCTCGCTGGCGGCGACCAGGATCGCCCCGAGCGAGCACTGCCCGACCGCAAAGCGGATCGTCGTGCGCGTGCCGCCGTCCCGGTAGCGCGTCGGCGTCATGCCGAGCACGCGCTTCGACTCGGCATAAAAGGGGCCGCCGGAGGCGTAGCCGGCCTCGTAGATCGCTTCGGTGACGGCGCCGCCGCGCGCCAGTGCGCTGCGCACGCGCCGCGCACGATGCGCGAGCGCGTAGGCGTGCGGCGTGAGTCCGGTGACGGCCTTGAACACGCGGTGCAGGTGGTAGCGGCTCAGGCCCGCACGCGCGGCGAGGTCCTGCAGGCGCGGAATGCGCTCCGCCTGCTCGATGTGACGGCACAGCGCGGTCACGAGCTCGGCGTGCGGCGCCGCTGCTTGCGATCGTTCCGGATGGCAGCGCCGGCATGGCCGAAAACCGGCGCGCTCGGCGTCGGCGGGCGTCGCATGGAAGCTGACGTTCTCCGGCCGCGGCCGGCGCGCGGCGCACGACGGGCGACAGTAGATGCCGGTGGTGCCGACCGCGTAGACGAACTGCCCGTCGGCCGCGCGATCGCGGGCGACGAGCGCGGCCCAGCGCGGGTCGTCGACGATCGCGGCGGCGCGCGTCTCGGGTGTGGAATCGTGCTTCATGTCGTGCTCGCAACGGTTTGCAGGGACGCCCCGACTCTATGCCGCCGTGCGCGTCGATGCACTCCGATTGTTGCGGCCCAATTCTTGCCCCCAGCGTCAGTGCACGCCGCGGCGGCGTCGATCGCGGCATTGCGCGTGCCGGCACCGCGTCAGCCGACCGCGCGCAGTGCCTCGCCCACGATGGCGACGTGTTCGAGCGCGCCGACGCGTTGATCGGTAAAGAGGGCAACCCGTGCGCCGCGTTCGCGATGCGCTCAGTATAGGCGAAGCGGTGGCGCCGGCGGCCCGGCGGGCCGCCTCACAGCAGCGACGCGCCGGTGCCGAGCTCGGCAAGGCTTGCCCAGCGTCGCGCGCTGCCGCACCATGTGTCGAGGTAGGCCGCCGCCTTGGCGTCGGCCGATGCGACCAGGCAGCAGGCCGGCGCACGCGCGCTGTCGGCGACGATCCAGGCATGCAGGCTGGTGCCGACGTGGCCGCAGGCGCCGGCGAGCAGCGCACACAGGTCGAACACGTGGGCCGAGTCGAAGTGTGCGACACCGATGTGCGGCATGCGCGCGCGGATGCGCGCGGCCAGGCGCTCGAGCACCGCGGCGTCGTCGTGCCACGGCGCGAGTCCGGCACGGAACAGCACGATGCCGGCGGCCAGCCGGGTCGCGGTCGCCGCCGCCGCGCCGGCGATCGCGTCGAGCGTCGCGTCGTCGCCCCATTCGGCGGCCACCTGCAGCGTCAGCCGGCGTGGCAGCGCGCCGACGATGGGTGCGAGCGCGGGGCCGGCGGCGTGGCGGGCGATCGCGGCGGCGAAGGTGGCGGCGGCCGTCGCGGCCGGATCGCGCACCAGCGCGGCGGCGATCCCCGCCCGCGCGAGCGTCGCCTGCGTGACGCGATCGCGCACGCTCACCGACGCGGCCCCCCGCAGCGCCGCGAAGGCCTCGCGTTGCAGCGCCTGCGGCAGGCGGGCGAGCGCGACGCCGCCGACCGCCTCGAAGCGCACCGACCAGCGCGGCGGCAGCTCCGTGGCCGGGGTCACGTAAGCGAGCGCGCGCCGCTGCCCG
>DAOMOP010000036.1:0-8078 GCA_035444405.1 Rhodocyclaceae bacterium
GGCGAGGTCGCCGTTCTGCTCGTTGCGCAGGTAGGCGACCGCAAAGCGGCGGATCGAGTCGATGTCGTCGGCGTCGCCGCTGCCGGTGGCCACCTGGCCTTCCACCTCCACGCTGCCGCGGTCGAGGAAGGCGCGCGCCACGTTGCGCCGCTCAAGGCACTCGGCGCGCCGGTCGGCGACGTGATCCAGCCGCGCCCGTACGTGTCGCAGCAAAGCCTCATCGATGCGACGCAGCCGAAGGGGCGGCGCTACTACTGGAAGTCCGAGTACCTGTCGTACCTCGAACCGGCGCTGCTGGCAGGAGCCATCGACCATTTCGAGCGCATGTGCTCGCCGCATTCGGCGATCCTGATCTTTCCGCTCGCCGGGGCTTTGAACGAATTGCCGGCCGACCATTCGCCGATGGGCAACCGCGACGCGCGCTGGGTGCTCAACATCATGGCGGCGTGGGACGATTCGGCCGACGACGCCGCGAACATCGACTGGGCGCGCACGGCATGGCGCGACCTGCGTCGCTTCTCGACCGGTGGAACCTATGTCAATTTCCTGACCGCGGACGAAGGCGACGAGCGCGTCCGCGCGGCCTATGGGGCGAACTACGCGCGCCTCGCCGAGCTGAAGGCGAAGTGGGATCCGGACAACCTGTTCCGCATCAACAAGAACATCGTCCCGGCGCTGGCGGGCCGCGCATAGGCGCTCGGCGCGCCGTTCGCCGGACGAAACCGATGCGTGGCGCCGCGGCTGCGTCTATACTCCGCGGCCCGCCCATATCCACCAGCCCCCGACCTGATGAACCATCGCGAACGCCTGCTCGCCCTGCAGTCGCTCCTCGACGCGCATCGGGCGATGTGGCGGCCGCAACCGTTTCATGTGCGCCGGCCCGCATGGTGCGATGAGTGGCCGGCGCTCGATGCCGCGCTGCGCGCGCTCGACGACGCGACACTGGCGCGCTTCACCGAAGATCCGGCGGCCGCCCAGGCGTGGCTTGCGCCGCAGCTGCCGGTCCTCGCGACGCTCGCGTCCCTGTGCGACCTCCCGCCGCTCGAACCCCGTCCGCTGCCGCCGTGCGATGTGCGCTTCGACGGGTCGATTCCCGGGCGCAAGCGCGCGCAGATCGAAGCCTTCGTCGCCCACGGGCCGGCGGCGCGCGCGCCGCTGGTCGAGTGGTGCGCCGGCAAGGGGCACCTGGGGCGGCGTTATGCGCTCGCCGACGACGTGCCGGTCAGCGCGCTCGAGATCGATCCGGCGCTGTGCGAGGAGGGCGTGCGACTGGCCGCGCGCACCGGCGTCGCGCAGACGGTCATCTGTACCGATGTACTGGACGGGCCGCCGCGGCCGCGCGTGCATGGGCGCAGCGTGGTCGCGCTGCACGCATGCGGCGAGCTGCACCGCACGCTGGTGCGCAGCGCGGCCCGCGATGGCGCGTCGAGCTATCAGATCGCGCCGTGCTGTTATCACCTCGGCGTGCATGAGCACTATCGCCCGCTGAGCCGCGACGCCGACCTGGTACTCGACGCGGCCGCACTGCGTCTGGCGGTGACCGAAACGGTGACGGCGCCGCGTGGCGCGCGGCATCGGCTCGCCCGCGACCAGGCATGGAAGCTCGGCTTCATCGCACTGCGCGACGCGCTCGAGGGCGAGGCGCTGCGGCCGTTCAAACCCGTGCCGGCGCGCTGGCTGTCCGGCGAATTCGCCGACTTCTGCCGCGCGCTGGCGCAGCGCGAGGGCCTGCGCCTGCCCGACAGGGTCGACTGGGCGCACTGGCTTGCGGTCGGCGAGCGTCGCCGTGACGTGGTGCGCCGGCTCGAGCTCGTCCGTCATGCGTTTCGCCGGGCGCTCGAGATCTGGCTGGTCACCGATCTCGCCTGCGGCCTCGTGGAGGCGGGCTTCGCGGTGCGGCTCGGCACCTTCTGCGCGCGCTCGCTGACGCCGCGCAACGTCCTCGTGCTGGCGGAGCGAAGGCACGCCTAACGGGGCGTTGCCCCCGTCACCTCCGGTTTCCATCGGTACGCCAGCGCCGGTGCCGTTTCGGAAACTAGTGCGACGGGTGGCAGTCTCTCGATATCCCGAGCCGAACAATCGTGCGCTGATGGACGTCGCGACCTTCCTCGCCCCGTTGATCGCAACCGTGTGCGCTGACGCGAGGCGCGGCGTGCACAGCTCTCGTCGACACGGCGGGTGGGTCGGATGAGGGGGGGCTGGGCGCTGCAGCGGCGGACCTCCGCGCTGGCGGTGGCGATGGTGGCTGCGAGCCTGCTGCTGGCGGTGACCGGCCTGGTCGCGGGCGGACGCGCGGCCGGCCCGGATCAGTGGCTGCTTGCGCGCGTTGCCGAGCTGCAGCAGCCGGCGCTTGGCCTGTTCTTCCGCGTGGCGACCTGGGCGGGTTCGTTCTATCTCCTTGGTCCGGCCGTGCTGATGGGGATGCTGTACCTGAACGCGCGGCGCGAGCGCTCGGCAGCCCTGGTCGTGGGCACAGGCTTCTACGGTGCGGCGCTGGCGACCTTCGTGTTCAAGCGTGTGCTCGACCGTGAGCGCCCGGTGGCGCTCGACGCCGCCGTCGGCGTGCTGCCTCCGGATCCCGCCTTCCCCAGTGCTCACGCCACGCACGCGGTGGCGCTCGCCTTGTGCCTGTGGTGGCTGGCGCGGCGCTATCGGCCGCGGCAGCAGATGCTGGTGGCGCTGACGGCCGGCAGTGCGGCGCTGGTGGTGGCGTTGTCGCGGCTGTACCTGCAGGTTCACTGGCCCAGCGATGTGGCGGCCGGTGCCCTGGTGGCGCTGGGCTGGTGTGCCCTGGTCGCCGCGCTGGCCGAATCACGCTCTGGATCGGGAGGGAGATCGACGTGAGAAACAAGTTCCTGCAAAGCGGTGAGCCGGGCTATCACCCGCTGCGCAAGCTGCGCATCGTCTTCGCCGGGCTGCGCTGCGCGGTGCTGAACGATTTCAGCGTGTTGTACAAGCTGGTGCTGTCGGTGCCGGTGCTCGTGCTGTCGCTGTGGCTGCATCCGTGGGTCGATACCGCCGTGATCCTGCTCGCGACCGGCATCGCGCTGGCGGCCGAGCTCTTCAATACCGCGATCGAGGCGCTGTGCGATTTCGTCGAGTCGCGGCACAACGAGAAGATCCGCATGATCAAGGACATCGCCGCCGCGGCCGCCGGCATCGCGATCCTCGCCTGGGCGATCGTCATGATCGCCCAGATCATCGGCCTGTGGCCGCTGCTGATGCACTGGTGGGGCCTTTGAATCGACGCGGCGGCCGGGCAGCGGCGGGCACGACCCCGGGCAAGGCGGACGTGCCATGCCTGCCGGCGCAAGCAGCTGCACGAAGCGGGCACGACACGGTGCGAGTCGGCGTGCGATGCGCTGGCGTCGGTGCGGGCCGGCGCATCGCCGCCGGCGGCAGCATGGCGCTGCCGTTCAGGACCCGGCGGGCTCTGCGTGGCGCGGGTGCCCGACGCCGTACATCGCGAGGATCCGGTTGAAGCGCGCGCGATGCGAGCGCGGGTCGTAGCGCGCGAAGCGCTGCTCCTGCCGCGGGCGCAGCGCCGGCGGCAGCGCGGCGAGGATGCGCGTGCGCTCGTCGACGATATGACGGCACATGGTATCGGTCACGAACGCAAAGGCGACGGGCTCGTAAAGCCCGTCCTCCTGGCGCAGGTGAAAGCGTGGTTCGACGGTCCGGGCGGTTTCGGTCAGGTGATCGTTCATGCTTGTTCTTTGCAGGTTGGTGTCGAGATCGTATCTATACGCCGGAAAGATGACAGAGACGTTGAAATCGCCGTCCCCCGGCATATCGCTGTTCCTATCGACCCTATCCGGCCCGAAAAGATTCCCGCCACCTCGAAGCGCATGTGCAGCGTCGGTGCCAAGGTGCTGCGGACCATGCCCTGCGGTCCGCGCGAGCGGCGGCCGTGGCGCCGCATGGGCGCTGCAGGCCGGGGGCTGGTACAGTCGGGTTTTTCCGAACGTGTCTTGCGACGCCCACCACCGATGTCGACGATCGCTAGTGCGGGCACTGTCACGGTGCCCGAAACGGGTCATGGCTGTCTCGTGTTCAGGGGCAGCCAGCTGCTGCTGACCGACGCGGGCGCCGTCACCGACGACATCGTGCGCGCGGTCGACGAGCTCGAGGATGTGCGTTTTTTCGACGTCGATGCGCGCCCGGCGGTGCTGCCGATGAAGTACACGATGGCGAGCCTGCTGCTCGAGGATTTCCGCGCGCGCCACCGGCGCCGGTGAGTTTCATGCTCGACGGCGCGCCGCACGGGCGCTGCGCGATGGCGCATGCTTGGGTATCATCGACGGACCGGGCGTGCGCTTCGGCACTTGCCGCAACGGGGCCCTGGCAATCGGGAGGACTGACGGTGACGGATGCATTTGCTCTGGCCGACGAACTGGGTCCCGAGAAGGTCCTGCACATGCACGATGCGGCGACCGGGCTGCGGGCGATTCTGGTGGTCGACAACGTGGCTGCGGGGCCGGCGATCGGCGGCACGCGCATGGCGCCCGATGTCGGCCTCGACGAGTGCTTTCGCCTGGCGCGTGCGATGACGCTCAAGAATGCCGCCGCGTCGCTGCCGCACGGCGGCGCGAAGGCGGTGATCGTCGCCGATCCCAGGATGCCGCCCGACGACAAGGAGCGCCTCATGCGCGCCTACGCGTATGCGCTCAGGGATGTCCGCGACTACATCGTCGGGCCGGACATGGGCACCGACGAGAGCGCCATGGCATGGGTGCACGACGTGACCGGGCGTGCCGTCGGACTGCCGCGCGAGCTCGGGGGTATTCCGCTCGATCAGATCGGCGCGACCGGCTTCGGTCTCGCCGTCGCGCTCGATGAGGCACAAGCGTTTGGCGGTTTTTCGGTCGCCGGGGCGCGCATTGCGGTGCAGGGCTTCGGCGCAGTCGGTGCGAATGCGGCACGGTTTCTCGCCGAGCGTGGTGCGATACTGGTCGCGGCGGCCGATTCGGCCGGCACGATATGCAATCCCGGCGGGCTCGACGTCGCCGCGCTGCTCGAGTGGAAACGGGCTGGCGGCGCGCTGGCCGCGTTTGCCGGCGGCCAAGGGCGGGCCCGCGACGCGATCATCGACGTCGATTGCGACATCTGGATCCCGGCCGCACGCCCCGATGTGCTCCACGCGGGCAACGTCGATCGGCTGCGCGCACGCGTCGTCGCCGAAGGCGCGAACATTCCGGTGACCGAAGCGGCCGAGCGCCGACTGGCCGAGCGCGGCGTGCTCGTGCTGCCCGATTTCATCGTCAATGCCGGCGGCGTCATCTGTGCCGCGGTCGAGTATCGAGGCGGCAGCCAGGGCGAGGCCTTTGCCAGCATCGAGGACCGGATCCGCTTCAACGTCGGCGAGGTTCTGCGGCGCGTACGGACCGATGCGCTGCTGCCGCGCACGGCTGCGGCCGCGATGGCGGGCGAGCGGGTGCGGACCGCGATGCGCTTTCGACGCACCTGGTGAATCGCTGCTGCGCGTGAACGCCAGCGCCTGCGTGTGCCGCCCGCCGCGGCATCGGGCACGGATGTCTTGGGCCGGATTGAACTGAATCCAGATTCTGGCGTTAAACTGCGCGGGTTTGCCGTCCCGAGGCGCGCCCTCGGGATCCCTTGGACATATGCCTTCACGGCCGCCGCGGTATCGTGGCCGCATTCGGGGTGCTCGACCAATGCCGCTGAACCTGTCGCGATGCTCGCCACCGCCGCTGGCCGAACCGACCCGCAGCGACCCGGCCGGGCTGCGATTTTCCCACCGACCGCTGCACGCCGCCGCCGCATCGCTGGTGCTCGCCGCCTCGGCAGCCCATGCGGATGGCGACTGGTACTTCGACGAGCTGCCGATCGTCGCCTCGATCAGCCGGCTGCCGCAGCGCCAGGCCGATGCGCCATCGAGCGTGACCGTGATCGACCGCGAGACCATCAAGGCGTCCGGCGTGCGTTCGCTCAGCGATGTGTTCCGGCTGGTGCCGGGCTTCCAGACCTTCGCGAGCAGCGATGTGGCGGCACGCGTGACCTACCACGGTGTCACCGACGAGGATTTCTCGCCGCGTGTGCAGGTGCTCGTCGATGGCCGCTCGCTGCACTCGCCACTGTTCCTGAACGGGATGAACTGGGCGCTGGTCCCGGTCGCGCTCGAAGACATCGAGCGCATCGAGGTCGTGCGCGGTTCGAACACGGTCTCCTACGGCTCGAATGCGTTTCTCGGCGTCATCAACATCATCACCGTCGATCCGGCCCTGGTCCGCGGCGTCTCGGTCGCGGTCAATCGCGGCAACCAGAAGGTGCGCGACCACACCCTGCGCGCCGGACGGGCGCTCGGCGAGCACGGCAACCTCCGCCTGACCTACCAGCAGCTCGGTGACGACGGCCTCGACCACACGCATCCGCGCAGCGGTGATCGCGACTGGCGCGATCGCAATCTCGCGCGGCTGCTCGACGTGGCGGCGAACTATCAGCTCGGCGTCCACGATCTGCTGGAACTGTCGCTCGGCAGGGTCGAGGGCGAGCGCCTGACCGGTCGCCTGGACGACGAAACCTGGCTGCCGAAAGCGACGGATCCGCTGCGCGAGCTCGAAGAGACTTCGACCTGGCTGCAGTTGCGCTGGCTGCACACGCTGTCGGAGACCGCCGACTTCTCGCTGCGCTACACGTACGGCGAGGACACGGGTGACGCCGCCTTCGTCGATGCGAGGCGGCCGCCCGGATTCGAGCGCGTCAACGAGCAGGGCGATCGCGGCACGCGTCACGAGATCGAGGCGGTCAATACGCTGCTGCCCGCCGCGAACACGCGCCTCGCCTGGGGGGCGAGCTGGCGTGCCGACGCGCTGCACTCGGACACCATGCTGCGTGGCAAGGGCAGCGTCAGTCGTGATGTCGGGCGTGTCTTCGTGAACACCGAGTGGAAGCCGCAGCCGTGGTTCACCGGCAATCTCGGTCTCTCTCATGAATACGACTCGCTTGCCGGCAGCCATTTCGCACCGCGCGGCAGCGCCGCGTTCCACCTGACGCCGCGCGACACGGTGCGCGTCGGCTTCGCGCGTGCCTGGCGCAGCGCGACGACGCTCGACTACCGCGCCAACCTGCTGGCGACGCCGACCTACGCCGACTGGGTCGGCAACCGCGAGCTGCCGGCCGAGCGCCTGGACAGCTGGGAACTCGCCTACCTCGGCGACTGGCGGCGATGGCGGATGAACCTCGACGTGCGCGTGTTTCGCGAGCAGCTGCACGACCGGTCGATTGCCAGGATCCGCACCGGCGAGCAGCCGCCGGGGCTCGAGAACGCCCCCTACACGGTCGAGCCGGTCCAGGACATCCGCATCCGCGGCTACGAGTTCCAGTGGAAGTGGCGGCCGCTCGAGAACACGCGCATCACCGTCGGCCATGCCGACATCCGCATCTCGAGCCGCAACACCGCCAACGGCCGGCGGCTCGCCGCCGATCCGGCGAGCAACTTCTCCAGGAGCCAGGCGCGCTACGTCGCGCTCGCGGAGAACTCCGCGCCGCGCCGCGCGACCTCGCTGATGCTGATGCAGCGGCTGCCGTTGGGCATCGATCTGTCCCTGGTGCATTTACGGGTCGGCAAGATGAAGTGGACGCGCAACACCGATGTCGAGGCCTACGACCGCACCGATGTGCGCATCGCCTACCCGTTCGGTCTGGGTACGCAGCGCGGCGAGATCGCCTATACGGTGCAGTCGCTCGACGGGGCTCATAGCGAGCAGCGCGAGGAGCGCACGGTCGAGCGCCGGCACTGGGTGTCGCTGCGCCTGGATTTCTGAGCCACCGACAGCGCGGCCGATCACGATGACCCGTAGCTCGCGGTTCATGCTGGGGTTGCTTTTCGCGATGCTGCTCGCCGCGCCCGCCGCTGCCCTCGAAGTCACGCTGGTGCTGTCGCAGCGCGACGGCGCGCACGCGAAGTTCGCCGAAGCCTTGCGCGCCGAACTGGAGGTGACCGCACACCGCCTGACCGACGGCGGCAGCGTCGAGGGCGGCATCGGCGACGAAGACATCGCCGATGCCGATCTGATCGTCGCCAGCGGGATCGCGGCCGCGGCGGCGGCGGTCGAGCA
>DAOMOP010000036.1:8088-25661 GCA_035444405.1 Rhodocyclaceae bacterium
CCGACGCTCGCGGTGCTGATCACGCGCAGCCAGTATCAGGACCTGCGCCGCCGGTACCCGGACGCCGCGCTGTCGGCCATCGTGCTCGACCAGCCGCCCGAACGCCAGCTCGCGCTGCTGCGCGCGGTGCTGCCGCACGGCCGCAAGATCGGGGTTCTGTTCGGTCCGCAGACGCAGGTCCATGCCGATGACTTCGACGACGCGGCCGCACGCGCCGGTCTCGATCTGGTCGGCAAGGAGGTGTCGGTCGCATCCGATCTGATGCCGGCGCTGAAACAGGCGCTGGAGTCGGCCGATGCGCTGATCGCGCTGGCCGATCCGTTGCTGTCCACATCCGCTGCGGCACGCTCGCTGCTGCTGTCGAGCTACCGCTACCGCCGGCCCGTGGTCGCCTATTCGCAGGCCTACGTCGATGCCGGCGCGCTGGCCGCGGTGTTCAGCCGGCCCGGCGACATTGCGCGCGACGTCGCCGACTGGCTGCACGAGATGCGCGACGACGCCGGGCATGTGCCGCAAGTGCGCGCGCCGCGCCACTTCGACATAGCGATCAATCACCAGGTCGCGCGTGCCCTCAATCTCGACGTCGCCGACGCCGCCACCGTGATGGCGCGCCTGCGCGAGGAGACCCGCCGATGACCCTGTCCTTGCGCCAGCGCCTGCTCCTGGTGGTGATGCTGCCGGCCGCGATTCTGGCGGCCGGGATCGCCACGCTGTTCGTGGTGCGCGGCACACAGACCGTAGACGAGGGGCTGCGCGACCGCGGTCTGGCCATCGTCAGCTTCCTCGCTCCCGCGGCCGAGTACGGCGTCATCTCGGGCAATCCCGCTTCACTCGCAGCGCTGCTGCAGGCGGTGCTGGCGCAGCGCGACGTCGCTGCGGTGGCGATCCACGATCGCAGCGGCCGGGCGCTGGCCGTGAGCGGGCGCATGCAGCTCGACGAGTCGGTGCGGCGCCTGCCGGACGTCAATGCAGCCACCGTGCTCGGACGCCGCCACGATCGCCTGGGCCTGGCGGCTCCCGTGATCGCCGCACCGATCCCCGTCGACGATTTCGCGTTGATGGACTTCAGCGCACCAGGTACACCGGAGGACGGACGCATCGGCTGGGTGTACGTCGAGCTCGACACGCTCGCTCTCGACAACGAAAAGCGCGCCATCCTGCTGACCGCCCTCGCGCTGGCCACCTTCGGTCTGGCACTGACCGCATGGCTCGCGCTGCGCCTGGCCGCGGCGGTCGATGCGCCGGTCGCGCGGCTCGCCGAAGCGGTCGCCGACATGGCCGGCGGACGGCTCGACAGCACCGTAGGCGAGGATGCGACGATCGGCGAGCTGCGGGTGCTGCAGCGAGGCTTCAACACGATGGCCGACGCGATCGCCGAGGCACATCGGACACTGCAGTCCAAGGTCGACGAGGCGACCGCGCAGCTCGCCCACCAGGCAATGCACGACCCGCTGACCGGCTTGCCGAACCGGCGTGCGTTCGAGCGCGCCCTCGAGGCGTCGGTCGGCGCGTCGCGGCGCGCCGGTGATCGCGACACGCTGTGCTTCATCGACCTGGACCGCTTCAAGATCGTCAACGACACCTGTGGTCACGCCGCCGGCGACGAGCTGCTGTGCCGCATCGGCCAGCTGATTCGCCAGCGCGTGCGCGCCGACGACCTGCTGTGCCGCATCGGCGGCGACGAGTTCGCACTGATTCTGCACGGCTGCGGCCCCGACGAGGCACGGCACATCGCCGAGAACCTGCGCGAGGCGGTCGCCGCATTGCGCTTTTCCTGGGAGGGGCGGCACTTCACCGTCGGCGCGAGCGTCGGTCTCGTGCGCATCGACGGTCGTGCCGACACCGCCTCCGACGTGCTGGTCGCGGCCGACCTGGCCTGCTACGCGGCCAAGAAGGGCGGGCGCAACCGCGTCGTCGAGCACGCACCGCAGCCATGGGCCGGCCCGCCGGCGCAGGCGCCGACCCCGGAGGACTCGTGAGTCCGCCGAACGATCGGCATCGTTCGAAGGAGGCGGCCCGGACGTACGGTCCGGTTGCCGCCGGGGATCCCGCGCATTGGCGCGATCGCGCCGCAGCGGCGCATCCGTCCCGTGCCCTTGCCGACAATCTGCCTTCGACCGGCGCCCTGCGTGCGTCACTGTGGCTGGCACTGGCCTATACGGTGGCCGGGTGGATGTCGCTGTATGCCGCGGTCGCACCGGGCTACGTCGCCGTGGTCTATCCGGCCGCCGGCGTCGCACTGGGGCTCTCGCTGCTGGTGATGAGCGCGCTGACCGCGGGGGTGTTCGGTGCGTTGCGCGAGAGCGAGGAGCTGCGTGTGCGCGAGCGCTTCGAGCGCGAGGCCGATTATCTCGCGCACCAGGTCGGCCGGCGTCTGGTTGCGCCGCGCGGCAATCGCCGCCTGTCCGGCGCGGCCGGCTGCGAGGCCGACGACTGGATGGGGGAGGGACTCGCGACCGCCGTTCCGATCGACTTCGCGTCGCGACGGTGGGAAGTGCGCGTGCGTGCGACGCCGGGCTACGCCACCGAGCGCGACGCCGCGACCGGCTGGATCGTGATCGTGGTCGGCACGCTGACCGCCGGTGCATTGAACGCGTTCTTGCTGGTCGCGACCGGTCAGGCGCGCCGCGCGGAGGGCGAGATCCGCCAGCTCGCCTACTACGATGCGCTCACCGGGCTCGCCAACCGCAGGCTGTGGCTGCAGCGCGCGCACTCGACCGCTTGATGCTCGAGAGCGGCCTGCGCCGGGCGATCGAGCGAGACGAGCTGGCGCTGCACTATCAGCCGCAGTTCGACAGTGGCACGAATGCGCTCGTCGGTGTCGAGGCGCTGCTGCGCTGGACGCACCCGGAGATGGGGGCGATCTCGCCGGAGCGCTTCATCCCGGTGGCGGAGAATTGCGGCCTGATCGCGCCGCTCGGTGAGTGGGTGATGCGCGAGGCGTTCGGCCGGCAGCGTGCCTGGGCCTGTGCGGGGCGATCGCAGCTCGTCGTCGCGGTCAACGTCTCGGCGCTGCAGTTCAGGAAGGCCGACTTCGTCGACGGCGTGCAGCGACTGCTGCGCGAGACCGGCGCCGATCCGGCGCGCATCGAGCTCGAGATCACCGAGAGCGCGCTGATGCAGCCGTCCGAGGAGCTGTTCTCACAGCTCGACCGGCTGGTCGGGCTCGGGATTCGCCTCGCCCTGGACGACTTCGGTACCGGCTACTCGAGTCTCGCCTACCTCAAGCGCCTGCCCATCCACCGCCTCAAGCTCGACCGCTCGTTCGTGTGCGATCTGCCCGGCGATGTCGAGGATGCGGCCATCGCCTCGGCCGCGCTGTCGATGGCGCGCGACCTCGGCATCGAGGTCGTCGCCGAAGGCGTCGAGACCGATGCGCAGCGCGACTACCTCGCCGCGCGCGGCTGCCGCCTCATGCAGGGCTACCTGTTCGCGCGGCCGCTGTCGCTGGCTGCGTTCGAGGCGCAGTTCCCGGTGGTCAGAACGGCAGACGGCGCTTCGGGGCCAGGGGCTTGCGATCGGGGCGGGACGGCATCGTCGCCTTGACCGGCTTGCGGCGGGCGTTGAGCGCCTCGCGCGCGAAGCGCACCTTGCCTTCGAGCTCGCAGCCGCGCATGCCGGGTTCGCAGACGGCACCCTGCACCCGCTGACAGATGCCGTCCAGATCGTGGGGACAACTCCATGCGCTCATGTCTATCGTGCTTCCATAGGCATCGACAGCAGCCGGCCCGTGGCGGGGCGGCGTGTCGACAAGGTTACGGATCGGCAAATGATACCAGCGCTGTGCATCTTCATGCGCGGCCAACGCGGCCGGACCGTGTTCGACGGCGCCGAAACGATGACGGCTGGTGGCCGTCACGGCTGCCCGGCTGCGCTTTGCGGCCGTCCTCTGCTAGGCTGTCGGCGCAAACGGCATCTCGCATTCACCTACACCGGCTGATTGCGCCGTGCTCCCGAGTGCCCGCAGGCCCGACATGTGCGTCGGGTAAAGGGTTTCATGTTCAGGGACGTGGCGCAGCCGCCTTATTGGACTACAGGAGTCATCGATGAGCATGAACCCGGTCAGCCTGAGCAACGATGCGTCGACGCCGACGCCCATGCAGTTCGTCCAGCATCCCGCCGGCATGGTCGAGACGGCGCGCGGCGTCGTGCACGAATGGCAGAAGGACCACATGGGGCACATCAACGTGCGGGCGTACACGGAGTTCTTCGACCAGGCGAGCTGGCAGTTCTATGCCGTGGTCGGGCTGACGGCATCGCTGCTGCGCAGCGGCGCCGTGCATATGGCGGCGGTGCAGCAGAACATCAGCTATCGCAAGGAGCTGTACCCGGGCGACACCGTGTTCGTGCGCACCGGAGTCGTCGAGCTCCGCGACAAGGTGATGTGCTTCCGCCACGAGCTCGTCAACACCGAAAGCGGTGCGATCGCGGCGGTGTGCGACTTCACCGTCGTGTGCCTCGATCCGCAGGCGCGCCGCGCGCAGCCGCTGCCGGAAGCGGTCGCCGCGCGGGCGCGCGCGCTGCTGATCGGCTGACGGCCCGGTCAGGCTGCCGTGCCGCGGCGCGGTGCGGTGGCGGCGTCCGATTGCTCCCGGATGTAGCGGAAGAAGTGGATCAGCTCGTGCAGCTTGGCCGAGGTGCGCTCGAGTGCGGTCGCGCTGTCGCGCGTCTGTGCGACGGCGGCGAGATTGGCTTCGGTCGCGGCGGCGATGCGGTTGATGTCGGCGGTGATGTCCTCGCTCGCCTGTGACTGCTGGGTTGCGGCGCTGGCGATCTGCTGCGCCATGTCGTCGATGCGCTCGCCCTGTTCGGCCACCCGGTAGAGTCCGGCCTCGGTCGCGTCCATCTCGGTGTCGGTCTGTCTGACCTGGGCACCGGCCGCGGCCATGCTGTCGACCGCCAGGTGGGTCGCCTGCTGGATGCGTTCGACGGTGCGGCCGATCTCCTCGGTCCGCTGGCGCGAACGCTCGGCGAGATTGCGCACTTCGTCGGCGACCACCGCGAAGCCGCGACCCATCTCGCCGGCGCGGGCGGCCTCGATCGCCGCGTTCAGCGCGAGCAGGTTGGTCTGTTCGGCGATCTCCTGGATGCCGCGCGTGATCGTGCCGATCTGCTCGATCGAGCGGAACAGCTCGCTCATCGTCTGCCCGGCCGCGTCCATCGCGCCGACCACCGCCTGCGAGGCGGCGCGGCTGTGCTGCATCTGCGCCTTGACGCGGTCGAGCTCGCGCCCCGACTCGCCGACCGCCTGGGCAGTCGCGCGCGCCGAGTCGGCCGCCTCGTGGATCGACGCGTTCACCTCGACCATCGCGCCGGCCATGTTCATCACCGATCCGGTCTGCTGCTCGGACTGCCCGTGCACGCGGCTCATCTCGGTGCTGAAGCCGCGGGCCTTGTCGCCGACCGTGGTGGCCATCTCGGCGATCTCGGCCATCATCACCTTCAGGTGTGTCTGCATCGTGATCAGGCCGTCGTTGAGCCTGCCCAACTCGTCGAGCCGGTCGAACGGGATCTCGCGGGTCAGGTCGCCCTGGCTGATGCGATCGAGCTCGCGGGTGGTGCGGTCGATGACCTTCAGGGCCGCGTGCTGCATCCAGGCGAGGCTCGCGCCGGCAACGATCACGCCGATGCCGAGGACCTGCAGGATCCGCTCGATGGCGGTCGCCGACAGGCCCGCGCTGTCGCCGAACAGGCCGACCAGGCCGCCCAGGCACTGCATCGCGACCATCAGTGCGACCAGTCCGATCAGCTTCGTGCGCAGCGCGATGCGCTTCCAGCGCGGCGGTTGCGGGATCGCCGCACCGCTGGCGTTGAGCGCGCGGTACAGCGACTCGGCGGCCGTGATCTGCTCGCGCTGCGGCGGCGTGCGCACCGACATGTAGCCTTCGGTACGGTCGTTGCGGCGCACCGGCACGACCAGCGCATCGACCCAGTAGAAGTCGCCGTTCTTGCAGCGGTTCTTGACCACGCCGCGCCACGGGCGCCCTTCCCTGATGGTGTCCCACAGCCACTTGAAGGCCTGCGGCGGCATGTCGGGATGGCGCACGATGTTGTGGTTCTTGCCGATCAGCTCCTCGGCGGAAAAGCCGCTGACCTCGATGAAGGTCTCGTTGGCGTAGGTCGTCGCCCCCTTCAGGTCGGTCTTGGAGACGATGTACTCGCCGCGGGGCAGATGTCTTTCGTTGCTGGTGACGGGCAGATTCACTTTCACGTCGTGTTCCTCGCTGGTTCGGGCCTTCGGCAGCCGCCTTGTGGCATGCCTGGGTTACGGCTGCTCGCGACTGCGCCGGGCGAACGGGGGTGTGCTGCTGCCGACGCACGGCGGGTGACTAGCATTGACCACGGCCAAATTCTCGCGGCCATGCGTTGGTCCAGCGTTGGCCGTAAGCGGCGCATGGGCTGCCCGCGCGTTCTTGATCGGCAGGGTTTCAGCGCATCGCGCCTTCGTGTATCGTCGTCGCTCGCCACGTCGGCGGTTTTCCAGCATGTTCGGATCGGTTCGCGTGTCATGACGATAAGATGACGACAGTGTTGCGCATTTTTACGCTCGGGGCGTTCGACGTTCGTCTCGGCGACCGTCGGGTCGCCGGCGTGAGCAATGGCAAGATGTCGGCGCTGTTCGTCTATCTGGCGATGACCGCCGGCCATCGTCACCGGCGCGAAACGCTGGCCGAACTGTTCTGGCCGGGGCTGCAGGCCGACGCCGCGCGTTCGAACCTGCGCCATACCGTTTTCCACCTGCGCCAGGCGCTGCATGGCGCTGCCGTGCCGTACGTGCTGTCCGGACGCGACTGGCTCGGCTTCGATCGCGAGGCGCCGTATCGCCTCGATGCGCTCGAGCTGACCGCGCCGGTGCCATCCTGTATCGCGAACCCGACGCCGGAACACTGTGGACCGTGCATCGCGCAGATGGAATCGATGGTGGCGCTCTACCGCGGACGCTTCATGGCCGAGCTCGCGCTAGCCGAATGCCCCGAGTTCGACGACTGGTTGCAGTTGCAGGCCGATGCGCTGCACCGCCGCGCGCTGGCGCTGCTCGAGCGCCTGTCCGACTGTCACGAGCAGTTCCACGGCCATGCGCAGGCGCTGCATTTCGCGCAGCGCCATGTCGAGCTCGAACCGTGGGACGAGGAAGGTCACCGCCGCGTCGTCCGGCTGCTGGCGCTGAACGGGCAGCGCGGTGCGGCGCTGGCGCATTACGATGCGTGCTGCCGGGCCCTGTGCGACGGGCCGGGCGTGTCGCCGGGCGAACGCCTGCGTGCGCTGGCCGAGCACATCCGGGCGGGCACGTTCGCACCGGGCACGGCGGCCGGCGGAGGCCAGCCGCCCGCGGCCTGCCTGCCGCCGCCGCCGTTCGTTCCGCCGCTAGCCGCCGAGCGGCGCTACGTGACGGTGGCGTACTGCGAATTCACGCCGATCGACATCGACGACCCGGACGCGGCGATGGCCTTGCTGCGCGCACCGCGCCAGCGTGCCGCCGCGATCGTGCAGCGTCATCGCGGCGACATCGTCCATACGCACGGCGGCGGCGTGCTCGCCTATTTCGGCCGTCACCGTGACGAGGCCCATGCCGCGGCACTCGCGGTCGAGGCCGCGCGCCTGCTCGCGCGCGAGAACGCGCCCGGGCTCGACGTGCGCGTCGGTGTGCATTCCGGCCTGCTCGTCGACAGCGGCGACCCGGCCATGCCGGACCTGGTCGGCACGATCTCGAATCTCGCGATCCGACTGCGTCTCGTCGCCGAGGCGGGCGAGGTGGTGTTGAGTGGCCAGACGACGGCGCACGTCGCATCGCGTTTCGAGTGCATCGCGCTCGGCACGCGCCAGTTGCGCGGCATGGCGCGCGCGGTCGAGGTGTTCCGGCTCGGTGAGCCGCAGGCCGGGGCAGGCGCCGCAGGCGAGCCGTTTCGCGCGCTGGACGCGGTCCTCGACTGAGGACATTCGGCTCCATCCGTGCACCATTGCACATCGCCGGCTTCATGCGAACGGGCTGGCATCGCGTTTTCGGTGCTGTTGTTTGGCATAATTGCGCATCCGGCTGCACGAGAACGAAAAAGAGCAACCGGCACGAACCGATGCTTTACCCAAAGTGGGGAATCGGGTCTAATGCATCGGACGGGAGGAGCCCATGAACCGACGCAGCATACGCGATGTCGTCGTAATTTACGTGGTCGTCGCGACGCTATGGATCGTCGTGTCCGACAGCGTACTGCATCGACTTTTCGGCGCGTATGCCGAGCCCTACGCGGTCGATCTCGTCAAAGAGATATTGTTCGTGGCCGTCACGGCATGGGTGCTGTGCGTGGGCTTGCAGCGCATGGAGCGGCGTCAGGCCGATCGCGACCACGAAAACGACCAGCAGCGGCGCCTGGCGCAGATGGTTTTTCGCAGCACCTCCGAAGGCATCACCGTGACCGACACGGCGGGGACGATCGTCGAGGTCAACCCGGCCTTCGAGGCGATCACCGGCTATACGCGTGACGAGGTGCTCGGCCGCAATCCGCGCATGCTGCAATCGGGGCGCCAGGATCGCGAGTTCTACGCCGGCATGTGGCAGGCCTTGCTGAAGGCCGGCCAGTGGCGCGGCGAGGTGTGGAATCGGCGCAAGAGCGGCGAGATCTACCCGGAATGGCTGACGATCAGCGCCGTCAGGAACGGCACCGGCAAGATCAGCCATTACGTGGGCGTGTTCAGCGATGTCAGCTCGGTCAAGGAGGCGCAGGCACAGATCGAGTTTCTCGCCCACCACGATGCGCTCACGCGGCTACCCAATCGCGCGCTGCTGCTCGAGCGGCTCCAGCACGGGCTCACCCATGCGCGCCGCCACGGCCAGCGGCTCGCGGTGATGCTGCTCGATCTGGACCGGTTCAAGAACGTGAACGACTCGCTCGGCCATCCGGTCGGCGACGAACTGCTGCAGGAGATCGGCCGGCGCATCTCGGCGCAGATCCGCGCCGACGACACGCTCGCGCGCCTGGGCGGCGACGAGTTCGTGCTGCTGCTCGAGGACGAGGCGAGCATCGCGGGCATCGAGGCGGTCGCACGCAAGCTGCTCGGTGTGCTCGCAAAGCCGGTCGTGGTCGGCAAGCACGCGCTGACGATCACCGCCAGCATCGGCATCAGCGTCTATCCCGAAGATGGCGACGATGCCGATACATTGCTGAGGAACGCCGACGGCGCGATGTACGAGGCGAAGAAGCAGGGCCGCAACGGCTACGCGTTCTTCGCCCCCGAGCTCGCCGCCGGCGCGCTCGAGCGCCTCGTCATGGAGTCGGCCCTGCGCACGGCGGTGGCGCGCAACGAACTGGTGCTCCACTACCAGCCGCAGGTCGATCTCGAATCCGGCCGGCTGGTCGGCGTCGAGGCGCTGGTGCGCTGGCCCCATCCGGAGCTCGGACTCGTCTCGCCCGGGCAGTTCGTGCCGCTGGCCGAAGAAATCGGCCTGATCGCCGACATCGGCCTGTGGGTGCTCGACGAGGCCTGCGCGCAGATGGTGCGCTGGCGCTCGCAAGGGGTCGACGTTCCGCGCGTCGCGATCAATCTGTCGGCCCAGCAGCTGCGCAACGATGCGCTCGTCGAGGCGGTCGCAGGGGCTTTGCAGCGCCATGCCCTGCGCGCCGAGCAGCTCGAGCTCGAGCTCACCGAGTCGATGATCATGGAACACCCGGAGTATGCAAAGCGCGTGCTCGAGGGATTGCGCCGGCTCGGTGTGCAGGTCGCCGTCGACGATTTCGGGACCGGCTACTCGAGCCTCGCCTATCTCAAGCTGCTCGAGCTCGATCGCCTCAAGATCGATCAGTCCTTCGTGCGCGATATCGGCACCGACCCGAACGACGAGGCGATCACGCGCGCGGTCATCGCGCTCGCGAACAGCCTTGGGCTGGAGACGGTCGCCGAGGGTGTCGAGCACTTGTCGCAGGTCGAATTCCTGCGCGCCGAAGGCTGCGATGCCGCCCAGGGCTACCACTTCGGCCGTCCGCTGCCGGCCGACGAACTCACCGCGTGTCTGCGCGCCCCCGCGGAGGCGCCGACCGCCCGGGGCGCATCGGATGCCGCTTGAGCGACGCCGGCATGTGCACCGCGCCGCCGCGGCGGTCGCGCTGGTCTACGCCGTACTGGGCGCTGCGTGGATCCTGAGCTCGGACTGGCTGCTGCTCGCGCTCGTCGACGGTGACGCCGACCGGCTCGCACGGCTTCAGACCTGGAAGGGCTGGTTCTTCGTCGCGATCACGGCTGCGCTGCTCTATGTGCTGGTGCGCCGGGCGATCGAAAGCCAGGCGCATTCCGAGCGCGCGCTGCGGAAACAGGGTGAGCTCCTGCGCCTGTTCTACACCTTGCCCTTCGTCGGCATGGCACTGACCTCGCCGCGCAGCCGGCGCTGGAGGATCGCCAATCCGCGCCTGTGCGAGATTCTCGGCTACGCACCGGACGAGCTGACCACGAAGACGTGGAGCGAGCTCACCCATCCGGACGACCTCGCCGCCGACCTCGCGCAGTTCGAGCGCATGCTCGCCGGCGAGATCGACGGCTACGAGATGGACAAGCGCTTCGTGCGCAAGGATGGCGCTGTGGTCTATACGACGATCAACATCCGCTGCGTGCGCGATGCCGACGGCAGCGTGCGCGACGTGCTCGCGACCGTGCACGACATCACGCGCCACAAGGAAGCCGAGGAGGCCGTGCAGGCGCTCAATGTCGAGCTGGAGCAGCGGGTGGCCGCGCGCACCGCCGAGCTCGAGGCGGCGAACCGCGAGCTCGAGTCGTTCGCGTACTCGGTGTCGCACGACCTCAAGGCGCCGCTGCGCGGCATCGATGGGTATAGCCAGATTCTGCTCGAGGATTACGGCGAGCGGCTCGATGACGACGGGCGGCAGGTGCTCGCCAACGTACGCCGCGGGGTGACGCAGATGCACGCGCTGATCGACGACATGCTCGCCTATTCGCGCATGGAGCGCTGCCCGCTCGAGATTCGCCCGGTCGAGCTCGCGCCCCTCGTGCACGCGGTCGTGACTGCCATGCCTGCGGCCTCGGGCGCGACGACCGCGAGAATCGATGAGCAGGTGCCGGCGTTGCAGGTGCGTGTCGATCCCGACGCTCTGATGCTGGCGCTGCGCAACCTGGTCGAGAACGCGCTGAAGTTCAGCCGTGCGAAGTCCGACGCGCTGGTGTCGATCGGTGCCGAACCGTGCGAGGGCTGCGTGCGCCTTTGGGTGCGTGACAACGGTATCGGCTTCGACATGCAGTACCACGACCGCATCTTCGAGATGTTCCGGCGGCTGCAGCGCGCCAACGAGTATCCCGGCACCGGTGTCGGACTCGCCCTGGTCAAGAAGGCGGTTCAACGCATGGGCGGACGGGTGTGGGCGCAGAGCATGCCGGGCGAAGGGGCGACCTTCTTCATCGAAGTGCCGCAGTGATCGCGGCCCTGCGCGCGGGTCGATGCCCGATACGGCCGAAACAGCAAAATGCTTGATGTCCATCAAGCCGGGCCGTGCGAACAGTGTATAGCGTGTCGCCGCAACGTCACCAGCATCGTGCCCTGCGATGCCGCACTGCGGCCGAGCGGGCACCCGGAAGGAGCAACCGCATGAATCTGATCTTCGCCCCGGCCATCGGCCTGATGAACCGGCTGCGCTTCACGCACAAGTTCCTGCTGATCGGCGGTGTGGGTGGCGTCCTCGTGGTACTGCTCTTCGTGCAGCTCTTCAACACGCTCACCGGTATCGTCGAGGCCTCGCGCAAGGAGCTCGAAGGCATCACGCTTTCGCGCGACTATTTCGCGCTGGTCGCCGACACGCAGCGCCACCGCGCCTTGTCGTCGGCGGTGCTCAACGGCAACTCGGCGATGCAAGAGCAGCGCACGGCGCGTGCCGAGGCCATCGCGCGCCATCGGGCGAGCGTCGAGGCCGCACTGCTGGCCGAGCTGAAGGACCGGACCGAGTGGGCCGACATCCGGGAGCGTCTGGATACGCTCGCGGCCGGGCAGTCGGGTGCGGTCGCGAGCGAGAGCTTCTTCTTCCACACGATGCTGATCGAGAAGCTGCTGCTGTTCTCGTCGCGCATCGCCGACGGCTACGGCATGACGCTCGATCCCGACATCGATTCGTACTATCTGATGATCTCGGCGACCGATCGGCTGCCCGGCGGACTCGAGCTCCTTGGCCAGATTCGCGGGCTCGGGGTCGGCATCGTGACGCGCAAGACGATCACCGACGAGGAGAAGATGGCGCTGGTCGGCCTGCTCGCCGAGCTCGACCGCACGAGCCGCGTCGTCGAGACGAACCTCGCCAAGACCGCCGAATACAATCCCGACATGGCCGAGGCGCTGGGCGACGCGGCGATCCAGCTGCTGATCGAAGTGAACAACGTCAAGCAGCTGCTCATGCGCGAAGTGATCGGCGAGCGCTTCGAGCTGTCCGCGGCCGACTACTACGCGCAGCTCAGCTCGTCGATCGACCGCGGCTACGCGATCATGTTCGACGCGCTGTTTCCGGCGCTCGAGCGGGTCGTCGAGGCGCGGGTGACGCGGCTCGCGCAGGCGCGCGCGCTGGTCGTGGCGGTGAGCTGCGTCGCCGCCGCGATCGTGCTGTATCTGTCGATCGGCACCTATCTCGCGACCATCGGCAGCCTCCGCAAGCTCGCCGACGTTGCCACCGTGCTCGCCACCGGGGATTTGCGTCCGCGCATCGAACTGGGTACCCGCGACGAACTGAGCGTGGTCGCCACGAGTTTCAACCGCATGGCCGATGCGTTCGTGCACTTGATGCAGAGCGTGCGCCACGGGGCCGACCAGGTGCTCGACGCGGCGCAGCGCATGGCCGCTTCGAGCGAGCACATCACGCGCGGCTCGGCCGCGCAGAGCGATTCGGCGGCGGGCATGGCCGCCGCGATCGAGGAGATGACGGTCAGCGTCGACCAGATCAGCAGCAACGGTCAGCAGGCCGACGCGATCGCACGCAAGGCTGGAAAGCTCTCCGAGCAGGGCGCGACGATGGTCGATACGGTCGTCGCCGAGATCTCGAAGATCGCGAGCTCGGTCAATCATTCGGCCGACCTCGTCGATGCGCTCGGCAAGCGTTCGGACGAGATCACGTCGATCGTCAATGTGATCCGCGAGATCGCCGACCAGACCAACCTGCTCGCGCTCAACGCCGCCATCGAGGCGGCGCGCGCGGGCGAGAGCGGGCGCGGCTTCGCCGTGGTCGCCGACGAGGTACGCAAGCTCGCCGAGCGCACCGGCAAATCCACCGAGGAGATCGCGACGATGGTGGCGGCCATCCAGGCCGGCACGCGCCGCGCCGTCGAGAGCATGCGCGAAGGGGTCGAACGCGTGAACGACGGCGTCGCGCTCGCCGAGCGCGCGGGCTCGGCGATGGGCGACATCCGTCAGTGCACGACCGAGGCGGTGGCCGCGATCGCCGACATCTCGGGGGCGCTGCGCGAACAGAGCGCGGCGAGCACCGAGATCGCGAAGAACGTCGAGACGATCGCGCAGATGGCCGAGGAGAACTCGACCGAAGTCGGCGACAACGCGCGCACGGCCACGCAGCTCAACGAGCTCGCACGGCAGCTCGACGCCGAGATCGGCCAGTTCCGCTTTGCCTGAGCGCGCTCTCAAGGGAACGCCGGGCCGCCCCGAGTGTCGTTGTCCCCCTCGAGGGGCGGGCCGGGCGCAGCCCGGCCCTGGCGGCGCTCAGAAACGGTAGCTCGCGCGCACGCCGGCATACCAGCTGCGCTCCGGGCCGGGCTCGTAGAAGCGCTCCTGGCCCTGGCCGACGATGACCGACGCGATGTGCTCGCGGTCGAACACGTTGTCGACGCGCACGAGCTGGCCGAAGGTCCACGGCCCGCGGCGCTGCTCGGCCGACAGCCGCAGGTTCACGAGCGTGTATGCGGGTGCCGGCCGCGCGCGGTTGCGGTCCTCGACGTACACCTTGCCGCGGTAGATCGCCTCGCCGGCGAGCGTGACCGCGCGCAGCGGCTGCCAGGCGAGCTCGGCGTAGGCGGTCGTGGCCGGAATGCCCGGAATGCGCTTGCCGCGCTCGACCGTGCCGGCGCCAGTGTCGAACGCACGGTCGTAGCGCGCGCGCAGCAGCGTCAGCGTGCCGCGCGCGGTCACGCTGTCGGTGAGCGCCGATTCGATCGCGGCCTCGAGGCCGCGGCGCAGCGTGCGCGTGGCGTTGCGAAAGCTGGTGCGCCCGCCGAGCGACTCGGCGACGACGATCTCGTCGCGCGTGCGGATCTCGAACAGGGCGACGTCGATGCGTGTCGCATCGCCGACGAAGGCCTTCAGGCCGAGCTCGGCCTGAAGGCTCGTCGATGGCGCGAGATCGAAGTTGAAGCCGGTGGTCGGTGACGCGTACGAGAGCTCGTTGAGCGTCGGTGTCTCGAAGCCGGCGGCGAGACTCGCGTAGAGGTTCACCGCCGGGTCGAGCGCATAGACGACACCGAGCGCCGGCGTCGTCTCGCGAAAGCGCCGGCTGCCGCTGTCGTCCGGATTGCCGGCGGCGACGAAGCGATCGTCGACGTCGAAACGCACCTGCGAATGGCGCAGACCTGCCGACCATTGCCAGTCGCCCTGTTTCCATACCGCCTGCACATAGGGGTCGGTGCTGGTGATGGTGTTGATCTCGTCGCGACGCAGCCGACCCTTGACACCCAGCGTGGCGCCGACGAAGTTCTCGTAGCCCTGGCGGTCGTCGCGCGAGCGGTCGTAGTCGAGGCCCACCGTGACGGTGAGATGCGCATCGCCGATGGTGCGCTCGGCGATCCAGCGCGCGCCCAGGCCGTGGAAATCGCGATCGAAATCGACCACGCCGCCGGCGTGGCGCGGGCTCGCCTGCGGGGCGACGGGGATGGCCAGGAATTGCGTGATGCCGCGCCGGCCGGCGTAGGCGACGATCTGCAGCCGGTCGCTGCCGAATCGCTGCTCCCAGGTGGCGCCGCCCTGCACGTGGTCGATGCGCTTGCGGGTATTGAACTGTGTTGCGGCGGTTTCGACCGCGCGCGGGTCGCGCCGGTACGTCGCCCACGTGAGGCCGAGCGGATCCTGCGTGTCGGGCTGGTGCAGGCCGCTGGCGACCAGCGTGAGCTTGCTGTCCGCGGCCGGTGCGAGCGTGAGCTTCGCGAACGCCTGGTCGCGCCGCGCCTCGCTGTGGTCGCGGTAGCCGTCGGTGTCGAAGCGCGATGCGTCGAGCACGAAGCCGATGCCGCGCGCTTCGCCTTCGGTGCCGATGCCGAGCTTGGTCGTGCCCCAGGCGCCCGCCAGCGCATTCGCGCGCACGCGTGGCGGTCCTGCGCCGTCGCGCGAAAAGAGCTGGATCACGCCGCCGGCGTGGTTGCCATAGACCGTCGAAAACGGCCCGCGCAACACCTCGATGCGCTCGGCGGTGTCGAGATTGAAGGTCGCCGCCTGGCCCTGGCCGTCCGGGTTGGTCGCCGGAATGCCGTCGGTGATCAGTTTCACGCCGCGCACGCCGAAGGCCGAGCGCGCGCCGAAGCCGCGCACCGAGATCTGCAGATCCTGGGCGTAGTTCTGGCGGTTCTGCACGACCACGCCGGGCACGCGCGCGAGCGCTTCGGACACGTTGACGGCGAGATTGCCCTGCTGCACGTCGTGCAGGTCGACCACGTCGATCGCGAACGGCACGTCGAAGCTCGAGGCCTCGATGCGGCTGCCGGTCACGACCACCGGCTGCAGCGCGACCGCCGTATCGGAGTCGCCGGCATCCGCAGCGGCGGCGGCGAGCGGCGATGCGGCCAGTGCCAGGGCGAGCTGGCGGGCGAGGCGGGTGCGGTGGCGGCGCGGGTGGCGGGGCTTCATGCGCGGGGGTTCCCTGTTTCGTGCTTCGATCGTTGCGGTCGTCATTATCGCCGTGGCGCGACGGCGCCGAATCGCTGCGCCGCGGGCCGCGCCGTAGAGAAAATCATGAGCCCGGCGTGCCTGCGGACGAGGAAGGGGGCCAATCCGCGAACTCGCCACGGGCGAGGAAATGACGTCCCGCCGCGAGCAGCGCGGCGTGCATCGGCGCGTCGAACGGGCTGT
The DNA here is from genome assembly GCA_035444405.1 of Rhodocyclaceae bacterium. Classification (GTDB taxonomy): domain Bacteria; phylum Pseudomonadota; class Gammaproteobacteria; order Burkholderiales; family Rhodocyclaceae; genus DAOMOP01. The sequence continues at coordinate 24,131 of DAOMOP010000036.1, forward strand.
GGCCGGCGCCCGCGACGCGCTGCAGGCGCGCGCCGGGCAGCGCGGCGGCGAGCTTCACCGCGTTTTCGGTGCGGCAGATGCGGTCGTCGCAACCGTGCAGGATCGCCACCGGCAGCTCGGCGATCGTCGCGGCGCGCCGCAGCAATTCGGTTTCGCCGATGAAACACTCGTGACGCAGGTAATGGGCCTGTACGCGATACTTGTCCAGGCGTGCGCGCAGCGCGGTCTCATCGGGGCGTCCGCCTTCGGTCGGCGGCGAGTCCGCTCGCATCAACGCCTCTTCCCAGGCGACCCAGCGTGCGACCGCCTCGTGCGCGAGCGCCGTATCGTCACCGCCGGCGGCCTCGCAGTACCACGCCGCGAGCGCATCGCGGCGCGGCCCGGGGGCGAGCGCGGCGAGCCGCTGCCACGCGCGCGGCGCGAGCGCGGCCGCGCCGTTGAAGAACCAGTCGATGTCCGCACGCCCGGTCAGGAACACGCCGCGCAGGATCGCGCCGAGGCACGCGCCGGCATGCCGCGCGCAGTAGGCGACGCCAAGGCTCGCCCCCCACGAGCCGCCGAACACGAGCCAGCGCGCGATGCCCAGATGTTCGCGCAGCCGCTCGATGTCGGCCACCAGCGCGTCGGTGTGGTTGGCCGCGCACGCGCCGCGCGGTGTGCTGCGGCCGCAGCCGCGCTGGTCGAACAGCACGACGCGAAAGCCCTGCGGATCGAGCAGGCTGCGCATGCGCGGATTGCAGCCGCTGCCGGGCCCGCCGTGCAGCACGAGGGCCGGGACGCCGTCGGGCTTGCCGCACTGCTCGTAGTAGAGGCGGTGACCGTCGCCGACGTCGAGATGGCCGGTGTGCCACGGGGCGGGATCGGGCGGCGGCGCTGCGGCCGGCTTCGGGGACGGTGTGCTCATGGCGTGATGCTACCCGGGAGCGGCGGCAACCGGAACGGCCAGCGAGTCCCGCCGCGGGCCTGCAAGGACGCGCTCATGAAAAACGCTAGCGTGTGTTCGATCCTTCGGCGATGCGCCCGCGCGGCGGGCCGCGGCACGATGTGTCCCGTTGCCAGAGGCGCTGATGGCCGTTCCGACCCAGGGAGAATTCACATGCCAACTCGCACCAGGTTCGCACACGCCGGAAACCGTTACGGCTGCACGAGCGCAGGGCGCTGCTGTGCCGCACACTGCCCGGGCCGTTCCGGTCGCGTCGCCCGGCTGCATTGCGAATGCGGCCCATGTCTTGTGCGCCGCGAGGCCGCCGACGCAGGCGCCGGACGATGAAAGTGCGCGTGCTCGGCTCGGCCGCCGGCGGCGGCTTTCCGCAGTGGAACTGCAACTGCCCGAACTGCGATGGCCTGCGCCGCGGCACGCTGCGCGCGCGGCCGCGCACGCAGTCGTCGATCGCGGTCAGCGGTGACGGCGAGCAGTGGGTGCTGTTCAACGCGTCACCCGACGTGCTGCTGCAGATCCGCGTCTTTCCGGCCCTGCAGCCGGCGCGCGCGCTGCGCGACACGGCGATCGCGGCGATCGTGCTGATCGATG
>DAOMOP010000037.1:0-7234 GCA_035444405.1 Rhodocyclaceae bacterium
CGTTGGCGATATCGACGCCGCTGCCGTCGCTTTTCACGCGCACCTTGACGTTGTAATCGACGACGCGTTTGACCGGGACCAGTATCTTCAAAGCCGCGCTCCTCTTGCACTTAGTGGGTATTTATTGCTTGTCCGGCCATTATGTCACTGCCGAACACCGATGGACACCTTGACCGCCAGGCGAAAAAGGCGTTCCATACGTACCGGTATGGGCGCGTACGGTAGCGTACGGTCCCGCTTTCGTCAATACTACCCCGTATGGAAAAGGTCTCGAACAAACCGCGTGTGCAGCTCGATCGCGACGCCTGGGTGCACGGTGCGATGGACGTGCTCGCCGAGGAAGGCATCGCCGGCCTGCGCGTCGAAGTGCTGGCCAAGCGCCTGAAGGTCACCAAGGGCAGCTTCTACTGGCACTTCCAGGACCGCCGCGACCTGCTGATGGCGGTACTGACCGAATGGCGCGACGGGCGCATCCGCGACATCGTCAAGCAGACCCGCGCCGAACCCGGCCACGAGCTCGAGCAGATCTACCACGTCATCGACGTCTACAGCGCCGGGCGCAACCGTCGCGGCATGATGATCGAGCTGGCCGTGCGCGACTGGGCCCGCCGCGACGCCGAGGCCGCTGCGATCGTCAGCGAGGTCGACGACATCCGCCTGCGCTGCGCGCGCGAGCTGTTTCTCGCCTGTGGCGTGCCGATCGAGGAGGCGTCGAGCCGCTGCATGCTGCTCTATGCCTACGTATTCGGCGTGTCGCTGATGTTCTACGACAAGTTCGACAGCGACGTGCAGCGCCTGAAGCGCGACATCGCCGAGCTGATCGCACGCTCCGGAAGGGTTGCGAGCGAAGAATGATGCGGTGTCGGATGAGGCGCGCGGCACGTGCGTCGCGCGCCACGCCGGTCATCGATGATCACGCCCCGGCCGCCAGCCCGGGCAGCGCGACCTCGGCGTTGCGGCCGGTCGCGGCGACGATCTCGCCGACCGGGACGGCGCGCAGCTCGCCGAGCAGCTGCGCATAGCGCGGCAGATTGGCCGGTTCGTTGCGCCGCCCCTGCGCCCACGCCGGCGCCATGTCGGGAGCATCGGTCTCGAGCACGATCGCCTCGAGCGGCAGCTCGACGGCGAGCCGCCGGATGCGCCGTGAGCCGTCGAAGGTCATCGCGCCGCCGAAGCCGAGCTTGAAACCCATCGCCACGAGCGTGTCGGCCTGCTGACGGCTGCCGTTGAACGCGTGCGCGATGCCGCCCGGCACCTCGATACGGCGCAGCCATTTGAGGATCGCATCGACGGCACGGCGCACGTGCAGGATCACCGGCAGCCCGAAGCGCTGGGCGAGCCTGAGCTGTGCGCAGAAGAAGCGCTCCTGCACGGCCGGATCGACATCGGTGACGAAATGGTCGAGGCCGATTTCGCCGACCGCGACCGCCCCGCCCCGTGCCAGCCGCGCCTCGAGCACATCGAGATCGCCGTCGGCGGCTGCCGCCACGTACAGCGGGTGGATGCCGAACGCGTGACGGACATCGGCGCACGCACGCGACAGCGCCGCGACGCGGTCGAAGCTCGCGACGTCGACGCCGGGCACGACGAAGCGGCCGACGCCGCCCGCACGCGCCTGCGCCAGCAGCGCATCGCGGTCGGCATCGAACTCGTGCGCGTCGAGATGGATGTGCGTGTCGGTCAGCATCGCCGTGACCGCCCGGGGCACCGGCTCATCGCATCGGCGCTCAGCGCCCCTTCCACTGCGGCTTGCGTTTGGCGATGAACGCGTCGATGCCCTCGGCGGCGTCCTCGCACATCATGTTGCAGGCCATCGTTTCGGCGGCGAGCTGATAGGCCGCGTCGAGCCCCATCTCGAGCTGCCGGTAGAACATCTGCTTGCCCATGCGCAAGGCCATCGGCGATTTCGCGCAGATCGATGCGGTCAGCCGCGCGATCTCGTCGTCGAGCTCGCCGAGCGGCACGACCCGATTGACGAGTCCGCGACGCTGCGCTTCGGCCGCGTCGATGAAGTCTCCGGTGACGAGCATCTCGAAGGCCTGCTTGCGCCCCATGTTGCGCGCCAGGCCGACACTCGGCGTGGCGCAGAAGAGGCCGACGTTGATGCCCGACACGGCAAACCGTGCGACGTCGGCCGCCACCGCCAGGTCGCACATCGACACCAGCTGGCAGCCGGCAGCGGTGGCGATGCCATGCACGCGCGCGATCACCGGCTGGGGCAGCTCGGTGAGCTTGATCATGAACTTGCCACACAGGCGGAAGAGCTCCTGCTGGAAAGCGAGCGAGGGGTTCCCACGCATCTCCTTGAGGTCGTGGCCGGCGCAGAACGCCTTGCCCTCCGCTGCGATCACGACGGCGCGCACCGACTCGTCGGCCGCGATCGCGTCGCATTCGGCGATCAGCGTCTCGAGCATCGCCTTCGACAACGAATTGAACTGGGCCGGCCGGTTCAGCGTCAGCCAGGCCACTCCGCCCTCGTCGCGGCGCCTCAGCATCGGTTCGTCGGCGGGGTTCATCACGGCGCTCATGTTCTCTCTCCTCGTGACGGGTCTATCGGGTCGAGTATCGTTGACGTCAACGTTAGCGATAGTAATCCGCATCGGCCGATGGCGTCGACAGCGGCACCGGAAATCGTGCCGGCATCACGCATGAATGACCGCCGGTGCACGAGGCTCGCCGTGGCGCGCAACCGGGTGCGCCCGCCCGAAGGGCGGACGTCGCCGTCAACTCCGGCAGCGCTCACCGATGCTCCCCTCCCGACCAGGCGCGCCGTCGAGTCCGTCCAGCCAGGTCGACAGCTCCCGCCCGAACGCCACGACCGCTTCACGATGCGCCTGCACGCCGCCGCGCGCATCGGCGGCCGGCGCCGGCACGCGGGTCGTGAACACGCGGCGCGCGAGCACCGCCCCGTTGCGCGGCCCGACCAGCATGGCACGCGCGGCCAGCTCCGCGCGGCTGTCCTCGACCGACTCGAAACTCTGCACGAACTCGTCGAGCTCGATGCGCAGCCGGCAGGCGCCGGACCTGTGCGCGCCGTCGACCAGCATCGCCGTCAGCTGCCGCTGCAGCATCTCGGCGGGATGCCCGGCCCAGCGGCTTTCCGCGTAGGCCTCCCGACTGGCCGGGCGTGCGTAGTCGAGCCGATACTGCATCGCCGAGGTGGCGAGCCACGAGGGCGCACGGACCTCGACGGCGGCCGGAACGACAGTGCTCGGGGCCGCAGGCACCGCACTGACCCGCCCGAGGTCGTAGACAGAATAGGCGGGCGCATTCACCAGCGCCGCACATGCGCTCAGCACGAAGGCCATCGCGATCGGGAGTGCTCGTTGCAGAAGCGTCGTCATCGTCATCGGTTCGCGGTTACTGGTAAGGCGCCCGGAAGCCCTCCTCGCCGGGTCCCGGCCTGCGCTCGCTGCGTCCGGTGATCAATATCTGCGGCGAGGCTTCGACTTCGTCGACGAGGCGCCCCACACGGGACGCGGTGTCGGTGAGCTCCTTGAGCAGGGCGTCGAGCTCGGGCAGCGTATTGTCCAGCACACTGTCTCCGGCGGCCAGCACGACGCGGTCGACGGTGTCGAGCACCTCGCCCAGCCGCGCGACGACCGCGCGCAGCTCGGCGGCGGCCGGCGCGGCCTCGCCGCTGACCTGCTCGAGATTCGCGAGCGTCGCCGACAGGCTGCGCACATTGGCCGGGCTGAACACGGCGCGGATCGCCTGCAGCGTCTCGGGTGCCTCGGCGAAAGTCCGATCGATGCCACCGGCGGCCGATTCGAGCGTTTGCAGCACCGAGCGAAAGCGCGCGAGATTGTCCGCGTCGAAGAACGCGCCGACCTGCTCCGAGATCGCCTTGAAGCGCTGCGCGGCGTCGAGGGCCGTGTCGGTGAGCTGGTCGACCAGCCCGGGCTCCAGCGTCAGTCGCGGCGGCCGGCCCTCCGGTGCCGCGAGTGGCGTCGGATCACGGCCACGGTCGTCGAGCTGCACGAAGGCAAGCCCGGTCACCCCCTGGTAGCCGAGGCTCGCGCGGGTGCCGCGCGTGATCGGAAGCGCCGCATCGATCTCTATCGTCACCAGAATGTTGCGGTGATCGGCCGGATCGATGCGGATGTGCGTCACCTTGCCCGCCGCCATGCCGCGATAGCGTACCTGTGCCTGCGGATTCAGCCCGGTGATGCTCCCGGTCGACACCAGCTCGTAGGTGGCGAGCGCTTCACGCTGATCCGAGAACCACCAGATCGCCAGCACCGTCGCGGCCCCCAGCAGCAGCGCGAACAGACCGGCCGCCAATGCATGGGCGCGATTTTCCATCAGTCCCCTCCGTTGCGCCGGGCCAGCGCCCGGCGTCCATGTTCGCCCCTGAAAAAACGCTGGATGAACGGGTGGTCAACCGCCAGCGTCTCGTCGAGCGTCGCATAGCTGACGATGCGACGCTCGGCCAGCACTGCGATGCGCGTCGACAGCGCGACCAGCGTGTCGATGTCGTGCGTGACCAGCACCACCGTCAGATGCAGGCGCCGCTGCAGCGAGCGGATCAGCTCGACGAACGATGCGCTGCGGTCGGGATCCAGCCCCGCCGTGGGCTCGTCGAGCAGCAACAGCTCGGGCTCGAGCGCGAGCGCACGCGCGAGCGCCACCCGCTTGACCATGCCGCCGGACAGCTCGGCCGGCATCAGCAGCGCATGGGCCGGCTCCAGCTCGACCATCGCCATCTTCTGCGCGACCAGGTCGCCGATCTCGTCGCGCGTCGCGACACCGAGCTCGCGCAGCGGAAAGGCGATATTCTCTGCGACATTCAGCGCCGAAAACAGTGCCCCCTGCTGGAACAGCACGCCGAAGCGGCGCCGTCGCGCACGCTGCTGCTTGATGCTGCCCGACAGCAGCGGCTCGCCGAAGAGCAGCACGCGTCCGGCCGCCGGGCGCGTCAGGCCGATCAGATGGCGCAGCAGCGTGGTCTTGCCGCTGCCCGAGCCGCCCACCAGCGACACCATCTCGCCACGCGCGATGCGCAGGTCGAGCCCGTCGTGCACGACGTTGCGGCCGAAGCGCGTGACGATGCCTTCGAGCTCGATGACGGCTTCGTCGCTCACCGGGCCGCCCCCTTCCGCCATGGCGACCTCGATGGCGCGACCGTTCGGCAGCGTCACAGCGGCACCCCGATCGAACGCGTCGCGATCGCGAACACCGCATCGACGAGGATCACGATCGTGATCGACGACACCACCGATGCGGTCGTGTTGCTCGACAGGCTCTCGGTGTTCGGCTGCACGCGCAGGCCGAAGTGGCAGGCCACCAGCGCGATCAGCATGCCGAACACGACACCCTTGGCGAGGCCGATGTAGAGGTTCGCGAGCGGCACGACGCGCGGCAGCGTGTCGATGAAGAAGCCGAAGGACAGGTCGAGCTGCACCCACGCCGACACCATGCCGCCGAACAGCGCGATCCCCGACGTCCACAGCACCAGCAGCGGCATCGCCAGCGACAGGGCGATGACTTTCGGCAGCACCAGCCGCAGGGTGCGCGAGATGCCCATCGCCGCGAGCGCGTCCACCTCCTCGGTGACCCGCATGACCCCGAGCTGGGCGGTCATGGCCGAGCCCGAGCGCCCCGCCACCAGAATCGACACCAGCACCGGGCCGAGCTCGCGGATGATGCCGAGGCCGAGGATGTTCACGATGAAGACGTCGGCCCCGAACGATTGCAGTTGCAGCGCCGACAGGTAGGACAGCACGACGCCGATCAGGAAGCCGACCAGCGCGGCCACCGGCATCGCCTTGACGCCGACCTTGAAGACATTGGCCGAAATCTCGCGCACCGGCCAGTCGCGCGGAAAGCGCATCAGATACGCGAGATCGAGCCCCAGCTGCCCGATCAGGCGCACGAAATCGAGCGCCTGCGTGCCGAAGCCGAGCACCACGCGCCCGAGCGCGACGACCATGTCCACCGGGGTGAAGCGCGCCGGCCGCGGCAGCGGCGCCGCGGCACCCGCGGCGATCGACTCGATCACCGCACGGTGCGTGTCGCTGATCGAGAGCTGCTGCGGCCAGCGACGTCCCCACGCGCGCCACAGCAAGGCCGCCCCGAAGCTATCGAGGCGCGACACTCCGTCGGCGCTCCATCGCGTGTTCGCACCCGCTGCAGCGAGCATTCTGCGGATCGTGCGCAGCTCGCCCGCGAGCGCGCGCAGGGTCCACTCGCCGGCGAGCCGCATCTCGGCGGCACTGTCGGCAGCGTGTTCGACACGCGGCGTGTCCTTGCGAGCCCCGGCCATGCGTGATCAGACCGGCTCGGCCTTGCCTTCGGGCGCCCGGATCGCGAGCCCGCGCCCGACCGACAGCCACTGTCGCTGCTCCTCTTCGAGTGCGGCGGCGGTAAGCGGCAGCTGCTCGAGCCAGTCGTCGCACAGCGACACGGCGAAACCGCGCTCGGTGCGATCGATCGAGATCGGCGGCACGCCGCGTCCGTCGCGCGCCCGATGCAGGATCACCGCAAGCCGCAGGCACACGATCAGCATCCAGTCGGAGCTCGACTCGTCGATGCCCGACACCCGCGCGAGCTTGCCGCGGTGTGCGAGCACGATGCGCGCCAGGCGCGCCTGGTCCATGCGCGAGAACCCCGGCATGTCGGCATTGGCGAGAATGTAGGCGCTGTGCTTGTGGTAGCTCGAATGGGCCACCGACACGCCGATCTCGTGCAGCAGTGCGGCCCAGTGCAGGAACAGGCGGTCCGGATGGTCGGGCGCGCAGCGTGCCGGCTCGAGGCAGCGCAGCAGGTGCAGCGCCGTGTCGGCGACTGCCTCGGCATGGCGGCGGTCCACCTGGTAGCGCGTGATGAAGGCCGACACCGTCGCATCACGCAGATCGTGGTGGTGGTAGCGTCCGAGCAGATCGTAGAGCACCCCCAGGCGCAGGGCGCCTTCCGAAAAGGCCATGTGCTCGAGCTCGAACTCCTTGAACACCGCCGACATGATCGCGAAGCCGCCGAGCAGCACCGGCAGGCGGTCGCCCTTGAGCGCTGCGAGCTCGAGCCGGTCGATGCTGCCTGCGCGCAGCAGCAGCGCGCGCAGCTGCTCGAGCCCGTCGCGCGTGATGCCGGTCTCCGACAGGCCGTTCTGTTCGAGCACATCGACGAGCGCCTTTGCCGACCCGCTCGACCCGACCGCCACCTCCCAGCCGACTTCGCGATACACGTGCGCGATCGCCTGCAGCTCGCGCCGCGCCGACACCTCGGCGGCCTTGAG
>DAOMOP010000037.1:7244-9545 GCA_035444405.1 Rhodocyclaceae bacterium
TGTCGATGCGCCCTTCGGGAAAATAGCGCAGGCTGTAGGTCACGCAGCCCATGTAGAGCGACTCGAGCGCAATCGGCTCGAAGCTCTTGCCGATGATGAACTCGGTCGAGCCGCCACCGATGTCGACCACCAGCTGCTGGCGGTGCGGCTCGGGCAGCGTATGCGCGACGCCGACGTAGATCAGGCGCGCCTCCTCGCGGCCGGCGATGACCTCGATCGGCACCCCCAGGGCCGCTTCGGCCTCGGCGAGGAACTCGGGCGCGTTCTTGGCCACGCGCAGCGTGTTGGTGGCGACCGCCCGCACCGAATCGGGTTCGAAGCCGCGCAAGCGCTCGTTGAAGCGTCGCAGCGCGCTGATGCCGCGCTCCCATGCGGCCGCATCGAGCAGCTTGTCCGCGGAAAGGCCGGCCGCGAGCCGCACCGACTCCTTGAGGCCGTCGAGCGGATAGATCTGATCGTTGACGATTCTGCCGACCTGCAGGCGGAAACTGTTCGAACCCAGATCGATCGCTGCGATCAGTTCGTGTGTCATCGTGGCGGGCGGCTCTCGCGGGGCTGTCGGGCGAAACCGATTCTACCATTCGCACACGGCGCCACGACGATCGCGGCGGCGATGCCCCGGGCATGCGGGACGGGTATCGTGGCGCGCGCGACTGCGGTAAGCTGTGGGCATCGAATGGCGATGCCCGGCCGTCACGATTTTGCAACGTGACTGTCGCAGAATGCGCGGTTGCGCCGCCGCACGGTACGCACGCGTGCGCACCGACGAGGAACCTCATGAGAGCCCCGAGAAAACACCAGGATTTTCCGCCCGAACACTTCATCAACCGCGAGCTGTCGCTGTTGCGCTTCCAGCGCCGCGTGCTCGCCCAGGCGGCCGACCGCAAGGTGCCGCTGCTCGAGCGGCTGCGATTCCTGTGCATCGTGTCGAGCAACCTCGACGAATTCTTCGAGATCCGCGTGTCCGGCATCAAGGAGCAGATCCGCCTGGGCAGCCGCATGGCCGGCAGCGACGGGCTGGCACCGGTCGATCTGCTCGAGCGCGTCAGCGACGAGGTGCACGAGATCATCGCCGAGCAGTACGAGCTCCTCAACGACGACATCCTGCCCGCGCTCGAGGCCGAGGGCATCGCCTTCCTGCGCCGGGGGCTGCTCACCGACGCCCAGAACACCTGGATCAAGAACTACTTCGAACGCGAGGTGAGCCCGGTGCTGACCCCGATCGGGCTCGACCCGGCGCACCCGTTTCCGCGCGTGCTCAACAAGAGCCTCAACTTCGCGATCGAGCTCGACGGGCGCGATGCCTTCGGGCGCGACTCGGGTGTCGCGATCGTGCAGGCGCCGCGCGCACTGCCACGCGTGATCCGGCTGCCGCGCGAGATCTGCGAGCACGAGTACAGCTTCGTGTTCCTGTCCTCGGTGCTGCACGCACACGTCGATCAGCTCTTCTCCGGCATGCGCGTGCTCGGCTGCTACCAGTTCCGCGTCACGCGCAACTCCGACCTGTTCGTCGACGAGGAAGAGGTCAAGGACCTGCGCACCTCGCTGAAGGGCGAGCTGCAGCAGCGTCACTTCGGCGACGCCGTGCGCCTGGAGGTCGCCGACACCTGCTCGGAGAAGATGGAAGCGTTCCTGCTGCAGCACTTCCGGCTGTCGCGCCGCGACCTGTACCGCACCCCCGGCATCGTGAACCTGGTGCGCCTGATGCAGGTTCCCGACTGGGTCGCGCGGCCCGACCTGAGCTATCCGCCTTTTCTGCCCGGCCTGCCCAAGGGCCTCGAGAAGAAGGACGACGTGTTCGCCGCGATCCGCAAGCAGGACGTGCTGCTGCACCACCCGTTCCAGAGTTTCAATCCGGTCATCCAGCTGCTGCGTGCGGCCGCCGACGACCCGCAGGTGCTCGCGATCAAGATGACCGTCTATCGCACCGGCACCGACTCGGTGCTGATGGAGCAACTCGCCCGCGCCGCGCAGAAAGGCAAGGAAGTCACGGTGGTGCTCGAGCTGATGGCGCGCTTCGACGAAGAGGCGAACATCGCGCTGGCGAGCCGCCTCGAGGAGGTCGGCGCGCACGTCGTGTATGGCGTGTTCGGCTACAAGACGCACGCCAAGATGCTGATGTTCGTGCGCCGCGAGGAAGGCGCGCTGCGCCGCTACGTGCATCTGGGCACCGGCAACTACCACCCGCGCACGACGCGCTCGTACACCGATTTCGGGCTGATGACCTGCAATCCGGAGATCGGCGAGGACGTCGCCGAGGTCTTCAAGCAGCTCACCGGCCTCGGCACGGCGACGACGCTC